>JAGLYF010000007.1 GCA_023132435.1 Calditrichia bacterium | reverse complement strand
GATTTAATTCCCCCTTAGCAAAGGGTGATGCAGATTAATGAAATCAGAACCAAAATGTCATCCCTGCTCCTTTTGTCATTCCTGCGAAAGCAGGAATCCAAAGGGGTAAACTCCAGCAGGGATCCAAATATTTTTTTACGTAAGAGGTTGTTTTTCAATGGATTCCCGCTTCCGCGGGAATGACAATTTCTGAGAAAGGCACAGTAATATTGTTTAATATTGTGTATTCTGTAACAGCCTGAGCAAAGGAGGTTAGTCCCCTTTTTTAAGGGGAAACTTTACTGTCACTATTTGATAAATCTAAAATTTATGAATTAATCAGACTAATCATTCTAATGGAGGTTTAAAATGAAGTACACAGTGAATCTATTTTTAGTCATAGTTCTTGTAGCGGCAACAAGTGTAATAGCGCAAGACAAACTCAACGGATTGGATGTTATTCAAAAGGTTTATGACCGATCGACCGGAAACGATCAGGAGGGCAAACTGACCATGACCCTGATCAATTCGCGTGGCGACCAAAGAGTTCGTGAGATTCAACAATTTATAAAAAACTTTGAAGAGGAAGAAAAGAAAATCATGTTTTTTATATCTCCCGCCGATGTGCGTAATACATCTTTTATGAACTGGAGTTACGATGAAGCCGGACGCGACGACGACCAGTGGATATATCTGCCGGCGCTTAAAAAAGTGAAACGTATTTCCAGCGACAGCAAGAGTGATTCTTTTATGGGTTCGGATTTCACCTATGACGATTTAGGCGACCGCCATCCATCAGCAGATGACCATAAACTATTGCGCGAAGAAAAATTGAACAGTGAAGACTGTTATGTTGTGGAAAGTATTCCTAAGGAAGAGGAATACATGTATTCACGTACAGTTACCTGGATTATCAAGGACAAATGGATCGGTTTGAAAAAGGAATTCTATGATGAAGATGAAGAATTTTTAAAAACACTGACGGTTAAGAAATATGACAAAATTAAAGATTACTGGATTATCCTGCATAGTCAGATGCACAATATTCAAAAAGATCACACCACGGATATGCTGCTGGAAAATTTGAAAGTAGATATCGGGGTTCCCGACAGTAAGTTTACTGAGCGCATGATGAAAAGAGGAATAAAATGAAACGATCGATTCTGTTTCTTTTTTTACTACTTGCCGGTTATCTTCATTCTCAGACAACAAGTTTGAACGGATTTGTCCGGAATTATACGGGTATTCTTCTTAAAACCGGTGAGTATGCCATCATTCAGAACACACTTGATTTAAAATTCGAGCACGGCAGGGATAATGTGGCTTTTAAAGCAAATCCCTATATGTATCATTTTTCGGACAATAAACTGGAGATCGATCTTCGCGAAATTTTTATGGATATCTATTTTGAAACCATGGATGTACGTATCGGTAAGCAGCAAATCATTTGGGGTAAAGCGGATGGCGTTTTTATTACCGATATTGTTTCGCCAAAAGATCTACGAGAGTTCTTACTCCCTGATTTTAATGAGATTCGTATCGGAGTAACGGCTGTGAAATTTGATTATTACATGGGCGATAATACCTTTGAACTGGTCTGGATCCCGGTCTTTACCCCAACGCGCATGCCCGCCGAAGGCTCTATCTGGTTTCCAAAATTGGATTTTCCTATGGAACCACAAATCGATGATTCAAAGCAGGATGTAAAAGGTTCTGTTGAAAACAGCGATTTGTTTGCCAAATATTCGGTTATGACATCATTGATAGATTTTGAGATAATGGCTGGCTATGCCCTGGATGATGACCCCACATTACATACCACAAAAACTATAGATTCGGTCTCACATCAATTAACCGGGATAACGGTGATACCACAACACCATCGGTTGGGAATCGGCGGTGGGAGTTTCGGTACCACACTTAGCGGATGGGTATTCCGCGGAGAGGGTGCATATTACAATGGTAAATATTTTAATTCAGTGGACCCAACACTTGTCGATGGTGTGGTTCAAAAAGACTATCTGTATTATCTTCTCGGTTTAGACTATACACTAGGGGGTATCTATCTGAGCGGTCAGTTTATACAACAGTTTATTCTTAATTATAATGAAGATATTATTCAGGATGAATTTGAAAACACAATGACGTTGCTGGCCAGGGGAGATTTTCTCCGGGAAACGCTAACCCTGGAATTATTTTCCTATATCGGTCTGAATAATAAAGACGCACTGATTCGCCCGAGAATATATTATGATTTATCGGATGGATTTGAAATATTGTTTGGGGCAAATATCTTCACCGGTGATACAGGCCGGTTTGGTCAGTATAATGAAAATGATATGGTCTATGCAAAAATAAAGTATAGTTTTTAGACTTTTCTACTTTTATAATTGTTGGTTAAATTCATCAACGCAGCAATTTTTTAGGCTTTCTTAACATCTCATAACTATCTGATCTTACTTCAGATATAAATTTATTAATCTCATCCTTCGGTACGAGATATTTCATGAGAACCCTTGTAAAAATCTCTACCGACGTCTCAAATTCTTCCGGGATAACTTCATCTGCACCTAATGTATATAGCGGCTTTATTCTCTGAATAAAACGTGTCCGCACAATAATATAAATTGTGGGATTTAACTG
This sequence comes from Calditrichia bacterium, assembly GCA_023132435.1. Classification (GTDB taxonomy): domain Bacteria; phylum Calditrichota; class Calditrichia; order JAJRVZ01; family JAJRVZ01; genus JAGLYF01. The sequence goes on along the minus strand of JAGLYF010000007.1, from coordinate 28,363 downwards.
TCGTGCCATCCGGGTAATTCTGTTAGTGGCAGCAGGGTCGGAAATAGCCACAACTAAAATTTTGGCTTCTTTGATATTTGCATTTTTCAGTAGCGATTCACTCGTTGCATCTCCATACTGAATAGGCTCACCCCTTGCCTTCTCGGTACGAACTGTATCAGGGTTCATCTCAATTATCGTATAAGGGATATTGGCCGCTTTGGCTGCTCGAGCCAAATTTCTTCCGTTAACTCCATATCCAATTATAATAAGGTGGTCTTGCTTTTTTGTCTCTCTTATCTCCTTTTTAGGATATAACCCGGTTTTTAACTTTCCCGGTAACCGTTTCAGCAACCTACTATCCGCAATTCGGGGTGCCAAAGCAATAATAAATGGAGTCGCGGCCATGGTTAGTACAGAAACAGATAAAAACAATTGATAGTCATTTCCGGAAAGCAGGCCATGATCTATACCGGTTTTAGACAAGATGAAAGAAAATTCGCCAACCTGGCTCAACGTCAGACCAACTAAAATACCTGTGCGCAATGGAAATCCTAATAACAGGGTAATGGAACCTGCAACGATCGTTTTTAAAGCTAAAATGCTTAAAGCAACCAGCCCAATAAACACCGGTTGCCTAATAAGAAAATCAATATCCAGAAGCATACCTATAGAGATAAAAAAGAAACTTATAAAAATGTCCCTGAATGGTAGAACGTTTGATAGCGCATGGTGACTGTATTCAGAATTGGAAATAATTAAACCTGCCAGAAATGCTCCCAGAGCAAGGGAAAGTCCGGCACTGGATGTAATCCACACGGTTGCCAGGCAGATCACAAAAATGACCAATAAGAAAAGTTCCCGGATCCGTGTTCTTGTGATTTGATATAGCACTTTTGGAACTATCCATTTAGCGCTTACGTAGACGAGCAAGATGATACCGATTCCTTTAAGCGTAAGAATAAAAAGCGATATGCCTGCACTACCTGTCATACCGGAAAGATAAGGCGTGAATAACATCATTGGTACGATAATGATGTCCTGAAAGATCAAGATAGCAAAAGTTGTTCTGCCATGTGGGCTATCGATTTCTGCTCTTGACTGAAGGACCTTCAGGACAATAGCTGTGCTGGAAAGAGCTATAAGAAATCCTAAAAAAACCGATACATCAAATTGAAAACCGAGTTTCCTGGCAATAAAGAAAGTGACCAATATAGTTATAAAAACCTGAAGGGAACCTCCTAATATTGCAGATTTTTTGATGTGCAAGAGTTTTTTAACTGAAAACTCGATACCTATTGTAAAAAGTAGAAAAACGATCCCGATATCCGCGAGAATTTCTACCTCGTCGACTGATTTTACCACGGCTAAACCATGAGGACCTATAAGAAGTCCTGTGATTATAAAACCAACAATTGCCGGTATGCGAACTTGATGGCAAACAAAAAGAACTAAAATCGAGAGACTGAATATGATAATAATATCTTGCAGAAATGGGATTTCCATAAGATCTCGGAAACTTCTTCAAGTTTTTAATTTAAGATACGAAGGTACATCCAACAAAAACAACATAATAATTACAACGCTGGCATCTACCCTTTATTGTCCTCTTTTTAACTGGGTATTGCATTTTTCCAATTTTTACTTTTCCTTCAATTTGTATTGTCTATTTCAAATACCTGCCAATTTTGATCCACCCACAGACCGATAATCTCTACATTTGGGAAGTGTTTTTTTAGAAATATGATTGATTCTTGAATATGAGATAACTGCTCCTCTTTTTGAGAAGGATTACCTGCGCAGTCGTGATGTCCGACTATTGCAATTCCTTTCGATAAATGTTTTTGAATTGACAGATCAATACGAGTAATGATTGAACCAACAATCATAGAAGCAGTTAATTCAGCTAGAATCAGGTTGGGGCCAGTTTCGGTTATCATGTCAACATGTTTAGCTGAGAATCGTTCCTTAAGGTAATTGATCACGGGTAACTGAACACGCCCGTCCATGCAATTAACGGCTGTGCAAAAAACCATTTTATTCCTCTATATATTCTTCATAATCATCAAACCAATAAGCTGCAGGGTTGCAATCAAAAACCATAAACTTTGCTTTTTCTTCAGGCTTGGCAGCACGATGATAACGCATGAAAATTTGTTTTTCTGTTTTTCCAACAACTTCTATTTTTCCAGTTGAATGAGACATCACAAATCGTGCCCGTTTACCAAGACCAGAACAACGCATTCGTGCTTGTTCAAATATTTCATATGCCTTTTCTAAGGGCACAGTGTAAGTATAGTTTCCAAGAGTGGGTCTACATTGAAAAACGTAATAGGGCGGAACGCCAATGAAAGACAATTTCCTGAAAAGTTCTGATAGAATCTCCGGAGTATCGTTGACCCCTCTGATCAATGGTTTCTGATTAACAGTTATTCCTCCGGCTTTTTGTAAAAGATGTATGCTCTCAACAGCATAATCCGTTAGTTCGCGAAGATGATTAAAATGGGTCATTATATATATTTTTCGCTGGGATGTACTATAGTTTTCAATCATTGAAAGGAGTGCAGGATCATTCAAAATTCGAATCGGATTAAAAGCAGGTATTTTTGTTCCGATACGAATCATTTGTACATGGTCGATTTCAAATAGATCTCTGATTATACTTTCAAGTTTCCGGGTTGAAAGAATTAAAGGATCACCGCCGGTAAGTAATACATTTGTTATTTCTTTATGTTCTTGAATATATTTAATTCCTTCGCTCATATCCTGTAATACATCGTCATTATCATCCGTAAATAACCGTTTACGGAAACAAAAACGACAATATGCCCCACATACATAACTGACAAGAAGAACTGCTGTAAATTCATATTTGTGTTCCAATCCAGGAAGTACCGTATAAATTTCCTCATCAGAAGCGTCAAGCTCACCCCATTCATTTAATTCGTTAATATCTGGTATCACAATTCGACGAAGTGGATCATCCGGATCCCTCCAATCGATAAGCGATTGGTAATATTCATTTGTGCGGAAGTCAAATTTGTCAACTACCGGTTGAAGTTCTTTCACCTCTTTTTTACTTAATTGTTGGATTTGCTCAAGCCTTCGAAAATATTTTGGGTTTTTCATTGCTTTTTCCAGAGATTTGGAGAATAAAGTCAAATTTTTTTAGTATTAATGGCATAAACCTACTGTTTTTACCTACAAAGCCATCCTAATATGATTGCACCGGCGAATATGACGGCAAAAAACAGTAGCGCCCAAATACCACTGGTCTCCTTTTTTTCATTACTAGTTTTTTCTTCATTTTGACTCATAACTATTTCCTTTATATTTTGGGACAATCACGGATGAATTACAAATAAAAAAAATATTTTCAGATACCGCTTACTCTCTCAATTCTGAAGGTATTAAAATTGCTGTCCGGCAAAATCCTAAGAGATCATAATAATCCTGATGATTATAACTTCCAGATATTGTAATCCCTGTCATTCACATCTCGGGCAATGTCGTGTGTTAGGTAATTTTCCCAGATGATTTATTGGGATTTCTTCATTACAGTTAATACAAGTTCCATAATTTCCTTTTCTAATCAAAATCAATGCATGATCCAGCTGTAAAAGATATTGAAGAATTTCAGCCTTTGAATGAATATCATTCTCATCGTATTTGCTCTGATTTTTTATACTGAGACGATGAGAGTTATCTCTAAGATCTCCACCTTTATCCGGATTCCCCTTATTATTATCGGCAAACCAATTTGTAAAATTATCTGTATTTAGAATTTTTTGGCGTTTTCGAAATATAAAATTTTTATAATATTTTGATTTATCATTATCCATACCAGGATCCTTGCTCATTAGATATTTTCAAAGCCCACTTAATTCTTACATTGTGTGCAATATTGTGTATGCGGGACAACTTCCAGTCTTTCTCTCGGTATTTCTTTGTAGCATATCACACATATTCCATAATCACCTTTTTCAATTCGAGCCAAAGCCTGTTCTAAATGACGCAAGAATTTTAAACTTCGCGCTACAAAGTAATTGTCGAGTTCATACTGGTTAGCATCACTACCCTGATCTGCCATATGCGTGCTGTACTGTGAGATCTCGCCACCATTTGGATGTGTTCTTTTTTCTAAATTGATCAAGTCAGTGGCACTTATAGATCGAAGAACACCCTGGCGTTTCTCAAGTATAATATTTTTAAAATATCCTAAATCATTTCTATTCATTGCAAAATCCTCCTCTTTTATATTAATTTCCAGGTCCTTCAAAAAAAGTAGCCACTATTATCCGGGAATTATCTTTACACAAAAGTGACTCCATATTAAGAATCTTACACTCTGATAAATTTTCTAACTCACTTTTAAGAATATTTTTAACTTCTTCAAATTGTCTTGATTTAAATTCATGAAATGTTATTAAATCTTCAATTCTTCTATTAAGACGCTGTTCAGCCGGCCAAAGTGAGCTAGAAATATGTATTACTAGGAGTGCATTACAAACATTTATTCTCGTAGAAGCAGAATTTTCAGCCAATTGCTCAGTAACAAATTTTTTTGCAGATTCATTCATTTTTGTAAGTATCTCTGTCTTAAGTTTTTCCATATCTTATCCTCATTATTTAGGACAAAAAAAAACCGGTACTCACCTCGATTTTGAGGTATTGAGTACCGGCTTACTATATAGCTAACCTTTTCATATTTGAAAATGTTTTCTATCTTGTCTGCCGAGTAATTGGGCTTAATTAAATTAAATCACTAAAATAAATTTAATCCATATGTTATAATTATCAATATTCATTTAATTCTATTCTTTTTTAACTATCATACAAAAAAATAGTTCCTTATATGAAATTATTTTTTCAAACCCTCCTCTACGTCCCTCTCCATACCAAATATGATGATTCTTTCCCCGGTGCGTGTGCTTATATCAGTGTGTAGAGTTATGACCTTGGCGTTTATTTTTTCTTCAATTAGATTTTCCAATATTGATCGGGAACTTTCGATAAGTCTTCTTCTAACCTGTTTAACAATTTGGGCACCATCAACTTCAGAAATAAGTTTTTCTTCTGCCGGGGTTAATATTCCTTTAAGCCTCACAAGTATTAGATCTTGAATAATAAAAGTTCGAACTTCTTTTGGTCCTCTGCCCAGGTTCTCTTTTTCAAATTTTGTTATTACCGTGCTAATATCTGCTTCTAATTGTCCCTTGGTTTTATCTAACATATATTATTCACCCAATTAGTAATACTCCGCCAAGGTTTCTTGAAAGGGATTCGCTGAACCTCTCTTAAAATCCCATTTGTTTTATACGTCATAATAAAGACGGTAAGAACTACTTCAAGACTAATTTTTCTAAAGTGTTTCAATAATTTACAAAATATATGTATAAAATGTTCCCGTTTTTTAGAATTTATAGGCTAGAAATAGTCTTTGTTCATTGTTTTGCCAGTCAATATCCTGAAAATCTTTATAAACACCCCGGCGGTAATACAGGAGATATTCAAATCCAAGATCAAAATATCTGGATAGATAGATTCTTAACCTGGGCTTAATAATTCCGATAAATTCATCTCCGGGTGCACCCTGCATTGTATGTAACCAGTATAACAAATACCCAATGTATAAATTACCTATATCCATACTTAAAAATGCCTCAAACTTACCACTCATCCCCATTCCCATATTATAATTTCTGGCCGAATCCAGTGGTGCATATTTATATTCTGTTGCATAAATAGAATTTACACCGCCCATTAAAATTACATTCACGTGCATGGAAGTGAGTAATTCAACATCTCTTACTTTGGGGAACTTATAAATAGCGCCACCTCCGATACTGCTGGCGCCGACTTGATAGACATTGTTTGACAAATAATCAAAATGGTGAAAAATACCAAGCAAAAATTTATGCTTTTTTCGAAAGGTATAGTTTTTTCCAGCCATCAAACCATATGCGTATACAAATCCGATAAAATCCTGCTCCCAGAAATTGATACCAATGTTTAACCGGAAGAGATCGAAGGGCTTTCGTCTTTTTTTAATAAATGGTCTGCCATAAGTATATTCAAAGGTAAACATGAGGTTTGAAGTTCCTGCTTCAAAATCAGTACCCTCGGCCACATTGTTTGTACCCAATGTGAGAATACCTGTACGTGGTTCTTTTTCATACAATAGAGCACTGGTATAGCGTGCAGTTCTTCCATGAATTAAACGGTTAAACAACCGTCCTGGATTAAATATGGTTCCGAGCTCCCGCCAGGTTCTTTCAGCACCGGTGGCACTTTCATCAATAATATAAGATGACATACGATAGAACATTTCTCCGAGCATGGAACCACCCAGAGAAGTTTGGATCCAGTCATTATAAGCCGGGGGTTCGTTTTCCATAAAGAACTCCCATTGCCAGCTACCGAAGGCGGTCATTGCCATCGATTCCCAGTAATTATAACCGTTAGACCGGGCCAAGTTGTAATAGATGGAACCATGAAAAGGATGTTCAAACATATTTGTTGAAAATTTATCGGCATCCCATCCAAAACCGCTTTTAAAGTTATCGCCAATCGTTTCCCAACTGATTTTGGCAAATTCAGAATCCGTAACATACCTGTTAAAAGCCCCAAGTGCCAAATTCAATCCAACAATTTCCGTCAAAGGCAGCCAGAGCTGGCTCCTGGGATTCAGGCTGTCGACCAGGACCGGATCCGGCACTTGACTTAGCCCAAATACCGTTTCGGTCGTATCAAATAAAGATCCATTGTATATATTTTTTTCCTGCGCGAATATAATCGCAGGAACTATAATTGGAATTATTATATATAAAAAGATTTTCTTCATATTCTTATCGGATAATTCTCAAACTGATTTACTTTGAGATTCACTTTTTATCTGTATTAACTTCATTATTCTAAATTTTATAAGTTAGAATAATGAAATCCCCCCGAGAAAGATAAACTTTCCCTTCTCAAATGTATCATATTCATAGATATCATAATGATAGCTATAACCAATACCAGCTATAATTTTTAAGAATTTCGTCAGTGAATATTCTCCAATCAATCTGCCCTGAAGAGCAAACTGTATCTTATGTTCGTTTCCAGGTTCAAGATCTTCTTTTTCTTCTACAATCTGGACGTACCCCAGGTCAGGGGAAAGTGTGATTATATTATTGAGCACAAAATTATAACCCCAGTGACATCCCAGGGTACCACTTTCTTTATTATCCGAATCAATATGCCTCCCACCTATATCCACCATGGAGAAAAAATTATTGGCACTCATCTTAATACCCGTATTAAAGGTACTAAAATTACTCAGGTAAGTTATCCAGTTGTAATCTCCGTTTCCGGCAATATTTATAATCCCGATCGGCACACCCTCCTGTTTCCCGGCGATGTTTACCACACCAATTTGTACTCCTTCCTGCACTTTAGCAATGTTTACAATACCTGCCTGAACCCCTTTTGAATCTCCAACAACATTTCCTCCTCCTAATTGCAATCCGTGAAGTTCTCCGGCAATATTCACCGCTGCATTTTGTACGCCGTATACCTTATCCCCGATGTAATTAAAGATGGTTGCCACTTGCAGACCGGTAAAAGTCTCACCAACCATATTTGCGTTGCCGAATTGAAAATATCCTGCATTCCCGCCTGTCACATTAATTAAAGCTGACCACTGGGCACCATATAGATCTCCCAGAACAAAATTATAAGCACCCACGAATTGCAAACCGTAAATATCCCCTTCAACGAAATTCGCGAGCGCAGCAGCCTCAACTCCTTTAACAGTATTACCATGCGCATTTACACCCCCAGTCAGACTGAGACCACTGAATCTCCCTCCCACCCAGGACATCAATCCATTTATCTGAAGACCATGTATATCATTCTTACAACTCGATACGCCTAAACCCAGGTTAATACCTTTTACCGTACCGATTCTGCCATATAGTATAGGCAGATTAATATATGCAATATCTTCATCTGATTGATTGATACTAATCGGGTACCAAAGGGAGAGATTTAGGGGATATGATTTACTCTGGGAGAATAACTCAGAAGTACTGAGTAGTAGAGATAATATTATAAATAATGCTATCCTGCTATATTTTAACATAAATTTTCAATATATTTTGAAAAACCCTGGACGTATAGAAAAACAATAATTTAAGGTAAAAACCGTGGTGTTAAGTTGCAAAATTTTTGTCGTCTCAACGGTAGCAAGGCCCGCCCGAACGGGCGAATTATGTAGTGATCATTCACCATACACTATCTGGCTAATTCCCGTAAAAACAATTAGTTAGTTATCCATCATATTTTTTGGCACGCCAATTGATATACTCAGCAACAATTGTTCAAGTATTAACCAAACAAAAGGGGATTTATTATGAAGTCATTATTTTCAATCTTAAGCGTGCTGGCAATTTTTCTTGCCTCTAATTTATTTGCTCAGGATTCTTTACAGGTACAAAACAAAAAGCAGTACCGTAACAAGAATCAAACCAAAACAGCAAATCAAAATCAACCCCGGAACCAAAATAAATCCAGCTTTGTCGACGAAAACGGCGACGGTTACAACGACAATGCTCCGGATGATGACGGCGATGGAATCCCTAATGGCAGGGACGAAGATTATACCGGAAGCAAAAATCGTAAAGGCAACAGTTCTAAAGGGTTTGTTGATGCTGATGGTGACGGGATTAATGACAATGCTTTAGATGATGACGAGGACGGTATACCCAACGGTCAAGACCCGGATTTTGTCCGCCCGCAGGACGGCACAGGCCATAAGAATCAATCGGGCCAGGGTAATGGAAAAGGAATGAAAGGCGCTGGTAAAGGTTCGGGAATGGGAACAGGTGATTGTGACGGTACAGGACCCAAAGGAAATCAAAAACGAGGCGGCAATAAATAATTAAGGAAGTTTAACACAAAAAAAAAACCGGTCGTAAATACGGCCGGTTTTTTTTATATCAATGTTCAGAAAGGACAAAATAATGAGATTCTCAGATATGAATTAGATGATCCTGTCGGGACAAATTCTTTGGGAGTGTTTAAAAATGAAACTTTGCAGGATCTTTACAACACGCTTATTGATCAGGGCTGTGTCTCTCTTATAGAAGCACTGGAAGTCGGAGCACTAATTGAAGAGATCGATATTCTGGATATTCAGAATGAACTTGACGAGCACGTGGATAATCAAGACGTCACCTTTGTCTACGACAATCTTTTAAAAGGTTCACGTAATCACCTGCGCGCCTTTGTACGTAACCTGTCAAGACAGGGTGTCGAATATACGCCGCAGAAGTTGAGTGAAGAACAATATCTGGCGATTATCAATGCCGAATAGGAGTGTGGAAGATTATAAAAAGTTTAGGTTAAGTATCTCTTGCATAAATTTTTTTTAAAATTATATTATACTAAATTTATATAGTTATACAATATCAGTATAGTATATGAACAGTTTGATCAAACGTGAATTTGATTATGCCATTCGGATATGTGCTTACCTGACCGGAAAAAAAGGACAGGGTACTGTTTCTATTTCTCAGATATCGCAAAAACTGCTACAAAGTTTTAAAAATAAAATAATTTATAATAAAAATTCGGTGTATTTCGGTGTCTTCGGTGGTTAATAAAAATCAGTGTATTCTGCCTGTCCCGTTGAGTCTGGCGGAACCAGACTGGTACGGGGTGGTTTTTTTTACTACTAAAGACAAAATAAGGAGATTTTATGGATGTACTGCTTCTGGCTCGGTTGCAATTTACCATTACGACTGTTTTTCACTTTTTATATGTGCCGCTAACACTTGGTTTATCACTATTTATTGCCATTCTGGAAACAATGTACGTTCGTACCGGGGATGAAAAGTACAAACGTCTGACAAAATTCTGGGGTAAACTATTCCTGATTAATTTTGCGATTGGCGTTGCTACCGGCCTTGTCCAGGAATTCCAGTTTGGAATGAACTGGTCCGAATTTTCCCGCTTTGTCGGCGATATTTTTGGTGCACCACTTGCAATTGAAGCTTTACTTGCATTCTTTCTGGAATCAACATTTCTCGGTATCTGGATATTTGGTTGGGAAAAATTATCTAAAAAGATGCACCTGGCAGCAATGTGGCTTGTCGCCATCGGATCCAATTTATCCGCTCTCTGGATTTTAGTGGCCAACTCTTTTATGCAGCATCCGGTTGGCTATGTCATTAATAACGGACGAGCGGAAATGGTTGACTTTTTTGCTCTCCTTATGAATGGACATGTCTGGGTGCAATTCCCTCATGTCTTTTTTACCGGTATGTCTACAGCGGCATTTTTGGTCATTGGTATCAGTGCCTATCATATAAGAAGGAAAAGTAAAAATCCGGAAGATTATCAGACATCTTTTAAGTTCGGTGTAATCTTCGGTTTGATCGGTATAATTATGGTAATACTGTTTGGTCATAATCAGGCACAAGATATGTTTAATATCCAGCCAATGAAGATGGCTGCTGCAGAAGCCCTTTGGGATAGCGAAGATCCCGCCGCCATGTCATTGTTTACTATCGGAGATGAAAAAAACAGAAAAGATGTTTTTGCCATCAAGGTCCCCTACCTTCTGAGTATTCTTGCCCACAATTCACCCTCCGGAGAGGTAAAAGGCATCAATGATCTACAAAAAGAATATGAATCAACCTATGGAATGGGAGATTATGTCCCTCCCGTGGCAATCTCCTACTGGACGTTTCGAATCATGATCGGAGCAGGATTTCTGATGTTACTCCTGTTATTTATCGCCGTTTTCCCGGCAATGAAAAACAAATTTAATTTCAAGCCTGCCTTTCTCAAATTTCTCATTTGGGCAATATCATTACCGATGATAGCAAGTGCAACTGGCTGGATCTTTACCGAGGTAGGACGTCAACCCTGGACAGTATTCGGTGTCCTGCAGACAAAAAATTCAGTTTCTCCAACAGTCACGCAAGGAGAAGTGCTCTTCTCTTTAATTGTCTTTACTTTAGTCTATAGCATATTAACCTGGATAGAATTTACATTATTGCGAAAATATGCTATTGCCGGAACTGAATCTCTAGACGAGAAAGAATAGGAGGACTAAAAAATGGATCTTAATACACTCTGGTTTATCTTGATCAGCATTTTATTTACCGGATTTTTCTTTCTCGAAGGTTTTGATTACGGGGTTGGTATCCTCCTGCCGTTCATGTCAAAAGATGATAAAAAGCGACGGGTGGTGATCAACACGATTGGAACATTCTGGGATGGAAACGAGGTGTGGCTGGTGACAGCTGGCGGGGCTATGTTTGCCGCCTTTCCGCACTGGTATGCAACAATGTTCAGCGGGTTTTACCTGGCTTTGGTTTTCATGCTCGTTGCCTTAATCCTTCGTGGTGTCGCTTTTGAGTTTCGTAGTAAAAAAGAAAGCCCAAGATGGCGAAATACATGGGACTGGTTGCTGTTTGCCGGCAGTTTAATTCCTGCATTTCTTTGGGGAGTAGCCATCGCAAATTTAATACACGGTGTCCCAATTGATGCAGAAATGAACTATATTGGCGGATTTTTTGATCTGCTCAACCCCTACACAATAATTGGAGGACTGGCCTCAGTGTCACTGTTTACATTACATGGGGCAATCTTTTTGAATCTCAAAACCACAAATGAACTTCGCGATAAATCGAAGCAATTTGCAATCAGGTTATGGCTTCCCACGGTAATTTTGATTTTTGCCTTTGTCATATATGGCTATTTTGCAACTGATATGTTCACCCGCTTAGGCGTCAATCCCGGAATAGTACCACTGTTGGCAGGTGTTGCTCTATTAATCAGTGGCTGGTTCGTCAGGAAGGAACGCAGCGGATGGGCTTTTATCATGACCGGTTTAACGATTGCCCTTTCCACAATTACCATATTTATCGGGTTGTACCCGAGGGTCATGGTTTCGAGTCTCAATGAAGCCTGGAGTTTAACAATTTATACGGCTTCGTCGTCGGAGTACACTCTGACCGTAATGAGTATTATTGCCTTAATATTTTTTCCAATTGTCTTTGTTTATCAGGGTTGGACCTATTGGGTTTTTCGTAAACGAATTTCTGTCGACTCTGAACTGGAATACTGAATTGAATCTGGATAAAAATCTACTCGCCCTGCTAAAAACGACAAAAATCCCGTTCCTGCTTACTATTTTATTCGCCCTGTTCGCAACGGTGATGATAATTCTCCAGGCTGATACACTCAGTTATGTGCTAAATGATGTGTTTCTTGCAGATAAAAAAATCCATCAGGTTAGTTCATTGATTATTTACTTCACAATCTATAGTATTCTGCGAGCGATATTTAGTTGGTTGGAACACAGTCAGGCAAACAAAACCGCCAGTTATATTAAACAGGAACTACGTGAACAACTGGTAGATAAAATTGTAAGGCTTGGTCCTGTTTTTACACGCTCGGAAGAAAGTGGGGAAATCAGTAACACGCTGACTGCCGGGATTGATTCACTTGACGCTTATTTTAGCCAATATCTTCCTCAACTTTTAATTTCTGTTCTAGTCCCACTGACAATTCTCGTGTTTGTTTTTCCCATTGATCTGTTATCAGGAATTGTCTTTTTAATTACAGCACCCCTGATACCGCTTTTTATGTTCCTGATTGGCAATTCGGCAGATAAACTGTCAAAAAAACAGTGGAAAAAGATGAGTCGCATGAGCGCATTCTTTTTGGATGTTTTTCAGGGTTTGCTGACACTTAAAATATTTGGAAGAAGTAAAGATTACCTTCACAAGATTTCAGAGGTGAGTGAGGATTTCCGGCGAAGCACAATGAAAGTTCTGCGAATAGCTTTTCTTTCGGCAATGGTTCTTGAGCTGGTAGCTGCCCTCAGCACTGCCATCATTGCCGTTGAAATAGGATTACGTTTGTTATATGCTAAAATGATTTTCCGTGAAGCCATATTTATCCTCATCCTTGCTCCCGAATTTTATCAGACACTCCGGCTACTGGGTACAAGGTTTCATGCCGGTATGGAGGGGACAGCAGCGGCGGAGAGAATATTTAAATTGTTGCACCTGTCTGAAACAAATGAAGAATCTGCCATGCTACGACAGGAGAAAGTAAGCAGTAAGCTTATAATTTTCAGGAATGTTACATACACCTATCCTGGTGCTATTCATCGGGCCCTGGATCGGGTAAATATTGTCATTGAACCGGATAAAAAAATAGCATTTGTAGGTCCAAAGGGGGCAGGTAAATCTACATTGACTTATCTTCTGCTAAAATTCATGGTACCCGATTCAGGGGAAATTTTAATTTCTGACTTCCCGCTGAATTCTATCGAACCGGAATTTTGGCGGGCACAACTCAGCTGGGTATCTCAAGATCCATTTCTCTTTCACCGCACAGTAATGGACAATATAAAAATTGCCCGTCCATTAGCGACAGATGAGCAAGTATATATTGCCGCACAAAAAGCCCACATTCATGATTACATTACCTCTCTCAACAATGGATATGATACTTTACTTGGCGAACGCGGTATCCGTTTCAGTGGCGGAGAAGCACAACGTATCACCCTGGCCCGCGCATTTTTAAAGGATGCAGCAATTCTTATTCTCGATGAGCCGACCGCTAATCTGGATCCTGAGATCGAACAGAAAATCACTGAGGCCATTGACGAATTATCGAGAAACCGAATGGTTATAACGATAGCCCATAAATTAAAAACTGTGAAAAAGGCAGATATAATAATTGCTCTATCCGAAGGGAAGGTGGTAGAAACCGGATCACATCAATCGTTGATGGAGAAGGGAACTATCTATCGAAAAATGGTTGAAGCGAGGGGAGTGTGATATGATACCCACCCTCTTCCGGTTGGTAAAAGTTGCCTCGGCTTTTAAGTGGTGGATGGTATTGGCGTCAATCCTTGGTTTTTTAACCATTGGCAGTTCGATCGGGCTGGTGATGACAGCAACATATATTGTAGCAAAAGCGGCTCTGCATCCTTCCATCGCGGAGTTACAGATGAGCATCGTCGGGGTACGCTTCTTTGGGATTATGCGGGGTGTTTTACGATATTTTGAGCGCGTTATCTCGCACGATGTTACGTTTCGGTTGTTGACACACTTCAGGACCTGGTTTTATAAGTCAATTGAACCTCTCAAACCTGCCGAAATGATGAAATTCAGATCCGGAGATCTGTTTACACGTCTGTTAAATGACGTTCAAAATCTTGAGAATGTATATCTGCGTATAATTGCACCACCACTTGTTGCTGTAATGATATCAATTTCAACTTTTATTCTTTATGGGTTATTTTCCTGGTATGCAGCTTTTGTCCTGATCATCGGTCTTTTGTTTGCAGGAATTGGTATACCTTTATTATCGGCAAAATTGCGAAAAGGACTTGGGGAGAAATTGGTTTTATTAAGATCAGAAATGAATATTGTAGCGATAGATGGCATCCAGGGCTTAGCCGATCTGCTGGTATTTAACCAGGCAGATGATCATTTTTCTCATCTTAAGGCAATAAGCAAGCAGTATGTAAACATCCAACGTAAAAATATGCTTATCGAATCATTACTGGGAGCACTCAGTGTTCTGACTTTAAATCTTACAATTGTGGGTACGCTTTTAATTCTGATACCCCGGGTATCATCGGGTGCGCTTGATGCTGTTTACTTTTCCGTCCTTGTTTTAGGTGTTATAGCAGTTTTCGAGGCGGTTCTTCCAATACCTGAAGCCATACAAAATCTTGAAAAAAGTCTCAAATCTGCTGATCGCCTTTTTGAAGTGATCGCTCTCCAAAAACAAGAAAAGCAGCCGCCGGCATATAACTTCTTGCGGGAAAAATTCGACATTCGAGTAGAGGGACTGTCATTTTGCTATGATAAAAATCAGGGGATGGTCCTGGATGATATTGATCTGGATCTTTCTATGGGGCGCAAGGTTGCGATTGTTGGTCCCAGCGGAAGCGGCAAATCAACAATTGTTAATCTTTTGCTAGATTTCTGGCCTTATGATCAGGGGAAGATTTATTACGATAATAAAGAACTCACAGAATATAACCGCGATCTAATCTTAACAAAACTATCAGTCCTGCCCCAGAATATTTATTTGTTTTCAACGACCCTGAGAGATAATTTGCTGTTGACCCGTCCCACGACACAGGATTCAGTACTAAATGATATGGTCAATAAAATAGGGTTAGGCTTAAAGATTAATAATTTACCGGATGGATTAGAAAGCTGGGTTGGTGAAATGGGGTATAGATTTAGTGGTGGTGAAAGACAGCAGATAGCACTTGCCCGGACATTTTTGAAGGATGCACCTATTTTGATTTTAGATGAGCCAACCGCTAATCTGGATCCGATTACAGAAATGGAAATATTGCAGGTTATCCGAACATTAAGCGAGAGAAAAACATTGTTAATGATTACCCATCGTCTTACCGGTCTTACAGATATGGATGAAATAGTCGTTCTGGTTGAAGGGCGGATCATTGAGCGAGGTTCACATCGCAAATTGATGGCCAAAAAGGGATATTACTATCAAATGTTACAAATTCAAGAGGATGTTTTTATTGGTTAATCTAATCTATTCATATCCCCCAAGTACTCGGGGGGCACGCAAAGACGATAAGATTTCTATAAATCTTTCCTGTCATCCTGTAAGGATCTTTGCACTTGCTTGCAATATCTGTACCGACAACTGCATAGATCCCTGTGGGATGACATAAAACAAATATTTAGCTTCGTCGCTAGGCGAGATGAATTATCCAGATAAATAAATTTTCAAAACTAAAGGAGTTATAATGAAATCACAATTTTTTTACCCTGTTTATTTATTTATAATTTTATTCTTAAATTCATTATTTGCCGGTGAAGATCATTCAGACTTTTTTGATTCCACCTTAACTGCACCCCGGGAAGTGACAAAGGCCTGTCTTGACTGCCATGAGGATGCCGCTAAGGATGTCATGGCTACGATCCACTGGACCTGGGAGAAACCGCCAAAACCGGTACCCGGTCATCAAGACAGTCTTAGTCTTGGCAAAAAAAATGTCTTTAATAATTATTGTATTGCCCTTGAGTCAAACTGGCCGCGTTGTACCAGTTGCCATGCCGGTTATGGCTGGAAAGATGCTTCTTATGATTTTAATAAAGAAGAAAATGTTGATTGCCTGGTGTGCCATGATCAGAGCGGTACCTATAAAAAGTCACCGGCCGGCGCCGGAATGCCTGCAGAAGGGGTGGACCTGATGGTTGTTGCACGCAGCGTTGGTTCAGCTACACGTACCAATTGCGGCATCTGTCATTTTTATGGTGGGGGTGGTGATAATATTAAACACGGTGATCTGGATCAGGGCCTGGTTAATCCTTCTGAAGATTATGATGTGCACATGGGGGGCGGAATGACCTGTCAGGACTGTCACACAACGGAAAGGCATGATATTAAAGGCCGGTCAATGGCAATCCTGACCGATGAAACGAACCGTGTCGAATGTACTAACTGTCATGAGGCTCCGGTTCATGAAAAAGAAAGACTGAATAATCACAGTAAAAAAATTGCCTGTCAAACCTGCCATATTCCGGTATACGCCAAAGAAAGACCTACGAAAATATACTGGGATTGGTCCACAGCCGGAGTTGAAAAAGAATCACCGAAGGACGAATACGGAATGGATACTTACAGCAAGAAAAAAGGTTCATTTGGCTGGGGCAAGGAAGTTCAACCTGAATATTACTGGTATAATAGTAAATCGGAACGCTATGTTAAAGGGGATAAACTCAATCCGGATGAACTGTTATCTTTGAACAAGCCCTCCGGAGAACGTACCGAGGACATTTCCAAATTGTATCCGTTTAAGGTTATGCGTGGAAAACAGATATATGATACCGGATATAACTATTTAATCATCCCCCATTTATGGGGAGGCTTCTGGAAACATTTTGACTGGAACCAGGCAGCCATAGATGGAATGAAAGCCGCCGGTCTGGAATACAGCGGTGAATATGGTTGGGTTGAAACAGAAATGTACTGGAAACTTAACCATATGGTCAGCCCTAAAGATAATTCATTGAAATGTAAAGATTGCCATGGAAAAGGTGATACAAAGCGTATTGATTGGATAAAACTCGGTTATAGAGGCGATCAGCAACTCAAAAAATACCGGGATTAATCCCCTTTATTCAGGGTATTGCAGATTAGTGAAATTGTACTGAAACGTCATCCCTGTTCCTTTTGTCATTCTGATCCCTTTTGTCATTCCCGCGGAAGCGGGAATCTCAAAGGGATAAACTCCAGCATGAATCCAAAGGGGTAAACTCCAGCAGGGATCCATGTAGAATAATTGCCTAAGTCATTGTTTTTTTATAGATTCCCGCTTCCGCGGGAATGACAATTTGTGAGAAAGGCACAGTAATATTGTTGAATATTGTGTTTTCTGCAACACCCTTTGCTAAGGGGGAATTAAATTGTTGATTATATGTTATTTATACTCTTAAACATTAATTTTTTTGAATTATTCAGGCTAATTAACGCTTTTAAAATCAACGGAGAAATAATATGTCCCTAATTGAATTAAAAAAAGTATCAAGAATTTATAAAATGGGAGAAACGTCGATACAGGCTCTCGCGGATATAAATTTAGATATTGAACAACAAACATTTGTCTCATTTGTCGGACCATCAGGCAGTGGTAAAACGACCTTGCTTAATTTAATTGGCTGTCTGGACAAACCCAGTAATGGTGAAATAAAAGTGAATAATGTTCGGGTAAATGAATTTAACCGCAAAGATGCCGCTGTTTTTCGCGGTACAAATATTGGATTTATTTTTCAGAACTTTAACCTGCTGCCTATATTGACGGTATATGAAAATGTTGAATATCCGCTGATTATGGTGCAAAATATACCTGAAAAAGAGCGTCGTGATCGGGTTTTAAAATATTTAGATGCGGTCGGTATGACAGATCAAAAAGACAAATATCCATCACAAATATCTGGCGGGCAAAAACAGAGAGCGGCGGTTGCACGGGCATTAGTATCCGACCCAAAATTGGTTCTGGCCGATGAACCAACCGCAAATCTGGATCATAAATCAGCCTTTATGGTCATCGAGTTGATGCGCCAAATGCAGCGGGAATTAAATACGGCTTTTATCTTTTCTACTCACGATCCAAAGATAGTCAAAGAAGCAGAAATCATTTATACACTTGAAGACGGAAAGCTGGTGAACAGGGAGCAGATAACCAATTCAGATATCAACGCGAAGGAGAAAAACTAAAATGAAAAATATATTTAAAATTTCCCTGCGCAACCTGCTACGTTACAAAAGACGTACATTGCTTACTTCCCTGCTGATTATACTTGGTGTGGTTATGGTTGTTGTCTTTTCAGGTATTTCAAAATCATTCAAAGAAATGATGATCGGCACGATTACCGATTCGATGATGGGACATTTGCAGATTCATAAAAAAGGATATGTTAGTTCGATTGATAACCTGCCTCTGCATTTAAATCTGAAGGATGAAGAAATAAACAATTTAAAATCATTGCTGGATGAAAATAGTGATGCAATCGAAGCTTACACTTTCAGAATAAAGTTCGGCGCCATGCTGAGCAATTACGAGCAAACGACTAATATCCGCCTGACAGCAGTTAATCCTGAAATGGAGAACAGGGCCAGCCCGGCTCTGGTTGCCCGCATCAACGATTTTTCCGGAGAAGCCAATTTTTTTGTTAAACAGGGAGAACTTATTATTCCTGAAAATTTAGCCAAGGGCCTAAAATTAAAAATCGGGCAGGAAGTAGTTCTGGTTGCCACTAACCAGGATGGTTCGGTCAACGGTATGTCATTTACGATTGCCGGAATTATGAGCGGATTAACCGGCCCTTCCGGTCGTGACGGATATATGCATATTGATGATGCTAAAGATCTACTGCGCATCTATGGCAACGAAATAAACGAAATTGCTATTCGACTTGAAGATAGTGATAATTTGAAAAACGTAAATAAAATGCTGAGTCAGAATTTAAAATCTTTGAATAGTGCGATAGATAGACCGGGGTATGAACTACATACCTGGGCGCAACTTTCACCATTTTCTACAATTGCCACAATTGTGGATTTGCTGATTTACATCGTAAAAATAGTTCTGATTTCGATTGTTTTAATCAGTATTTTAAATGTGATGATGATGTCCGTTTTCGAGCGGGTAAGTGAAATCGGTACTATTTCAGCCATTGGTACACTGCCGTCGAAAATATTATGGCTGTTTGTTACCGAAGGATTTCTTCTCGGATTAATCAGCGCTATCGTTGGCAGTATTATTAGCGTTATCAGCCTGTATTTGATAAACATTGCAGAGTTACATTTTTCTTTTGGACGAATGCAAGATATTCTTTTGAAAACGTCAATTTCTATAAGTGAACTTATTATTGTATCAATTATTGTTATAGTTATCTCAATTTTTTCCAGTTTTCAACCGGCCTATAAAGCATCAAAAATGGAACCGGTTGATGCATTAAGACATGTATAAAAACATAGGGACGGGTCCGTGCTGGAGCGAAGCGTAAGTCCGCCCTTTATTAAAAAGAAGAAGGAGGAACTCTGATGAATTTTAGACCTATTTACCTGATTTTATGTGTGAGCACCATTTTTATGTCAGTTCAACAATGCTTAGCAATTACAGACAGTTTGGATGTACACAACCAAAAATCCTCAGACAGAATTGCTATAGCAGCGATTGGCGATAGCGTAACTTCTGAGATAAGTGAGCGGGCAGGTCGGGCACCGTATTATCTTATTTTTGATGGGAATGGTGAATTCATAAAGTCTATAAAAAATCCCTCCCAGAAGCAGGGGCGTAGAGCCAGTTCAGGGGTCGTGGATCTTCTTTTAAAAGAATCCGTTAAAACAGTAATTGCAGGCAAGTTTGGTGACAAAATGAAAAAATTATTAAAGACAAATAAAATCGAATTTCACCAACAGACAGGCATTATAATAGAAGTTGTGGATGAACTGATAGAGAAATAACCAGTGCGTTCCCAAGTTCAACTTGGGAACGAGTATTAGATTTACTAGACGGAGTAAAAAATGCACCGATATAAATTTTTCCATATTCTGATTTTCTTTTTTATTGCATCAATAATATGGGCACAGGAAAGCGCTACAACTGAAACTAAAGGTAATGCTATCTTAAAAAAGGTGGATGAAATTTTAACGCCCGGATCGGTTGAATTTTACCGCAAGTTGATTAATGAAGAACCCAATGGTAATAAAAAAGAATTTATTTTTTATTCGGTTAAAAAGGACCGCGACAAAGTTGCCATGCTCTATCTGTCACCGGCAAGCGATAAAGGGCGGGCAACTTTGCGATTGGGCGAGAATATGTGGCTTTATATTCCCAATGTAGGAAAACCGATCCGAATTACAAGCCTGCAATCGGTTGTGGGTGGCGTGTTCAACAATGCCGATATCATGCGGCTCGATTATTCAGCCGAATATGATGCAATCAATCTTGAAGAAGGCACGGCTGATTATATTCTTGGGTTAAAAGCCAAAACAAGGACTGTCTCCTATGACAGTTTGAAAATGTGGGTAAACAAAAAAAACAATATAGTCAAAAAAGTCGAATGCTATGCTGCTTCGGGCAAATTGCTAAAAACCCTTGATTTTAAAAATGTAAAAGATTTTGGCAAAGGAATCGTCCGTCCGGCTGTGATTGAAACGACCAGTCCGCTATACAAGGGATTCAAATCCATACTTATTTATTCTAAAGTCAATCGCAAAAATTTCCCTGATGAAGTGTTTAGCATCAATTTTCTTCCCAGATTAAGCGAATTGCGATGACCATTATTAAATACTCATTTTTATCCTGCCGGATTATCCCGATTCTATTCTTTTGGGGTACAGCATTTGCGCAGGATTATGATTTTGACATACCTGAGGAAGAAGAAAAGGCAAAGATAGAGTTTAGCGGTAACCTGGATGCCAGGTGGGCTGTTTTGCAAACCAATAAATCATCACCCTTTTATGGATTGAACTTTTTCGGTATGGAAAAACCAGATGAATATTTATCTCAGTACCGTCTTGATTTCTACTTTAATGGGGATTACAGTTACAAACAGGTCGGCTTCACTATCAGGACGTTTACGGAATACACGCATGAAGGATCGATCGATCTGTTTATTTTTGAGTTGTTCGGTAATTTAAATTTTTCGCCCAGATTGACAATGGGAATAGGAAAGCGCCGTTATAATTGGGGCAAAGGTTATGCATTTAATCCGGTCGGTTATGTGAATACCGAAAAAGATCCGGAAAACCCCGATCTGGCCCTGGCAGGAAAAAGTTCTGCCTTTATTTATTACAACCGGAGTTTCTCATCAGGTTTGATTCAAAACCTTACTTTCTCCACAATTATACTTCCACAGGAAGCTTATATTCTTGATAAATATGCCGGACTTGATAGTACGTCACTGGCCGTTAAACTTTATTTGCTTTTGCAAAATATCGATCTGGATTTTATGGTTTTCATTGGCAAAAACCAACCGCAACTTTATGGTATGGATTTCTCCACGAATCTGATGGAAAATTTTGAGGTTCACGGGGAGGTCAGTTATGCAAATAATGAATATACCCCCGTGATACAAGATAGTATGGTTCAAATGACTAATAGGGATGGATTTTCTTATTTACTGGGATTGCGTTATTTAAATGACCTAAATATAACATTCATTGCTGAATATTATCATAATAATAGTGGAATGACTAATTTGGAGTACGAAAATTATCTTAATTTTTTAAGAAGTAATTTACACAGTTTAGAAACTGAATTAATCAGTTATAGTAAGTCGATTATGACAACAAATTTCCGTACTAAAAACTTAATGCGGGATTATATTTATTTTAAAGCCAGTTTACCGGAACCTTTTGATTGGTTATATTCTTCAGTATCGATTTTTACCATTTATAATGTCAACGACAATAGTTTTGTTCTTTCACCACAAATCGGCTACAAACCTTTTACAAATTCAGAGATATTGTTTTGGCCAAGTTTTTTTTTCGGAGATTATAATTCGGAATACGGCAGTAAGCAATTTAAAAATAAAGTCGAGATATGGTTCCGGTTTTATTTCTGATTATTATATATTTAGCCTGATCTATTTATAAACCACGGAATAACACGGAACAAATACACGGAATTATTTAATTTAAGAGTGAGATATATTCATACAATATTTTATTCTAATTAAACTTAATATTTTGATGTAATCACTTTATTTTAAATATTCTGTGTCAATCCGTGTGCTTCCGTGGTGAATAATTCAGTTTAGAAGTTATTTTCAATCCATTGTTCTATCTTTTTGAATACAAGGGTATTTTCCCTATTTGTCTTTTCCGGATCATATCCAAATCGGTCATGACTCATTTTTTCAATTTCGCTGATAACTTCTTCCCGTAAATAAATATATTCTGCGTTTCTCAGTAATTCTAACAGAAATCCGCTACCTTTTTTCGTATTTAACGCCACCATCCGCCGGGCGATATCCAGCTGCTGGAATTGATCTTTAGTATGTCTGAAATACATTTCCAAACTATCCTGATCAGTTATTTTATCTAAATGTATAGCACTTATATCATTCAAATTTGTATCATCATTGTTATCATCTGCGGTGAGATGACTATCGGAATGAACACCGGATGTTTCATGTTCGTGTCCAGGATCATTACTAAATGCAGTGCCCAAAAGTCTGATTATAAAAAATATGAATACTGTCAAAATTAATCCAATGGTAATGTTAACCAGGGATTTCCGCCTGTTTTCAGCACGGATGACGTAAAGCGTGAGAGCTACAATGAGTAACATAATGCCATAAAAAGCCACAACTGTCGGCCCACTGGGTAAATCGGCAATATAAGAAATATAAAGCCCTAATACACTTACCACCAGCCCCATACTCCAACCGATTATCAGTTGTTTCCACAAAATATCGGTTATTAAGATTGATGTAATTGCCGGGACGACTAAAAACACGAATACCAGTAACACACCCGCCGTGCCAACTGAATGGGTAATAACAAGGCCGAAAGAAACGTAAAATAAAAAATCCCAGAATCGTACAGAAATTCCCTCCTGATAAGCTTTTTCCGGGTTATTTGAGATGAGCAGGAATTTTTTTCTGAAGATGAAATGAAAGAGCCCAATGCCCGTGTACACGATAGCCGCATAAGCGATAGTTTCCCATTTTACCCAAAGAATGCTACCGGTTAGCAGTTCTTTGATATGTTCGGCGCCGTGTGGTGCTTTATCAATGACCAGAATGACCAATGCGGCTGCAATGGCGTAAACCAGCCCGATAACCGCTTCCTGAGGTATTTTTTCATTTCGGAGACGCGAAAGCGAAAAAATCGCAGCACCGAGAATGGCAAAGCTCAGAGAGAACCAGTAGGCACCAACTGTTCCCGGAATAATCCCAAATAAAAAGCCAACGGTCGTACCGAGTGCAGCCACCTGAGCAAGGGCAAGATCAACAAAAATAACCTTTCGTTTTATAACGTGAATGCCCAGATAAGAGTGTATTCCAACCAGAATCAGGCATTCAAAGAAAGCCGGCGCCATTATATCCCAAATACTTAAACTCATAATCACCCCTAAAATAAATAAAACGCAAAGATTTAGAAACTTTTATCCACGAATTACACGAATTAACTCGAATTTCTAAAAATATTTATTTTGTTTACTTACCTGGATAATTCATCTCTCGCGACGACGCGGCGACGCAACGATTTATTTTTAAATGATTTATATCAATATTGTTAATTTGAATTTAAAATTAAATCTCTTTTTTATAAATAATCATTTCTTTGCGTCTTAGCGCCTTTGCGCGAAGTATTTATGAATAGATCAGGCTTATAAATAATTATTCTAATTCGTGAAAATTCGTGTAATTCGTGGACAAAATCTTTTTTTTGTTTGCCCTGAGGCCTCGTGGCGCTATAAATAGATCAGGTTATTTACCGGCAATCTGTCCGAAGGCGCTTCTCAAATGTTCGACCCAATAATCTACAAGCATAAAAACATCATCCGTATCCGGTGCACCACCTACACCCATCGGAACCATCACCGGTATAGCTCCGACCTTTTCACAAATTTCTTCTACTTTTTGTTTGCTAAAATAATTAGCCGCCATCAACACCTGGATATTATTTTTTCTCATATCCTGTATTAATTCTTCCACATGTTTCGGGGAAGGTGGTATTCCCGGTTTTGGTTCAACATATCCAATGACCGTTACACCAAACATCTGTTCAAAGTAGATCCAGTTTTTATGATAGCATACAATTTTTTTATCCCTGAAAATCATCCCTCTCTTTATCCAGCCTCCTAGATAATCAATTAGTTTTTTGTCTTTATAGGATTTGGAAGAGAGAAAATCTATGAGGTTCCCATTTAAAGTAAGTTTGGCTAACAAATCACCGCCTAATAATCCCACCAGGTCCTTGCCAAAAATATATCGATATAATTTGTCTTTAAAGGAATGTAGATTTTTACGATAATATGCACTGTTCCCGGGATCATTCTTTTCTAAGCCAACCGTGATATTTTCCGCAATTACTGCAAAGTTCAGCGGACCTGTCATGATATGAGGGTTTCCATAGATATGTAATCCGCCTTCGCTTCTGGAAAGAATATCAGGTTTTTCCAGCAGATCGATACCGGCACTGGCAGCGACATATCCCATTTGTCCGGATCTGATTTTTGGATTTTTTGACATATCGACCAGGGTTGGCGCCCATAATTCCAAATCAAGACCTGTTGATATAAAAATATTCGCTTCATTCATAATGACTGCATAACTGGGTTTTGGACGGACAAAATG
This sequence comes from Calditrichia bacterium, assembly GCA_023132435.1. Classification (GTDB taxonomy): domain Bacteria; phylum Calditrichota; class Calditrichia; order JAJRVZ01; family JAJRVZ01; genus JAGLYF01. The sequence goes on along the minus strand of JAGLYF010000007.1, from coordinate 3,503 downwards.
TGCATCCTGGTTGCCGGGTACGATATATTGAACTTCGACCTTGTCCTGTCCTATTTTCTTAGCAATGTCCGCGTAGGTACTGAGAGTAGCGACTACATTTAACTTGTCTCCGGCAAACAATACCTGAACAGATGCAAAACACAGGGTTAATACAATATATAATTTATTCATATTTTTATCCCCTTTTGAGTTCTCAGTAGTGTAAAAAATAACCACAGAGCCCACAGAGTTTTTCTCCGTGTCCTCTGTGGTTTCATTTTTTTATCGTATCTTTCATACAACTTTTGAAAATACCTAATATCGTTCGTGTTTGTGGGGACCAGCTGACCAGGTTACCTGGAGACGAAATAATTGATCAGCCTTATCAATGGCATTACCGTTTTTATAATTGTATTGGAGACGTAAACGTACCCAGTGGCTTTGCCACCAGGTGATATATGGAACAATCTGATAAATATATTTTCCCGAATTATCGGTTTCAAACGGTTGCGTATAATCACATCGAAAGCCAACGTTCCACTGTTCATCCAGCTTATATTCCACATAGGAATAAGCACCCCAGGCTTTAATATGTTTATCGTCAGCCAGATCCTTACTTGCATAGTAAAACTCAGATCGCCACAAAAAGGAATGGTAATGGGCCTGATCAATCGGTTCCCAGAAAAGAGTCAGATCGAGGCCTGCCAATTTTGTTAAACGGTTCGATTCCAAGATCAGACTGTCATTCTCCGCATATCCCCTGAAATTGTTTGATCCGACCATACCGGTCAGCCCGAATTCAAGATAGGTATTTGGGTTCAGATCATAATAATTTTTCAGATGTCCTAATACTGCCGGGAAACTGAAAGCCTTTCCGGAAAAAAGATGATCATTTTGACCGTTGGTGATTTGCAAGGTGAATAGATTGGCATGTGCTATCAGAGGGGGCATTAACCAATCAATTGAGAAGCCGGTTTGATTCAAACCTTCAGCCCCTAATATGGTTGTCATGGCTAACGGGAAATCGAACTGGTCCAGGGAATGGAGATGCCAGCGGTTGATGACACCGAATTGCTGCCTGAACTTTCCTGCAGTCATGGAAATATTTGCAAATACACTTGTCCAGGTAACATAGGCTTCACCAAATATTACTTCTTTTGGTGTAAATGCAATTGCAATTTTTGTTAAACTGAACGGATCCAGATTACTCTGGATATGCAGACCCACAACTCTAAAATGGGCACCGGTACGCGCGTCTTTTGTAAATCCCTCATCATTAATAATAGCCTGGCCAAACATGTCCCCGGTAACACTTATTTCCGGATTAATTGCCTGTAAAGACCGCTGCCCGCTTTTAAATACTTTTTGTTTTGATGTTTTTTTCTTTTCTTGAGAAGCGCGATCTGCCTCTTTTAACAAACTCTCCAGTTCATCTTCTTCTTGCTGATTCTCAAGTGCCCGGACCCGTTTTTCAAGATCTTTAATGATTGTTTGCAATGAATCGTTTTCTTCACCGATTTGCTCCTGAGCCAAAGCAATATTTAATCCCGGTACGAAAAGTAGTATAAATACTATATAGATTATTTTCATTAATACCTCCTTGTTAAAAATGAGGTAGTGTCATCCCGATAAATCGGGACAATTAAAATATAAACAAACACAATATGGTTTTTCTACAATACAATTCTTTTCTAACGCTGAGACCTGCCCGCGGCAGGCGCGGCGCTGAGCCTCATGCAAAGTGCATAGAGCAGAGCGCATAGCATGAAAACATATAATCGCTATGCTCCATGCGCTAAGCGCTATGCTTTTAAATCTCTGCATTCTCAGCGAACTCGGCGTTTATTAAATACTCCGAATTTTATGAATAATTCAGGCTAAGTAATTTTTTTACTATAAGTGAAAACTGAAAATCAGATCTCGTTTGGGAGTGGTGGCGCGCGGTTTTTTATGGATAAGTATGTAATATGGCAGGGAAAATTATATTTAATAATTTGCAGATATTCAATTTGTTCGGGAGCATATTCAATTAAAAAGGTATTATTAAATGCAGTATCACTATAAAAACTGTGACTGATAATATACACAGGACAATTGTCCTTTTCGCCTTCGCTAATCGGATGGTTATGAGCGTTGACAAAGGTTGCGGCAAGAAATAAATAACAGAAAATTAAAATTATTGAGACAGGTTTGTTCATCGGGTCATAAATATTTTATTTATCCTCTCGAAAACCAATCATATTGTTATCAATTGAGACGTACTTAGATAACTGATTTCCGAATCCATCAATAGTACCAGTAGCCGTAAATTCAATTATATCTTCAGAATTTAATTTAATCATATTAGTACCTACATTATAGGTAAGCGTACAACCAATTTAGGTTAAGGCGATTTTCAGATTGTAAATCTTTCCTTAACCAATTCATGCTTTGGCTGTAAATTCGCCTTGAACCTGGTGTTAGCTGTAATCCTTATAATACTCTTTTTTGTAATTAAAAACTGCAAATTTTTGTATGATTTACCAAATCTTTAGTATAATACGTAAAATACTTAATTTAACAAAATAATGTACCTCCGGCGTAAATCTCATATAAAAATTTAATAGGTTTTGAAATGAAAAAAAATCATAAATTCGTTCTATTTTTTGCAGCAGGGATAATATTTTTTAGAGATGTCAGAATAGATGTTATGAAATTAATAAAAAAATTTCCGCCGGAAGAAAAATATGCTTTAACAGATGGCATGAGAAGAGCATCGGATGAAGAATACATTACAAAAAGCGAATACTCTAATGGGAGAATATTGATAAAAAGAGCACTTGGTTTACTAAATGGTTACATTAATTACTTAATAAAAGCTAAATCAAATTATAAAAAAGACAGCAATATGTTACATGAAGACATTGTGACTTATAACCAATAACTCATAACATTTAACCCATAACTTTTAACATATAACTAAAATAAATGCAATGAATCAAAAAAGGAATAGACGTAAAACTAAATGTCAAGCCCGCATATCTTCATCTTATTCATCAGCATGAATATGAAGGGCCATGCAGAACAGCACCGCCTGAACAGCTTACAACGGAATTTGATATAAAAATCGGAAAGGAAAAATTTGAAAACTTCAAAAAAGACCTTAACGCGAAATATTCCAAAGAAGTGAATATGCTATCCCCTGCTTACCTGACATGGACTGATGAATTTATATTAAGGGATGAACAAATGAAAAAAGTATTATCTGATGCCGGGGAAACTGATTTCTTTCTCTTTGATGGAGTTTTCCATCAGTTTCCTGCTGTTGAGCTTGCCGTAAGATATAAAAAGCCGGTGGGGATTATCGGATGTTGTGCCAGTACTGATGCGTCAGCGTATTTAAAAGCAAAAGGACTTGAAGCTTATGGCTACATTGACCACGAACATGCAAATTTCGGACTTTCACTTTTAAGGGTAAAAAAAGCAATTAGCAATACCAACGTGCTTGTTGCCTTAAAAAATGATATTGTATCAAAAGGTGTGCT
>JAGLYF010000069.1 GCA_023132435.1 Calditrichia bacterium | reverse complement strand
CTTTTTAGAAAATGAGACTTACGCTCATAAAACCCACGGAAACCATAAGCGCCCAGAGCCTGCATAATCCGGATAAACACATATCCGTAGTAAAATTCCAGAAACGATTCACGGTCCAAATTGATCATGGAATGTAGTTCAGTCATATAGGTTTCTAATAAATGTAGCCGAACTTCCTGCGGAATATCGGCTTTGGCATCATAGAGCAAAGAGGCGATATCATACTGTAACGCTCCTTTCCGCCCACCCTGATAGTCGATAAAGTATGGTTTTCCCTCCAGCAACATCACATTTCGGGACTGAAAATCACGATAGAGAAAATAATCCCGTTCAGTGGACAAAAGAAATCGGGTAAATTTCTTAAAATCGTCTTCCAGTTTTTGTTCATCAAAAGGAATTTTGGCCAGCTTAAGGAAATAGTATTTGAAATAGTTTAAATCCCACATCATCGATTGTTTATCAAAACTATTCCGGGGGTAGCAAAGATTATAATTCAGATCATTGGCTGCCTTGATCTGAAATTGAGGAAGTGCCTTTACAACATCTTCATAGGTTTTTATAATCTTATCAGAGAAACCGGCTTTTTCACGTTCTTCAGATAAAAACGAAAAAAGGGTGACATCTCCCAGATCTTGCTCCAGGTATATATTTTTATCCAAATCATCTATGTATATTTCCGGTACCGCTAATCCGACCTTATAAAAATGTCGCGAAAATTCCAGGAATGCTATATTTTCTGCCCTGTCTTCATTAAATGTGCCGATCGCTGTGCAAGATCCATTGGAGATACGATAGTATTCTCTTACCGAACCGTGTGCCGGAAGCGGTTCAATACTCTGCGGCTGTTCACCGGACCAGGATTTAAAAAGTTGTTTGAGATCTTTTTTTAATTCAGATTTCATAACTCATTAAACTTAAGAATAATTCGCAAAATTAGACAGTGAAATTTCCCATCGCAAATTTTTAACCCACCCCCTCTTTCCCCCTCCCTAATCTGATTAGGGAGGGGGATTAAAGGGGGAGGGCTATTTGCGTCTTTGTTTGCCCGCCTCTGTGGCAGTTAAAAAATACTGTAACTAATAATTAAGTACAACACGGCGGCCAGGCTGGCAGCCAGTAAAGCCAAAGGTAGCTGGGTGCTGACATGGTCCATCAGATCAGCTCCGGAGACCATCGCTGAGAGTATGGTTGTATCCGAAATCGGTGAGCATTGATCGCCAAAAACAGCGCCTCCCATGATCGCGGCAAAATTCAGGGTAATATAAAACGGATCGGCACTGATGGAAATGGCCAGGGGAATGGCTATGGGGTAAACTACCGCATAGGTTCCCCAGGAACTTCCGATTGAAAAAGAGATAAACATACATATAAACAGCAACATGGGAGGCAGGGTGTAAGGAACAAGAAGAATAAAATCCCGCGATATTTCGATAATATATTGAGAGGTCCCCAGACGTTCAGAAACATTGCCAAGGGTGATTGCCAGGCCAAGAATAATTGCTCCCACCGTAACCCCTTTGATTCCATCCACCAGTCCCTCAAAAACATCATCCAGTTTCATGCCCCGGAAAAGAGTGACTAAAATAACAGCGATAACAGAAAGGCCAAAGGCCTCAAAAATCATCAGTTTACCAATCAGGATCCATGGAACTATGGCCACACCGACTAAAGTTCCGATCGGAACAAAAAAATCAATCAAAGATGGTTTATAATAATCGGGGATATTTGTCGTTTCGATTTCCTTGCTCAACATCGGCTTGGCACCGGGCCGGTCCATTTCGCCAGTGCTGGTTACCCGGTTAATTGCTTCCCGCATTTGTTTTCCCATCCAGGGAAGTTTTTCAATAGAGATTAAAAAGGTAAAGAGAACAGCAAACATCGCATAAAAATTATAAGGAATGGCCTTTAAAAAATACATCATCCCTGCTTCTTCGTTGGGGATATACTGTTGAATTGATCCCAGTACAACTAATCCGCCAATATATGCCGGCCAGGCATTTAGAGGAATAAGTGTCGCTATGGGAGACGCGGTGGAATCGACGATATAGGATAACTCCTCGTGGGAAACTTTTTCTCTATCAGTGATCGGTTTTACGGTTGTACCGGTTAAAACCGTGCTGATCGTTCCTCCCTGGTGAAAAACCAGCCCCATGAACCAGGCAAACAGTTTGGCCGTTTTTCGGTTGTGTACAAAATGTTTACCAATCCACTCGGCGAAATAACGGGCACCGCCGTTTCTGTTCCAGATACCGATCAAACCACCCAGAGCCCAGAGATAAACCAGCAATATTTTCGCGAATTTTTCACTGCCAAGACTGGGAAATAGAAAGGAATTGAGAATATTATATTCAGCGGTGACCAGACCGCCAACCACGATGCCGGTAAACAATGCCAGTATAACATTTTTGGTGTAAAAACATAAAAAAAGGGTAACCACGGCAGGAAATAGTGAGTAAATGCCGTAATGTTCCTGACCCACCTGCTCCGGGTGTTGTATTCCATAAAACAATGCTAAAAGGATAAAGACAATGGCGGGTAACCAAAGCCATTCTTTGATATGTTTCATCCAGCCTCCATCTACCGGATCAATTTACATATTATCAGAAAAATAAAAAAGGAGTCTATCTAACCGCAAAGATCACCCTGAGTACTCGGGGTGATCTTTGCGGTTAAATAAGGAAAAAATAGAATTTACTCGTATCGTAGAGCCTCGATTGGATCTAATTTCGAAGCTTTTGCCGCCGGATAGATGCCGGCAAACAGACCGACAATCGTGGTGACCACCAGACCGGTAACAACTGCCCAGAGCGGCACGGCGAAAGGCATATCAAAGATCGATGTTACCAGAAAAGCCAGCAAAAAGCCAAGGACAATACCAAAAAAACCGCCGATCAGACTTAGAAATACAGACTCATTTAAAAACTGGATCAGGATGGCCTGCCGTTTGGCTCCCACCGCTTTGCGCACCCCTATTTCCCGGGTACGTTCTGTCACTGTGACCAGCATGATATTCATCACCCCGATACTACCGACCAAAAGAGATATCATACCGAGCAGTATTGCCACCATCTGAATCATCTCCGCCGTATTCTTAAAAGACTCCGTCAGAGATTCATTGCTCCACATTGCAAAATCATTGTCTTCCCCCGGGGAAATTTTGCGTATTTGACGCAAAACGCCAATTACCTGTGATTTCGCTTCATCGATATGGGCAGCATCGATAGTCTGAATGGTCAGATACACCGAACGATACTTTCCATAGAGATCTTCAAACGCAGTTATCGGGATAACGGCCCGGTTGTTGGGACTCCGACCAAAGGTGCGTGTGCCCAAATCTTCAAAGGTACCAATTACTTTAAACTTGACACCGGCTATTTTGATGAATTTACCCAGAGGATATTCAAAGGGGAATAAATCATCCACAATATCTTTTGCGATGACAACCACCCGGGCGTTGGACATCACATCGGCACGGGAAATAATACGGCCGTCATCGATCGGTTCGGCATTGTTATAAAAATATTCCGGCTCGCCACCGGCTAATCTATATGTAGGATTTGTCTTTTTATCCTTATAGCGAAAGGAAACACCAAAATTCCAGACTTCTGCGCCACAAAATTTTACCGCAGTACAACGTTCACGAATTTCTTCCGCATATTCTTTTTTTATATCCTTTCTCACATCCCGTCGCCGGTGGGTGCTAAAACCACCACTTCGGTCATATTTCTGCACCTGAAATACATTCGCGCCCAATCCCTGCATATCTTCGGTAATGCTGAGCATATACCCTTCCAGAATGGCAACAATAAAGATCACCGTAGCGATACCGATCGTAATTCCCATCGTGGTTAGGACTGATCTTAGTTTACTGGACCGCAACTGTGCCCAGGCCACCTGGAGATTTTCGCCGAAATGTAAATACATTGTTTTTCTCACTCAAAATGTAAGGAATCGATTGGGTTCATTTTGGCTGCCTTCCAGGCCGGATAAAAACCGGCGGCCACACCAACAAAAGATGAAAAGCCAAAACCGACCATGATCACCGACAGACTTACTCCGGTGTTCAGTTCCATCTGGGAAAGTACAATACTACCGCCAAAATATCCGAGAATAATACCGATGATTCCGCCTATCGAAGCGATAGCAATTGATTCAATGATGAATTGGGATAAGATATTTCGTCGCCGGGCCCCAATCGCTTTTCGAATACCGATTTCTTTTGTTCTTTCCGTTACACTGACCAGCATGATATTGGTGATGCCGATACCCCCTACCAATAATGAGATCCCACCGATGACAAATATAATCGCAAAGAGGGTGCCGGTTAAATCACGATAGAGCTGGGTAAGCTGATCCTGCTGATTAATAGCAAAGTCATCTTCTTCTTCCGGTCTAATTTTTCGCTCTTTTCGCATGATTCCGCGGATCTCATCTTTCATATCTTCTAACTTAGAAACATCAGAAACGGTCATGGAGATTCGCATTCCGCGGTGGCCGCTCATAACGCGGCGGAAGGTACCATAGGGCACCAGGACATAGTTATCCATACTCTGACCAAACACCTGTCCCTGTTTTTCATTGACACCGATCACCCGGTATTTATCCGATCCCACTTTAACCCTTTTGCCGATCGGGGACTCATCTTTAAACAGGTTTTTGGCTACTTCGTCTCCTAAAACACAAACTTTGTGATTACGATATACATCCATTTCGGTTAAAAACCTGCCGTCAGCCGGGGCGACATTATCCGTATCTTTATACTGTTCATTGGTCCCTAATACCGGCACCCGTTCATAGACTTCATTTTTATATTTCACCGTTCTTAATGCCCAGACGGCTGGAGAAATATAGTCCGCTGTCTTTGAATATTTTGCCAGTGCTTCATACTCTTTATAGGTAACTTCTTTACGGTTACGGTAACGCCAGAAATCGCCCCGGATTACCCACGGCCATTTTTCCACATAAACCGTAGAGGACCCGATATTTGACAATTCCCCGATGACATATTCATTCATACCCTGAATGGTGGTAAAGATGGTAATAATCGTTGTGACACCAATCAGAATGCCCAGAGTGGTTAAGGCCGAACGCATCTTATGGGATTTCAGGGCCATCCAGGCCATGACAAAATATTCGCCTAAAAGAGAAAATCTATCAAACATGTTTTAGTTCTCTTTCATTGCTTATTTTCATCGGATTGAATCAAACCATCCAGCAGACGGACTACCCGGTTACTGTGATTGGCGATATATTCTTCATGAGTAATAAGAATTATCGTATTCCCACCTGCGTGTATTTGCTCAAAAATTTCCATAATTTCTTCACCGGTATTGGAGTCCAGATTACCGGTGGGCTCATCGGCCAGAATAATCGCCGGATTGTTCACCAGGGCGCGGGCAATCGCCACCCGCTGTCTTTCGCCACCGGATAATTCATTGGGTTTATGATGCATACGATCTCCCAGCCCGACTTTATCCAAAGCGGCTTCCGCCATTTCTTTTCGTTTAGCCCGGGGTAGTCCGCTGTAAATCAGGGGTAATTCCACATTGTGCAGCGCATCGGCCCTGGGTAGTAAATTGAAGGTCTGAAAAACAAATCCGATCTTACGGTTACGGATCTCGGCCAGTTCATCATCATTCAATTTACTGACATCCTTGGAGTCAAGAATATAACTGCCTTCTGTCGGTACATCCAGACATCCGATGATGTTCATCAGAGTTGATTTACCGGACCCGGAGGGTCCCATAATCGCCAGATATTCATTCTTCTCGATCGACATATCTATACCCCTTACAGCCGGCACTTCAATATCACCCAGCTGGTAGGTCTTCTTTAAATTAGTTACTTCAATCAGCATCTTTTGTTTCCTTTTCTTTTTTCTCGTATTCAATGAGATCGCCATTTTTCAAGGTACGGCTTAGTACACGGAAAGGCCCGGTTATTACTTCATCACCTTCCTCAACACCAGAAATAACCACATAGTGAGTGTCATCAGAAATACCAAGTTTTACCGGCTTCGAGACCGCTTTATTATCTTCCACGCAAAAAACCACTTCTATCATCTCCGGTTTTTTACCCTCGTTTGTTGTACTTTCTTCTTCTGATGATTCAGATTCCGGATGTTCTTCCACCCCCGGTTTCTTTTCCAGTTTGTCCTTTGGCCGGACAGTCACCGCCTGGATCGGAACCTTTAACACATCATCCTGTGTTTCGGTAATAATGTCTACGGTGGTACTCATTCCCGGTCGAAATTTTTCATTGTAATCGAGCAGCGCAACCGTAACCTCAAAATTGGTTACCTGTTCCTGGGTGCCCAATCCTTTCACCGTGGCGCTGTTGGCGATTTGGGTAACCACACCCTTAAAGGTCGTATCGGCAAAAGCATCGATTTCCACTTCTGCCGTATCACCCATGGATACATTGATCACATCATTCTCATCGATTTCAATTGCCGCTTCCATTTTAGTCAGATCGGCAACGATCATGATCACATCTTCCTGAAACTGGGCGCCGAGGGCAATTTCACCCTCTTCCTTATTTAACCGGCTGACTGTACCATCCATATCGGCATGCAGACGGGTTTTGGCCAGAGCATCTTTGGCCTCTTTCACTGAAGCCTGGGACTGCCGGGTGTTGCTTTCCGCCGCTTCATAAGATGCCTGTACCGCTTCAAATTCCGCTTCTGACATCAGTCCCTGTTCATGCAAGTTTTTAGCGCGGATCAGATCGCTTTTTAATTTTTTCTCATTGGCACGCATGGAAAGTATAGTGGATTCTGCCCGCTCTAATGCGGCTTGATACTGTTCCTGATCCAGTTCGACCAGCAGCTGCCCTTTTTTAACCTTGTCCCCTTCTTCCGCATACAGTTTTAATATTTTACCGGCCACCCGGGCGCTTATTTTAACCTGCATTTCCGGCCGGATCTGGCCCGATCCGGTCACTTTTTGCATGATCGTACCGCGGGTGATTTTTTCAATATCGACAGAAGTACCCTTTTCTTTTTTGAGAATATTAACTAAAACCAGGGCAACAACGACGACGACGGCTCCACCAATAATCAGTATCTTTTTCATTCAGAAGTCTCCCTACTTTTTTTATAGATAACACCCAAAGCCTGTTCCAGCTGAGCCTGTGACATCCGGGCGTTGTATTTAGCAGCAACCAGAGTTTGTTCAGCACGGGTCAGATTTACCTGGGCTTCCCGCACTTCCAGGGATGTCCCGGAACCGATCCGGTAACGTTCTGAAGCCAGGCGATGTTCTTCCTGGGCTGCTTCCAGATTATCTTCATTTATATCGATAATTTCTAAATAAGAATTGAAATTATCAACCAGCTGAACAATGGTCGATTTCAGATTGCGTCTTGTCTCCTCATAGGTTTCCTGGACATTGCGCAGGGCCAGTTTACTTTGTTGAATACGCACTTTATCTCTGAATCCATTGAACAGATTCCAACTTAAAGATACACCCCAGCTTATCGACCAGTTTTTATCCCAACCCTTATAAACACGCTCTATACCTTCATTCCTCCGATCATAGCTAAAACCTGCACCCAGGGAAGGCCAGATTACCGCCCAGGAGCGGGAAACCATCAGATCATAAGAATTAACATCTTCTTCACCTTTTTTCAGGTCCGGATTCATTTCCTTAGCCTGGTTAAATAATTCATCGACTTCGGGGAAAGCGCTTGGCAGGTCAAACTCCGGTTTTAATTCCAACGGCGTTTGCGGATCACGACCCATGACCAGATTTAATTGCTGTCTGGCAGTCAAAACTGCATTTTTTTGCAACAGCATTTGGATTTTATCATTGCCCAGATTAACCCGGCTGCGATAGACATCTACCTTGGCCACCGCGCCCAGTTCAAACATCTTCTCGGTTTTATTCAGATTATCCTCACTGCGGGTGACCGCGATCTGATTAACTTCGTACAGTTTTTGCTGTTTAAGCAGACTAAAAAAGGCTTCCTGCACACTGAGCACCGTACTGTTGATCATCGATTCCACCGTATATTCCGATGCCCGTTTTTGCGACTTGGCATAACTGATCGCCTGCCACCATTCACCACCGTCGAATATATTTTGGCTCACTGAAACACCAAAGGTATTTCGATTTGTAATATCGGCAGGATCGGTTCTGATTCTTCGTTCGTAAATATAGTTACCACTGGAATCCCTGCCGACAGGTACAGAAGCTTCATATTCCTGTTCACCCCACTGATATCTTCCTGTGTAGGCATCTAAATTGATTGCCGGTAATATCCCGGCATAAGAAGCGGTCACATCCTCACCAGCGCTTTCATCCAGATTGAGGGTTCGTACCAGGTTTGGATTTTTTGTCAGGGCAATCTCTATACAATTCTGTAGAGATAACGCTTCTTCCTGCGCGAATCCACCGGTTATCAGCAGAACAACCAGGGCAATACTCATACTAAGTACTCTCATAAAATATCTCCTTACTAATTTTTAGCCGTCATCTTTAGATTTTTGTCTTTTTTAACCGCAAAAACGCAAAGTTTTTACCCTCCCCATCCTTGAATAATCTCTTGCAATATTTATACCAATCTTTCATGGCAAATTACGAGTTTTAATTCCTAATTCCATCTCAGTGATCCGAAAATTATGATAGTTTTCAATTTATTTCATTATCCTCCCGATTCCACCGGTTTAGAGGGATTGGTAGTCAAATAAGACGATAAAAACACCTAAAAAGTTGCGCTCTAACTATTAAATATACATAGGTTTTAGTAAAAAATTCAATTTCCGCAATTCTTCTCCGATAATTTGTAGTTAGATACTCGTTGCTCGGTACTCGGTACTCGGTGCTCGATGCTCGGTGCTCGGTACTCGGTACTCGGCACTCGATGCTACAAAATTAAACGGGATTCGGATTGAATACTATTTGTCAATTGATTTCGCAATTTTTTGTTTGACAAATCTCCAGGAACTATGATTGATATACATGATTTAATGGATACAGGAAGTGTAAAACGGGTATCGAGATATCCCTAATATAAGACCTTACTCAAATCAGCATGTCATGACTAAATCAGCCAGACCTGGCGAGCAATAAGTACCGAGTACCGAGAGAAAACTCATTGTTGAAAAAAATCATAATTTCTGTTAAATTTTAAAAAAATTAACGTGAGTTTATGATAAGATCTTTCCGGTTAAGCGGTAAGGGGCTGCTTAATCTTGCAGTATTTTCTATATTATTTACATCCAAACTCTTTGCGGGGGAAGATTCTCTGTTTACCGTACACATTCCCCGTTTTAACGAATCGGTCAAAATCGACGGGTACCTGGATGATGCGGTCTGGAAAGAAGCCGCTACGATCAAGGATTTTTATACTTTTCGCCCCGTGGACGGTCAGCCGGCTGAGGAACAAACCGCGGTTCTTTTAGGCTACGGACCATCCGCCCTCTATGTCGCTTTTATCTGTTTTGATTCCACTCCCTATAACATAAGATCCTCAATTTGTAACCGGGACCAAATCGATGATGATGACAGTATTGTGCTTTATCTGGATACTTTTAACAGCGGCAAGGAAGCCTATATATTTTCCTTTAATCCCTATGGGATCCAGGCTGACGGTATTTCCATCGATATGGTCCGGGAAGATTATACCCCCGATTATATTCATTATTCGGAGGGACGCCTGTTTAAAAAAGGCTATATCGTGGAAGCAGAGATCCCCTTTAAAAGCCTGCGTTTTCCAAAAATGGAGAATATGGTCTGGGGTATCTCGGTGTATCGCACGATTCAGCATCTCGATCAGGATAATATCTGGCCGGCAATTTCCCGGAACTCCACCACCTTTATTCCCCAGTTTGGCAAACTGTACGGTCTAAAAGATATCAGCGGCGGCAGCCATATCGAGGTACTGCCTGAGTTTACCGCCACCAAATATGGAGAGATGGATTATGACAAGGGCGAATATACTGAAGAGCCGGTTGATTATCAGCTGGGACTTAACCTGAAATTTGGACTGCTCTCCAACCTTACCCTCGATCTGGCCTATAACCCGGATTTCAGCCAGGTGGAAGCCAACCCGGACCTGATCGATGTTAACCGCCGTTTTCCCCTTTACTATGAAGAAAAACGGCCCTTTTTTCTGGAAGGAACCACCATTTTACAGACCCCGATCCAGGCCCTCTATACCCGCCGGTTGGTCGATCCTTTGCTGGCGGTCAAACTGACCGGTAATGTGGGAGGCGGTTATGAACTGGGTTTGCTCGGTGATATCGATGAATACTACGGATCCGAGGAGTTTCTTACCGGGGCCGCTGTTGAGCTTTCACTGACCGATTCCACCTTTGACGATTCTGCCTTTTTTGATAAATACAAAGATGAAAAATCTTTTCACACCATTCTTCGTCTACGAAAAGATATTTACGATTATTCCAAAATCGGTGCAATCTATACCGATGTGCGTTTAAAGGATTCCTTTAGCCGTACCTATGGGATTGACGGTGATCTGTTAATCGCCGGAGAATATTCGCTGACTTTCCAGGCCCTACAGTCAGAGACACAAGATTTATCACTTACCTATAAAAATGACCCGGCTTTTTATCTCAATCTTTTCAGGGGCAGCCGTACTTTTAATTTCCGGTTGTTTTACACCGATATTTTTTCCGATTTTGAAGTGGCCAACGGTTTTCTGGAACGTGATCCGGATTACCGCGATATGGGTGTTCAGGTGTGGTATGATATTCGCTCCGACGATTCCTTTATTTATCTGGCCCGACCCTCACTCTACCTGACCCAGATGTATGATCATGATCCGGAGGAGCCAATCAAAAACGGTAAAAAGATCGAAAGTTATATCTACCCTTCTCTTCAGCTCATGACCCGCGGTCAAATTTCTTTTAGAGGTAGTTATTTGCGCCAGTTTGAAGATTATCTTGGATACGGATTTGATCTGAACCAGTATTGGGTGGAGTTAAGCATCCAGACCCTGTCCTGGCTCTATGCTTTTGGCGATGTTTTCTGGGGGGACGGGATTTACTATGATGCTGTCTATTACGATCAGGAACCGTTTACTGGTAATACCCGGACCATCATCTGGGGGCTGGAATTCAAACCAATTAACAACTGGGCAACCCGTCTCAGCGGCAACCACTATATCTTTGACGGGACGAATGAAGGGGTAAATACACGAGTGATCCAGGATATTATACGCCTGCGTACGGTTTACCAGTTTACCAAGGAGATATATCTGCGGGTGATTTTGGAGCAGAACAATTATTACAAGGATCTTGATGTGAATATCCTGGCCGGCTGGCAGCCCTCACCGGGCACGGTGATCTTTCTCGGTTATAATGATTATTATACAAAGGATAGTTATCTGTTAAACGCCATCGGCAAAACAAATATAGACTATACCCGTTTTGCCCGTGGCTTATTTTTTAAATTTTCTTACCTTATACGGTTATAAATTATTTCTCGCAGCGGCGTAGCGAACCAATTGAACGCGGATGACGCGGATAACACTGATTCTCGCAGATTTTTTTACGATTTGTCATCCCGCACTTGATGCGGGATCCATTTTCCCTATGGATTCCCGCTTTCGCGGGAATGACAGTTGGGCAGAAATGACGATGAGAATCTCTCAAAATATTAATTGGATCAATTGTTTTATCACAACCATGACAGGGATTTTTCAAACCGATCTTTATCAATATGACGATATACAAAGTTTTCAAAATTATCTAAATTTCTCTTTTCAATCTCCTTCCGGATTTCCCTGAAACTTTGTTGAAACAGAATTTTACCATCTTTTATAATGGCAAATTCATCACAGACATTTTCAAGTTCCTGGATATTATGAGACGCTATCAGGATTGCCTTACCATTATCTTTAGCTTTGTGCATTATATCTTTTATTCGCCCAAGTGCAACAAGATCCAGATCGGAAAAAGGTTCATCTAATACCAATAGTTGTGGATTATGAAGCAAAGCAGTTGCAATAGACACTTTCTTTTTCATTCCTTTTGAGCAACTTTCAATCCATTTATCCTTTTTGTATCCCAGCTCAAAGATATCAACCAGCTCCACTATTCTTTCGTCTGTCTCCTCTCCTGACAACCCATACATTTTTCCGGCAAATTCCAGGTACTCCAAAATAGTTAATTTTTCAATATATACAGGTTTTTCCAGAACAAAACCGCACTTGGATTTATATTTATAACTTTTTTCGTTGATTTCTTCATCAAACAGATAAATCTCACCAGAATCTCTCTTAACGATGTTTACCAAAATATTTACAAAGGTAGATTTTCCTGCCCCATTGGGACCCAATAATCCTAAAATAGTGCCTCTTTTTAGAACAAGATTAAAACCGGATAAGGCAACAACATCTTTTTTGTAGGTTTTAGAGAGAGAGAATGTTTTTAAAATAGGATTTTCCATATTATTTCTCCGCGATAGAACTGAAATTGAAGGTTATTTCTCTTACAATTTCTCTAAAGGACAGGATGTAAAACAACAGATACATCAGGAACAATGTGATGAAAACGATACTCATTACCATTTGGGAAAAAACCAGTAGTGAGACTTTTATCACAAAATCATTAAAAGAGGCAATCAATATAACAAAGATACTTTTCCAAGACATCGGGAATTTAGCCATCCAACTAACTGCTGACCTGGAAGTTAGATTCCCAATTGAAATCGCCGGTAGTAAATGCATCGCAGATATGAACATTAGTCCGGAAAGACTAATATCTGCTACAGGATAGAATATACCTATTAGAACAATTGACAAAATAAAAGCGATGATTAACATGCTAAAATTCAGAATATTTCTGACCATCACCAGATCTTTAAAATTGAGAGGGAACAGTGTTAATGATCTTGCATCATCGGAGGAAAAGGAAAACTGGCCTAAATAAAATGGACTATATAACCACAGAACTATGATAAAATTAAATGAGAACAAAAATCCATAATACTTTTCATTTATGCTGAATAGTTTTGGCATCAGGATAAATCCAATAACGAGAATCGGATATAAATAGATTTGCTGATATCTGAACAATATCCGGATCGAGTGCCTGAAATAATAACGTTTAAAGGATTGATTCGAAGACATTGTTTTTCTTTGGGAAAGTCACCTTATCTAATAGAAACAAACCTATCAGTGCGGCAATTATTGTGATACCAAAATAGAGTAGAGCCTCTATAAAATCTCCTTTTAAAGAGTTCAAGACGGTTGATCCGATCCATCCCGAGATTGGATAAAGATCAAATAGATAAAATTTCTCAGCTAATCGTGTAAAAAGCTCCAAGAACATGAACAGAGCAAAGGTTATCATGAATAAATTTTTACTATTTCCATACTTTTCTGTCATAATTTCTATTGTGACCGCCATATAAATCAAATAGGTGATTTCACACATGACAAAAATTAACAAAAACACAATATATACTAGTAGGCTCCAGTTTGTAACTATGAGTATCATCGCAACAGTGACAATCAACGCGAAAATCACATTTAAGTCAATTATCCCAAAAATTAATGTATAGATAAAAATGTCTTTTTTATTTTGTGGAAATATCGTATAACATCGGGATGAAAAGTAAAACTCATTTTTTAATCTCTTTCCAACAATAAGAGCCGATTGTAGGAGAAAAATAAAAAATAAAACATGGCTAATCATATTATGAGAGATACTTATCAAGCCATCTTTCAATAAATACACAATTAATCCTGTTCCCGGAACGATTAAGACCGAATGAACGTAAAACAATTTATTGGTTGTAATCATTCTTTTATATTGTAACCATGAATATTTAGTTATCATTTTAAATTCTTAGTTTAGGTTATAAAAGTGCAGGAGCCTTGAGTAACCAAAGCTCCTGCAAAATTAATTACTACCCTCCGCACCCGGCCATTACGCCATATAAAGAAGCGGCCATTCCGATTACTGCTAGACCAAACCCAAGTCCACCGGTGGCAAAACCAATAACCAAACCCATTTCAGCAGCAGCAAGACCAACCACAGCAACAGTACAGGCAACATCACCCCCGTTTAACTGTCTCATCTCATCATAAGTCATTACTTGCATAATACTCTCCTCATTCCAAAATTCGTTTCAATTTGCCCGCGGCAAAAGGCATCAATTGTGGCCGCTCATCGTCTGTTCCGGAACAGGATGTTTTTTAATTAGTTGCAATATTTTTTCGACTTTCACCTCTCCATATAGTTTTTCCTTTAACACCCCACCATGATTAAAAAGTAAAAGTGAGGGTGTGACCACCGGTCCAAATTCATTTATAAATCTTGATTTTTCTATAATGCCAAATGATACATGTGGTGATTGTACCAAATCAGGCCATGCCATACTAAAATTTTTTCGGAAATAATCCCTTTCGGCAGTTATAAAGAAAAAACGTACATCGCCTAACTGCCTTATATTCTTGTTTAAAACATCTAGCTGATACCGGCATTGTTCACACTCCGGGTGGAACCAGACAATCACAGTGGGCCGTGTTGGATCGTTTATAATACTATCTTTTCCCATTATACCCTCATATCTTACTTCTGACAATATATAATTATCTTTAAAAGCATCCTCTTTTTTTGCATGAAATACATAAACCAGAAAGATAACTACTGCTACAAATATCAGAACTACCAAATATTTCATCTTTTAAACTTGTTAATATTCGACCTTCTTTGTGATAATTTATTTCCTCTTAGAAAACTCCATATTATGATTAAAATAACTGTTTTTGCTATTCCAAGTACCGGATGACTTTGAATCCCGACACCAAAACACCCGCAATTTTCCAATCCAAGAAAAAGAAATACGATATTTGTGATCAAAAATGAGACTAATAGAATTAAAATTAGCCGGAAAACAGTCTTAGATTGAAAACCATTCATCCATACCAGTGCCGGAATTAATAGTTCTGCTAGTATTAAAATCCACAATAAAAAAGAAAGAAGGGGAAGTGAAATCATAGTTAAACTTTCGAAATAGATCAGCGTATCTTCAAAACTCAAATATTTACTGAGCCCCGATACAAGAAAAATAGTGATAAAAAGATATTTTAGCAGAAAATATATCACCGGATCTTCTCCAGGAAAAAAAGTGCAGCCCATTGAACAAAGAGTAAAAAAACCCAGACACAAAGAACTAAAAAGAATGCATCCATTTTTTTAATTTTACCGGTTTTAAGCAGCCCGATATATAAAATAACTCCCCAGAACAAATCAAACAAATTGAACTGAGTTAATATGACTATTGCTGTAGACGTATATTCTTCCGGGTTAATCAATGTCGTAAGGGAAAGGGGCTGGACTTTGAAAAGTGACCTTGATATGTTCTCTGAAGATGTAAAATATATCCTTAAGAAATATACAATTTGCCCCGTTGTTAGGGCGATCGAAGCAAACATTACCCAGCGAAATATATATTTAAAGGATATTTCAATATATCTGATAAGCAGGGGAATTTGTAATATTAAAGCGGTAATCACCCACCTGATTAACAGGAAAAGTGGAAGGAGTAAAAGACTCCAAAAAGAAAATCTCTTGATGATATCAACATATTTATCGATTCTGGTCAATTCCATTTGATCTGAAAAAATCGTGTAATAAAAATCTCTTGTAAAAATAAATTCACTGGCCAGGAAAGATATCAGGAAATTTATTATCGCCAAATAAGTAAAGATTTGCCAATTTGGAAAAATTTCACCATTACAATTTATCTCTGCCAAGTTCTTTTCTTTATTCATGATACAACTTTTAATTTTTCGATACTGACATTTTCACCACTAAAAACAGACTTAAAGTATCCCTCTGATTGTAATAAATGATCCGGAACGCCGTGTTGAATGATACTTCCATTTTTCATCACATAGAGATAATCAGTTTTCAGGATAATCCTGAGATTATGGGTATTGATCAACACCGCATGATTTTTAGCATACTGGAATAGTATTGTAAAAATCAATGTTTCGATTTCCCTGTCAAGAGCTGTCAATCCTTCATCGATAATCAATATTTCAGGACGATCAAATAAAGCCCGGGCTAATCCTACAATCTGTTTTTCACCGCCCGAAAGTATCCGTCCATCCTCCCCAATTCGTGTATATAATCCGTATTCAAACCTTGAAAAAAAGTTTGAAAAACCATATCGGGTTATCAGCTCTTTTTGTTCATCTAAAGAAGTTACAGGACGCCCGAGCAATATATTTTCGCCAATCGTTCCGTTAAACATTTTTACGTGCTGGGGAACAACACCAATATTTTTTCTGTAGTCACCCAATTTTATTTCGTCTGCAGGTACACCATCCAATAAAATTTTTCCTCCTTCGGGCTCATATTTTCTATGAATAATCTGGACTAAGGTACTCTTGCCCACACCACTTGGGCCCCACAAAGAAACTATTTTACCCTTAGGCAATTGCATATCCAGATTTTGAAATAATTGCTTATTCGCCGCCCAGGAAAATTTCGCTTGTTTTATATTCAATGAATTATTCATCTCAAATGGCTTTTTACCCGAATCTTTTTCTTTTTCCACCAGTAACAAATCCATCAACCGGCGTATCGCGACAAATGCCCCTTGCAATGAGATATTTGCCTCAATTGATCTGTTAATTGACGGAATGATATAGGATAAGAGGGAGTAACAAGCGATCATTTCTCCTAATTTCATATTATCCTGGCTAATTGCTAGTGCACCAAAAATTAAAAGAGCAGTGGTGATGAGCGCTCCTGATGTTTCCGCTATAAATGATAAACGGGTTCGGGTAAATCCGAGTGTTTCTATTTTGTCCTGGAACAAACCATAGATTAACGTATTGGTTTTTGAAAAGGATTCAGAGACGTTAAAATTAAGAATGTCATCCATCCCGTCGAGACTATCAATATAAACAGATTCAATCCGGGCGAATTCCTTCATTACATCGTTTTGTAATTTCTTAAAGGGGCGGGAGTGAAGAAGCAAAATCGTTGTATAAACAGGTAAGAATCCCAATATAATCCAACCAATCATCGGTGAAAAGTAGAACAGCATAAAAAGTGCGCCAAGAATTACTAATATATCAATGATAGTTGATCCGGAAATTTTTATAACTGCCTGCTGAATTCTGATAATATCATGTATTCTTGCTGTGATATCACCTTTTTTCCGCGTATCAAAAAAATGTTTCGGTAACTTGAATAAATGCTGTAAAAATTCTCCGTTGATCGATTTGCTAAGACGTTTGTTTAAAATAACCAGGAATCTTTCCCGCAAGTACCCTGCCGATGCTCTGATCAGGAGCAATAAGCACAACAAAACACCAATATATCCGATTTGGGATAGATTTTTTGAGGGAATTAGTTCATCAATCAACCGTTGAATTAGAACCGCCGTTGTCAAACCAAGTAAGGTATAAACAATTCCCAGAAATACAGATTGATTGATCCAGATACTTTCCTGTTTAAAATGGGAAAAAATCCACTGTGACCAGTGGATTGGTGCTTTATTGTACAGTATCTCGTTTG
>JAGLYF010000068.1 GCA_023132435.1 Calditrichia bacterium | reverse complement strand
GTAGAGACGGGCCGATGGGCCGTCTCAATTTTAAACACAATTCGAACTGAAATATACACACAATTCGTAAATGGATAGACTAAAATTTTCAATAATCAATCTTCAATTTAAAATGATGAGGATTATGAAATGAGTGAAATTCTCAGAGGAAAAGATTACATCGAAACGGTCGATTTCAGTGAACAAGAGATCGAGTTACTACTTGACACTTCTACAGAGTTAAAAGAAAAATTTAAAAATGGTATTTCACACAAATTATTGCCTGACAAGACAATTTTTTTATTCTTTTTTGATAAATCAACGCGCACCCGGAATTCCTTTGAAGCGGGAATTACTCAATTAGGAGGACATGCTCATTTTATAGAGGCGGGCTCTTCACAGGTAGCCCATGGAGAAAGTCCAAAAGATATGGGGATTATTCTCTCCGGTTATGGCCACGGAATAGCGATCCGGCATGATCTGGTACCGGGAGAAGGGAATACATACATGAGAGAGGTCGCAGAACATGCAGAAATTCCTGTAATCAATATGCAATGCGATGTCGATCATCCTTGTCAAACACTTGCAGATTTGATGACAATTCGCGAGATTTTTGGACCGGATCTGCGCGGGCGAAAAATTGCCGTCAGCTGGGCTTACGCACCCAGTTATGCTAAACCAATGTCTGTCCCACAGGGTTTAATAACACTGATGACGAGATTTGGTATGGATGTGACTCTTGCTCATCCACCTGAGTATAAATTGATGGATAAATGTTTAAGCAAAGCTAAAGAATTGGCGGAAAAATCCGGCTCAAATTTCCAGATTGTTGATAACATGGATGCGGCATTCGAAGATGCCGATATTGTCTATCCTAAAAGTTGGGGGATTGAAGAGTTGTTCCATAAACCGGAAGAAGCGCTGGAAATTGGAAAAAAATATAAAGACTGGATCTGTGATGAAAGTAAGATAAAACTAACTAAAAATGAAGCGATCTACATGCATTGTCTGCCTGCCGATAGGGGAAATGAAGTAACCGACGCGGTCATTGATGGACCCCAATCAGTTGTGTACCAGGAGGCAGAAAACCGTTTACATACCTGTAAGGCAATTATGTCCCTGACAATGTAATCCGTGGTTATATTATGGAACAACAGGATTTTTTATAGGAGAGTCAAATCTTGGATGAAAATGCTGGTGTTACTTCAAGCAAAATAAAGTTTTGTGATATGCGCTGTGAATTTGCGGATTTTGTTAAAGATGATGCGATCGATGGTTCAAAATCATGCCGCACATTTATGGCTTTGTGGTGCAATAAACTTGAAAAATATGTGACCAAAAATGCCCCCTGCGAGGTAATTTTTGGATCACGAAGACCAAAAACAGGATTCTAATATGTCAATTTTTCTTAATAATGTGACTTATATCGACTGGCAAAATCATGAGATTACCACCGGTAACTTGAGGGTGGATACCGGAAACAATGGAATGATTGAATTTGTCGATTCCTGTCCCGATGAGGCGATTGATTGCCAGGGAAAATTAATCACAAAATCCTTTGTCTGTGCCCATCATCATGCCTATTCTGCTCTGGCCCGGGGAATGCCACTTCCTCAAAAAACACCACAAAATTTTGTACAAATTTTGGAATATATTTGGTGGAACCTGGATAAAAAACTCGATCAGGAAATGATCCGTGCTTCCGCCCTGGTCACCGCACTCAGCTGTCTAAAAAATGGCGTAACCTTTGTTATTGATCATCATGCCTCACCCTTTGCGATTGAAAATTCTCTTGAAATCATAGCCGAAGCTTTTGATGAGGTTGGTATAAGTCATTTACTCTGTTATGAAATGTCAGGACGGGATGGAGAGGATTGTCAGCAAAAAGGACTTCAGGAGACCGAACGTTATTTGCAGAATCGCCCCGGACTGGTTGGATTACACGCATCATTTACAGTAAGCGATGATTTGATGAAATCTGCCGTTGACCTGGCAGAAAAATATGATTCGGGGATTCATATTCATGTAGCAGAGGATCTGGCTGATCAGGAAGCATGCAAAAAAGAACATCACTGCCGGGTTATTCAACGTCTTGATAAATTTGGCATTCTAAATTTCCCCAAAACCATACTCGGCCATTGTATTCATTTGGATCAGAATGAGCGGTCTGTACTTTCTGGCTCAGAAGCATGGATCGCCGTTAACACAGAGAGTAATTTGAATAACAACGTCGGTTTGTTCAGCAACAGAGGAGGCTTAGAGGAAAGGGTTCTTCTTGGAACAGATGGCATGCATTCGGATATGTTACGCAGTACACAATTCAATTACCTCTGCCATAAGGACCATGATGGATTATCCGTGCCAGATTTTTACTTAAGACTGCGAAGGGCTCATAAATATTTAAAAACCAACAATTTTAGCGGAGATTCGGATAATAATCTGATCATTCTAAACTATAATTCACCTACACCGGTAACTACAAATAACTGGTTAGGGCATATATTTTACGGTCTCACATCTGACAGTGTTGAAAGCGTCATTGCAAATGGTGAATGGGTGGTAAAAGACAGGCAACCGGTCAGAACTAATGAGGATGAGATTCTCGCCTTTGCAAAAGAACAGGCAATCAGACTATGGGAAAAATTAATATAACATCCCGCTTCGCGGGATGTTATATTAATTTTTCATTTCTTCCTCCATCGATAATCCTTCATCGGTAAGGTATAACGCCTCTTCTTATCATACTGGTAGAAGGCATTTGCCACCGCCGGTGCCGTTGGGACCAATCCTATTTCACCTACCCCTTTTGCGCCGTAAGGTCCGACCGGATCTTTTACTTCGACACCAATAACCTCAACTTTCGGCATGTCTTTCGCCCTCAGAATCCCACATGCTTGCAAGCGAAAACTGTTTGGCACACCATTTTTTTGCACCAGTTCTTCCGAAACAGCATATCCCAGACCCATATGGACAGAACCTTCAATCTGACCCTCGAACATGGTAGGATTAATAATTTTTCCGGCATCATGCGCCGCATAGATACAATCGATTTTACCATCCTGATCAAGAGTTACCAGTTGGGTGGCATAACTATATGAATAATGGGTTATCTCTTTTTGCTCCCTTTCACCAGGTTTTGTGGTCCAGTCACAAACCCAGCTACCGTTATAATTTTTTCCTCTCAAATCTGAGAGCGAATTATGTTTAAGATCATCCCGCAGCTGTGCACAAGCATCGATAATCGCGTTGCCTAACAGTGAAGTCGCCCGTGATGCAGTGGTCATTCCGGCAGGTGTTTCAGATCTTGTTTCAGCGATAACATCGAGTAATTCCGGATCGATACCGGTTTCCTGACAAACCGTTTGAATAGCTACTGTATTCACGCCCTGTCCCATTTCTGTCCAACCGTGATGAATCCGGATTTGATCCTCTGATACCACCTCAATCCTTACCGTACTTTCATCGTTCATCCCATTTCCGATGCCCGTATTCTTTATACCACAAGCTATACCGGCATAAGTTGCATCCTGATAATGTTTCTTAATTGCCTGCAAGGTTTTTCTTACACCCACACCTCCGGTTAATTCCTGCCCGGTCGTAATAACACTTCCCTCTTTTAAGGCATTATCATAACGAAATTGCCAGCGATCAAATCCACCAAGTTCACATAATTCATCCACGCATCCTTCCATCGCGAAGTTTGCCTGATTAACACCAAACCCGCGCATCGCACCACAGGGAATGTTATTGGTATAAACCGCATAACTTTCCACATCCACCACCGGTACATGATAAGCCCCGGTTGAATGCCCGACTGTTCGTTCAAGAACTTTGGCCCCGACAGAAGCATAGGCACCGGTATCTCCAATAATCCTTGCCTTTAAAGCTGTTAATTTACCCTTATTGTCACAACCAAGTTTATATTGAAGATGTATGGGATGTCTTTTCGGATGGAGTCTAATCGATTCTTCGCGATTGAGGGTTATTTTCACCGGCATTTTTAAAAGATAGGCAAAAAGTGCCGTTTGTCCCTGGATTGACAAATCTTCCTTGCCACCAAATCCGCCGCCGTTTGGTACAAGACGAACATTGATTTGATCTTCAGGTAAATTTAATATTTCTGATATCTGACGTCTGTCTTCATAAATTCCCTGGCTTTGTGAAAAGACTTCTATACCATCCTTCCAGGGTTGTGCGACACATGCTTCAGGTTCTAAAAAACCGTGTTCAATTGTTTGTGTCTGAAAAGTATGTTCAATAATATACGCCGAACTTTTTAGTGTTGAGTCAACATCTCCCCTTTTAACCAAGCATTTCTCAAGGATATTACTTTTATTATCATGTACTCTATCACTGTCTTCTTTTATTGCAGCGTGCACATCTGTAATTGGTTCTTTGACATCATATTCGACATCAATCAATTCAACCGCTTTTCTTGCCGTATCTTCATTTTCCGCTACGACGCCGGCAATAATATCACCGATATAATTGGTCGTTTCCCCTTCCTTGATCATAATTGGCCAATCCGCAGTGATAAGACCGATATATCTTTTGCCGGGAATATCCTTTGCCGTAAAAACCCGGATTACTCCGGCCAATTCTTTAGCCGGATCTGAGTTGATTGAGACAATACTTGCCCTGGGATAATCACTGAATTTAAAGGCGCCGTAACACATATTCTCCATTCTCAAATCGGCAACAAAAGGTCGGTTTCCAAGGATCAGCCTCTCAACATCATATCTTTTATGACGCGATCCGATTTTTCCATCTGATGATTTAAGATTCTTAAATTTATGCTGGCGAATTATTTTCGCAGCCGATGAAATTGCATCTACAATTTTGAGATAACCCGTACATCGGCACAAATGGTATTTTAATTCTGCAACAATTTCTTCTCTGGATGGATCCGGATTTTTCTGAAGCAGGACTTTTGCCCGCATCACTATTCCTGGGGTACAGAAACCACACTGAACAGCACCCTTTTCTGCAAAGGCAACGACAAGAGCATTTTTTATTAGTTCTTCCAGACCTTCAGTGGTGATGACTTCACACCCTTCTACTTTTGCCATCGGTGTCACGCAGGAAAGAACAGCTTTTCCATTTAATTCAACTGTGCAGGCCCCACAGGCAGCTTGTGGAGAACACCCGTCCTTTGGAGATATCAGGTATTCATGCTCCCGTAAATATTTTAAAAGAGAAAGATTGGAATCACCATTAAAGGTCTTTTCAACACCATTCAGCTTAAATTTCATTTTTAAACCTTAAATTCTAATAAGTACATAACATAAGATTTATTTCTCGCATACTTGCTCGTATCTGAAACAGTCAACGGTATGATCATTAACCATCCCGACAGCCTGCATAAATGCATAACAAATGGTCGAACCAACGAAATTAAATCCCTGTTTTTTTAAATTCTTACTCATTTTGTCAGAAATATCTGTTTTAGCCGGAATATCCTTTAATTCATTGAACTTGTTAACGATTGGTTTTCCACCCACAAATGACCAGATATATTGGTTAAAACTGCCATAATTTTTTTGAATTTCCAAAATGGCCTTTGCATTACGAACGGTTGATTCAATTTTTAAGTGATTACGTACAATCCCCTGATTATTTAGTAATTCCTGAATCTTTTTATTATCATATCCGGCAATCTTTTTAGCCTCAAAATTGTCGAAGGCCTGGCGGTAATTCTCCCGTTTTTTAAGAATTGTATACCAGCTGAGACCAGCTTGTGTACCCTCCAGTATTAGTAGCTCAAACAATTTCTGATCATCATGTTGAGGCACACCCCATTCCTGATCATGATATTGGATATAGAGTTCATCGTTTGATACCCATGCACATCTTTTGTTCATAAATCATCCTCTTAAGACGTAATGTTTTAAATTCCAAATTACAAATATCAAATCTCAAATAATTCACAAAATCCAATTTTCAAAAGGGTGAGAAGATTGATTTTCGTATTTTGTAATTGGAATTTATTTGTCATTTGGTCCCGCATCTGCGGGATGTGATTTTACCTAGCGTCTTGGTGGTTAGTAATTTCTTTAATCTTCTTTTAGAACCGCCATTTCGTCCGGAGTTCGTTCCTGCATGCTCAAAGCCCCGACAAAACACAAATAATTACACATTTTACATCCAATACACTTCTCGGGGTCGGTGACCGGGTACCCATCCTGATCCTTACTGATGGCCAGATACGGACAACGTGAACAATTACCACATCGTACACAAAGCTCATGATCCGAAGTTGAAATTTTCTTTGTGGGGGAAAGATCCATAAAATCAGTGATCGGTTCCGGTAAGGCAATTCCGATTAGTTCCTGAACAGATTTTATACCCCGGCTCGCCATTAAATGGCTTAATCCCGAATTTAAATCATCTATGATGTTATACCCCATTTTTGTCGGCATCGAACAGAATTGAACCGTTTTGCAGCCAAGCGCCAGAAAATCAGCAGCTTCTTTGTAAGTCATGGGACCACCGTTACCCGAAATCTCAATGCCAACCGGAGCCGCTTTTGCAAGAGACAGGTAACTGATATTGAGCGCTCCCGCACCGGCCATACCCACAATAACTCCCTCTTCCCATTCTTTATTATTACCTTTACGAAAGGCCATTGTCGGAAATGTATTGGCCAGAGTGATTCCTGCTTTTTTATCAGGATACATATTAAAAGTCTTTTTAATTGCCAGCAGAATTGCCTCAATCGAGGTAACAGCGCTGGTTAATTTAAATATTTTAGGGATATTTCCGTCGCCAATCTCCAGTATCCAGCTGATTATTTTCTGTGATAATTGTGCATTCTGGGAGACAATATCCCCTTCCGTTCCATCGCCCCCCTGTGGACAGGAAAGACTGTATTCAATGGCCATCGCGCCCGCGTTTTCCAGCTTCAAAGTATTGCTTTGCCATCCTTTCATATCCTGTTCATCATCGCCTGAGACAGGCCCTCCTGTAGAAGCCATCGTTATCCGGTCAGGAAATAAAGAAACAAGTTCTTTCACCTCTTTGCATACCCTATCCAGTTGATGCCCGGACACGTTATCACAGTTGGCAAATGTACTTTCCGTATATTTAAACATGTATTCGGCGGGAATATGAATAGGGACACTATCAAAAGATGTTTTCATGATTGCCCCGGGCCACCCTGCCTCATAGGCTTTTTTCATCTGGTCAAATCCATCCGTAGGTGGTGCTGCGGATAACAGGAAGGGAGAAGATATCTGACGCCCGAAAAAATCTGTTTTAAGATCAACAGGTAGAAAATCATATCCGGGTATCCGAACAATACTTTTTACACATCCATTTGAATTTCTTTCAAATTGAGGGATATCATTTTTCTTTAGATAAGCATCAACCTGCTCACCGGCATTTTTTCCCGCCGCAGATGCTTCTACAACAGTTGTCGGCCCTTCAATACAGTCCCCGGCAAAAAATATAGCAGGATTTTTTATTGTCTTAATAGTTGGCTTAACTCCAATAGCAATGATTACTTTATCGATATCGTTACGGGTCATCTTACTACCAGGGATTGTTTCAATCGCTTCAAGACTGAACATTTGCCCCTTTTTTAATTTTACCTTACTGGTAGATATACCATTTACTCTATCGTCCTCACAAAGTATTTCATCGACCTGAATACGGGAATTAACATCTATGCCACTTTTTATTAGTGTATCCATCTCCTTTTTACCCAAAGGCATTTCACTCAGGTTTTCAAGAGCAAAAATTTCAACGTTATCCGCTCCGCGGATCATTGCTATCATGCTGCAATCAAACGCTGTAGCCCCTCCTCCAATTACGGCAACATTACCGGAAATATCATAATCATCCGGTTTTTGTAGTAAGGAGATACCAGGAACAGCCCGATCCTCATTTGGAATTCCCGGTAGAATCGTGACCCAGAGTCCCGCCGCTACGACAACAGCATCAAATCCATCAGCTAATAATAGTTCCGGATCATTGATCTCCCTGCCGGGTATGAATTTTATATTTCCGAGTTTCATGATCCATTCTATGTCAGTTTTTAATACATTTTTATCCAATCTGAAATCCGGTATCAGATTACACATCCCACCAGCAGTTTTTTCTTTCTCAAAAATTGTTATCGCATATCCCCGCTGTGTTAGAAGAGCAGCAGTACCCAGACCGGCCGGACCTGAGCCGATAACAGCAACTTTTTTTCCGTTCGGTTCAGATTTTGCCAATTTTGGCATTACATTTAATAGTTTTGCTTTTTCTATTATCGTTGCCTGAACAGCCGGAATGTTTACAGGAGAATCAAATTTATCATGAACGCAAGCATCCATACAGTGTTTTTCGGGACAGGTCTGTCCACAAATCCCCCCCAGAGGATTTTTACCCATAATCAGGGCTGCCGATCTCATTATATCAGATGGTTCTCCGACTGACACTGCTTTTATGAAATCTGTGGGAGAACAATCGCACGGACATGCTTTCATGCAGGGTTTATCCTCACAATATTCACACTTTTCCAGTTCTGCCTGCATCTGTGAATCGGTCAAAAAAAGATTTATATCGTAAACTGAATTCCCCGGGTCACCAGGAATTGTACTTCTTTTTTTGATGACACCATTCATTATCTCACTCCTGTCTGCAATTGCTTTCTAATTCACGATAAACCTGAAAAGCACACCCTAGCCAATGGAATTAGTCTAACCTAATCTATTCATGAATTTCAGATTTATCAAATAGCCACAGTAAAGTTTCCCCTTCGCCGGC
>JAGLYF010000067.1 GCA_023132435.1 Calditrichia bacterium | reverse complement strand
ATTATATGTTACTTATATTCTTTAACATTGATTTTTTTTGAATTATTCAAGTTAGATAATAATGAGCTAATTTCTTGGTTATAATCTAAAAATATCTTCGTGTACTTCGTGTTCTTCGTGGTGAATAAATTAAGATCACGGTATGCAATTTTCTAATGTTTTTACCACTCATTTTGTTTTTAAAATAACGATTAAATCCAAATAATCAAATGGTTAGAAATTCTTAATAATAATACTAAGTGAGATCATTCAGCTCTCGCAAAGACGCAGCGACGCGATGTGTTTTGAAGATTTTGTCATGCCGGAGGCATCTTTGCTGTTGTCGATACGATATTACACTTTCTGATATATCAGAGGCAAGCAAGTGCAAAGATCCTTCCAGGATGACAATATAATTCATCTTTTTATTTTGTCCTTTTTCATTTTTCTTTTGTCATTTGTCATTATTCTAGCGTCTTTGCGAGTCCCTAATAGTCAGGGCCTACGAATAGATCAGGTTAATTGGTGAAAATTGATTTATTCTTCAGATTCTATACTTTTGTGTCGAATATAATGTAAAAGCTTATTTTTAACCAGACTTAAGCATATAAATACAAGTGATTTATTCTGGTGAATTAAACGGGTAAATATAAAATATGAAATATGAATCATCACAAGTTCTTGATCATTTTGCTCCGGTAGTTAAGTCGGCCCTTCAGCGATCGTTTGTTACCTGGCAGAATTATCATAAGGGAAGATTATCTGAACTGGAATCTATCTTAAATTCTCTTAAGATCCTTCTTGTACACACTGATGAATGGGCGAATAAGCCTGATAGTTTCTGGAACGAACTTGAGATTGAATTTGCTAAAGTAAGGCTATGGACAGAATCGCTTAAATATGTTTCTCCTGATGATTTTGATGATAAAATTACCTCGCCCCTAAAAGTTGAATTCGAAAAACTCCTTGCTGATTATCCGGATGAACTCAGAGTGTTGATCGGGGAAACATATTGGCAAATACAAGAGGGTGATTCTTTTCTTCGTAAGCTCCGCAAGAGATACCAGCCATTAAAAAATACCTTTTCTTTGGGTTATCATAATCTGGTTAATAAATATCGTGACTTAAGACATAAACCCCCACTCCAGTTAAAACCTGTAGAAAGGGTTATAAAGCTTCATAGTTTGTTAAGTTTTTATATAAAAAATCCGTTAATCAAATTTATGATTGATGAGTGGCAACGCTATCTTCATGCAATTACCGGTCAATTATTTGTACTACATTTAAATGTCAAAGAGTTTGCCAACAAATCTCTTATTCTGGGAGAATTACCTGCAATATTAGATCCAAAGAAGAAAAACGATATCTTTAATAACCTGTTTGAACTTGCAGAAGTATTAAAAGTTGTGGAAGAAAATTTACAGGCCCTGATTAAATACGAAAATCAATTTAATGATCGTTTCGATAAACAGTGGAAAGAAATATCTGAGTCATTTTTATGGGCCTGGGATTGGGCCGGTACGTTCCAACTAAAAAACAAGTTATATTCAGATCAGCGATTAAGTCATCTTGAATATTCGATTGGTAGCAGATTTAAAAGATATCGTACAGCCTGGGAATATCATTTTCGAACCTTTCAGGGTGAATGGCAAAAGGATACCGAAATTTCCCTGCTCAGATACAAGACAGTCAAAAACCTGTACAGAACTTCCTCAAGACTTCATGATGGCTTCCAAAATGAAATCGAGCCCTATTTTTTAAAAGTTAAAAACCTTTTATCAAATACCTCCAATGAAATTGACGATGTCAAGGATGAGACAAAGTTTCGCTCATTAGTGACAAGTAATCGAAAATCTATTCTCAACGCTTTGCAGGAATTATTAGAAACCATCCATAGTGTTGGTATCGTTCGTTTACTTGAAGATTCTTTAAAAACTCTAACCACAGCGGTTAATAATCTTGGTGAGCAACATCTGGCATTCGTAAGACAGGATACTGAGAGACGGCCTCCTCGCTCTAATATAGAATCTGTACCACTAAAGGAATTAGTGAAAGACGAAATTTCTGATCCGTTTCAGGAAAAATTTAAGCAGACTATTTCCACAACTGAGATCAAAATAAAATATATCCTTCGTGTTATATCAGAGATTGATCAGCTTATTGAATTCAATTCGGATTCTACTCTTAAACTAATAAACCAGTCCAGCAATTGGCCCGTATTTGAAAGAGCTAAAAGTGAAATGAGTGAAGGACTGGACCGGGCAGCGAAACGATTGACCGAACTTAGAAAAAACCTTGCTTTAATTCCTGATCAGTGCTCTGAAGATATGCTCACAAATAGCCTGGAATTTGAAACGAAACTGGAAAAATTTTTAGATAGTGAAAAATTATTCAAATTTAAATCACAATTAAAAAGGAAAAGATTTTTTAATAAACTTAAACATATCGGATCAGCTACGCTAAATCTGATAATATCTTTTTTTCCTTTTCTGTATACGGAACTTAAAAGTTTTATAAAAAAAGTATGGCGAAAATATTTTAGTCTAAAACCTGCAACACATGATTACAAACACGCTGACAATGAAAAAATAAAACGTTATCTAAATGAAACCGAAACACGAATTTCAAAACTTCCCTTTATATATCAAAAATTGTTTCATTTTCAATCGCTTAATGATAAACGTTTTTTTACAAATCGATATAGTGAAATAAAAGTTCTGCAAGATGAATTTAACAAGTGGCAAAATGGTACACCCTCAGCAGTCGCTATTATTGGTGAAAGAGGTAGTGGTTTAACCACTTTCCTCAATTTTACCGAAAATGAGATTTATAACGAGACTCCAACTACCAGAATTATTTTTACCAGACCAGAATATAGTGAGGAAAATATACTCAATATTATATGTGATGCCTTCCATTTCAGGCGTATGCAAAGCTGGGAAGAACTTGAACAAAAAATCCTCGAGGAGAGTAGTTTTAAAATCTGTATTTTGGAAAATATACACTTTATGTATCTTAAAACTGTATCCGGATTTGGTGGGTTGGAAAAGTTTCTAAATCTCCTCTCCCGTACAAAATACTCAGTATTCTGGATCTCCACCTGCACATTATATAGCTGGCAGTTTTTACAAAAGGCAATCGGCATCGATTCTTATTTTCAACGATTGTTAACGTTATACAAGATTACCCCGGATGAATTAAAATCTATAATCATGAAACGTCACCGGGCCAGTGGATTTCTTCTGGAGTTTGAATCAACCGGAAATCCGCGCAGGAAGAAAAAATCCAAGTCCATGGATGATAATCCACATCAGGCATATTTAGAAAAATTATACTTTGATAAGTTACATAAATTTGCAGGCGGAAATATAACCACTGCCATTATAGTCTGGTTACGCTCCATTAAGGAATTTTCTAAAGATAAAATGGTTCTTTCCACAAATCTTGATATTGATTTTAGATTCCTGAACGGACTTTCAGAGGAAAATGTTTTAACTTTAAGCGCCACACTTCATCATGAGATCATGTCACCGGAGAGTCATTCAGAGATTTTTAATCAGAATATGAATAGGAGCAGGCTACAGCTAGAAAACCTGGAAGGTGAAGGATTATTGATTAAAAATGGACATGGCTACCAAATTCACCCGTTTATATACCGACCCCTCGTTCAAATATTAAAAAAGAAAAATATTCTTTCATAGGAATAAAAATGCGTCCAATATATCTCGTTATATTTCTTCTCTGTTTTTTTTCGATAAATGGAATCCTACTTGCTGAGGAATCTACCGATTCTTTACAGATACAATCTTCTGATAGTTCAGCCTTTGATCTGGAACATACAGATTTGTCTTCGCAATACGATTACCTTTCTGACTCATTTAGAATTTTGTATGCGATTCTCCTTTTTATCATAGCTTTTATTTTAAGCATTTATCTCCGGCAACCGCTTCAACGACTATCAGAGCACAGAACAAGATATTCGCATATTTTAAAGCAAATCGTCCCACTTTTCTTAATAATTTTCTGGTTTTTCGTCATCTATATTATAATGACACAGATGTTAAACTTAACCTACATATCCTCTATTTCTCTTCTCGTAATATTCGGATTTGCGTTAGCCCTGGCCTTTCAGGATATATTAAGGGATATAATTGCCGGACTTATTGTACCCTTTGAAGAACATATTGAAAAGGGAAATAAAATACAGATTGGTGATATATACGGAGAAATTACTAAAACCGGATTTCGTGAAACACTGATTAAAAAACCAGATGGTAACATAGTTGTTGTTCCAAACAGCCGAATTATAAAAGAGACTGTTGTCAGTGTCAGTGCTGAACGGGAAAACTGTCCGGTTCGCGTTGATTTTTATTTACCTCTCTTATCAGACCTTGATAAATGCCGGGAAATAGCTCACAAGTCTGCAATTGTCTCACCCTATTTATTTTTAGATAAACCAGTGACTGTTCGTTTTAGCAATGAATTGTCAAATGGTCAGCCGATCATAAAAATGCGTGTTGAAGCCTTTTTACGGAAAATTGAATTCCAGTTGTTGTTCACCAGCGAGCTAACTGAAAGTGTGGTAAAGGAAATTGGCCATGCGACCGACATTCCGGATTTTAGATAAGAAGTAAAAAAACTGGTTAAATCCTATAAACCATCAGTTCTTCATGAAGACACCAAATGAGAACTTCATAAAAGAATCACAGATTATGCAAAAAAATTTGAAACGAAACTACCCCTTACAGCGACGCCAGTTTAATCAATAAAAACAGATATAGGATATCTGAATCTACATATGATAAAAAGGCTACTGAAATGAATTATAAGATTTAAATAATATGGAAATAAAAATACAAAAAATAGAAAATGTCACAATCATCTCCATTTTTACGCAGGTGTTAGGTGGGGATGATTCTGAACAGATACATGACACATTGAATGATGTGCTCTTATACAGTAATAAAAATATCATTATGGACCTTAAAGGTGTCAAATTAATAAACAGCATCGGTGTCGGAATTTTGATGTCATCCTGGACACATATTATGAATGCAGAAGGTAACATGGTAATACTCTGTACTTCCAAAAAAGTTTTAGAGACACTATCAGTTTGTGAAACCGATCAAATTATTCCAATTTATAGCAATATCGCCGATGCGATGTCCAAATTGAAAGAATCATCTTAAATAATCATATCTTGGGATTTTTATCACTATTTTTTTTTTTAATTGCGATTTTTTTGTGGTATTGTTACCTTAATCAAAATATGGGGCAATTGTTGTCACCTGCATTCAGGCTTTATCACAGGGATTTGTAAATTCTGTATCTTCGTACAAAAATCATCTACATTTAAGGAGGTAATATGAGGGTAAAAACACTTTTGTATTTTTTAACCATGATCTTGGTGATGTTCGCATTTACGGGATGTGATGACGTACCTCAGCAAGAAATTGACGATGCCAACGCGGCCCTTGATGCTGCAAAAAAGGCAGAGGCAGATATGTATGTTCCCGATAAATACAATGCTGCCAAACAGGCTCTGGATAGAGCAATGGCTGTGGTAAAGGAAGAAGAATCTGCCATGTTTAGTAATTTTGATGAGGCAAAAAATTTATTAGCCACGGCAAAAACCGCTGCTGATGAGGCTGCTGCCGCTGCCCCGGCAAAGAAAGAAGAAGTAAAACAGGCAGCTGAATCGGCATTGGCAGGAATTCAGGCAGAAGTAGCGACCACTCAAAAAATGTGGCGAAGTGCTCCACGGGGAAAAGGAACACGTGAGGCGCTTCAATTGATCAAGGAAGAAATTGCACGGACTGAGGCAATGCAATCAGAAGTCCAGGCAGCACTCGATGGTGGAGATTACTTAGCCGCCCAACAAAAAGCACAGGAAATTATCAGCAAACTGAAATCACTTCAGGGCGAACTACAACGCTAGTTCTGTTTATTTAAATAAGAATCGCATTATATTTTGATTGGAAATCCTCGTTCATGCATTACGGTATTTGAACGAGGATTTACTTTATACTCTTTTATTTTTAGAGATAATGTAGGGACGTAGCATGCTACGTCCCTACATATTTTTTAATTATTTAATAGTAAATTCTAATAATTTACTATGTGTATTCAATCAGGATACTATTCCAAATGAAGCATAAGCGACATTGGTTTTTAGTGATAAGCGGATTTATTTCAGGCTTTCTTCTCTCTATGTTAATTCCCTCGGAGAGATTGTCTATAACCGGGAGCGGAGAGGCTTTTGCTAATATGTCGCATGCTGATGAGGGATACATTCAAAAACTTTTATCATTGGAAGAAGAACTGAAAATTGAAAAAGAAAATATTAGATTCTTAAAAAACAGGTA
>JAGLYF010000066.1 GCA_023132435.1 Calditrichia bacterium | reverse complement strand
CAAATGACAAATAAATTCCAATTTCGAAATACCAAAATAATACTCATTAACCAATTTACAATTTGGTCATTCGTATTTTAAAATTATTTGAGGTTTGATATTTGTGATTTGTTATTTTAAACATTGCGTCTTAGCGTTCGCCAGTAGGCGAATCCGCCTACCGGCGTGACCTTTGCGAGAGATATTTTTATCCGTGGTACTCCGTGGTTTAATAATTGATCTATTTATACTATTTTAAAATAATGTCGATTTCCCATTAATGAAGAATTTTTTTATTACAATTCTTATCCTCATTTGTATTTCAGCTGGTTATTACTACACTATCTTCGAGCGTGACAAAGATGTCCTTCCGGAAAATTCTCAATTAATAGAGGATCCCCTATTAGAATTAAGTCAAAAACTAGTTGATCTCGAGATCGAAAAGAATTTCTGGAAAAACAAAATTGAACTGGCTGATCAGGATCAATACCATATTTTTATTGATCTTTCGGACAGTCTGATCTTTTTAGAGATGAGTGGAATTACCGCACACACTGCTAAAATTTCAAATTTTGAAATCGCTGCTAATTTTGAATTATTGAGGCAAAGCGAGGATATTGTAAGAATGCTCAGGAAACCATTTCATCTGATAGATGAATGGGCTTCCATTCCCAAAAAACCAATACGTGTAAAGGATATTTCCGGATTTCAATGGGAGCCGGATAGTCTTAATTTCGTCCCCACCCAAACTGATACCGATTACGTGTTTATTGTCTTTAAGTGTTCAAAAGATCTCTCTGTGATGATTTCTCAGAAAGAGATAGTAGGTGATATGCCTTCGTATATCACTTCAGATCAGTCATCAAGGTTTGAATCAATTATAGATAGAAAAACCAGTTCTGAAGAGGTGCTGTTTTCTCAACTCTTACAAAAGAATTGGATCGGTATCGAAATACCCCGCTCCGATGCAGTTGCCTTATTCCGTGCTTTGGATGACAATTCGTTGTTAGTATTATGTCTCTAAGCAAGTGTGGGAATTAGTCCACGAATTCCACGAATTTTCACTAATTAAAAATAATATGACTAAATATTAAAACCTTCAATTACTGGTATTTATAAAAAATTCGTGCTAATTAGTGTAATTCGTGGATAAAAACCTTTTTGTTCGCCGGTAGGCGAATCCGTCCACTGGCGTGATCGGTGCGTCGTTGAGAAATGAATTATCCAGGATAAATAATAAAAAGTATTATTTCAAATACTTGCATTATTTAAATATTTTATTAATTTTTTAAAAATTATCTTATAAAATTCCATCTCTCTCTGGGGGATCAATGAAACGTCGTACATTTATTAAAACCAGTACTATCGGAACCATAGGAGCAGGATTATTACCCGTTTCCTTGTTAGGTCAGGAACAGGACCCCTTACCGGATGCGGTTCGGGTTGATAATGGTGAACCTGCACAACTGTTTAACCAGGCTATTCTTAGCCTGGGAGGTATGAAACAATTTATTTCTCAGGGAGATATTGTTGTCATAAAACCAAATATAGGATGGGACCGAGCCCCTGAATATGCGGCAAATACAAATCCGGATCTGGTTGCTGAAGTAGTAAAATCCTGCTACAGTGCCGGTGCAAAAGAAGTAAAAGTTTTTGACCGAACCTGCAATGACCCAAGAAGATGTTACAGTAATTCAGAAATTGAGGAAAAGGCTGAGAAAGAGGGCGCTGAAGTCTCTCAAATTCGTAAAAATAAATTTTCTTCAATAAAACTGAAACAAGGCAAGGTTTTGAAAGAATGGGAGATTTATAAAGACTATCTGGAAGCGGATAAGGTTATAAACATACCAATCGCGAAACATCACTCCTTAAGCCGTGTCAGCCTTGGAACAAAAAATCTGATGGGTGTAATGGGTGGAAATCGTGGTTCGATTCATACCGGGTTTGACGAAAAAATAGCGGATATTTCAAGCGAAATATTGCCAACACTGACTATAATCGATGCCTATCGTATTTTAACAAGAAATGGTCCAACTGGTGGAAACCTTGCCGATGTAAAGCTACAGAGATCATTAATTGCAAGCAGCTGCATGGTTACTGCAGATTACCTCGGTATGGAATTATTTTCTCTGCCGCTTTATCAGGTAGGACATATCCGGGAAATGGTAGACCGAGGAATAAATAAATATGACCTGACTAAATTGAATTTAAAACAGATAGATCTTGGTTCTTAATGGTTCGGACACGGCGAATTACCCAAATAGTATTTCTCATTTTTTTTATCATACTGTTTCTGAAAGCACGCTATCCCTACGATGATTCCCTTTCTTCGGATTTATTCCTCAGATTCAGTCCATTAATACCGCTTTTTGATTTCATCGGGAATTTCAGTTTATCATGGCTCTTCTGGCCGGCGCTAATTATTATTATTCTCACAATTTTTCTTGGTAAATTTTTTTGCGGTTGGATTTGTCCCCTGGGAACGACAATTGATATTTCAAGTAAACTACTTAAATCTCCATCAAATAAATTATCGAATAAATTTGATAAATTACGTTATCTTAAGTTTGGTATCCTGATTGCTTCCATTATCCTCGCTTTTTTCTCCATCAATCTCTGGGGTTATTTTGATCCCCTATCGATCTTCAACAGGGCTTTGACAGCCGTACTATATCCACTGGGTACTTTAGTTACAGAAACAATACTCCTGCAGACAAGTGAAATATCTTTTCTTGAGGATCCTGCTTACTGGATTTATGACTTGTATAAAGAAATAATAATGCCTGAAAGTCAAGCCTTCGTACAACAGGTTTTCTGGATCACGGCATTGTTTGCCATCATTCTTGGCCTGGAAAAATTATCCAGAAGGTTCTGGTGTAGGTATCTTTGTCCGGCTGGTGCCTGGCTGGGCTTTCTATCCCAACTTCGGTTTTATGAGCGTATCGTTGGAGAAATATGTCCGGTTTGCAATAAATGCCAGGTCGAATGTAAAATGAATGCGATTCCCGAGAGTGATGTCTCTTTGACAAGCAAGATAGAGTGTATTGAATGTTTTAACTGCGGATCTCTGTGCCCGCCAAAGAAAAAAGCGATTACCTATCGCTGGCGATGGAAACCTTATCACACACCTATTGATGTAACACGAAGACAGTTCATAACAACATCTGCTGCCAGTGTTGTGACACTCGGAATGCTATCAATAGGCCTGAATGATAGAAAAAATAAAGAAAAAAGGATACGACCGCCCGGCTCGCTTCCTGAGGAAGAATTTCTAAACAAGTGTATTCGTTGCCTGGAATGTGTAAGAATCTGTCAGTCAAATGGACACTGTTTGCAACCGGATAGCATTCACAACAACGCACTTGAATTATGGGCACCGGTTGCTCAAATGCGCGAAGGTTACTGCGAATACAATTGTAACCTCTGCGGTCTGGTATGCCCCACAGAAGCCATTCTACCTTTAGCACTTGATGTAAAAAAGAAAACACCGATGGGCCTGGCTTATTTTGATAAAAACCTTTGTATACCTTATGCCCAAAATAAAGATTGTATCGTATGCGAAGAACATTGTCCGACACCGGATAAAGCGATAAAATTCGAATTAAAAGAGATTATTCTCCCGGATGGAACCGCCAAGATCATAAAATATCCTTATGTAATACGGGAATTATGTATTGGTTGTGGTATCTGTGAACATAAATGCCCGATTCCCGGCGAGCCTGGTATTTTTATAAATACGGATAATGAACTGCGTCTGACCAAAGAAGATATTGCCTGACTAAAATGATCTGCAGATACTACTAAGTAACCGCACTTTCCAAAATTGTAAGTCTTCCCTCATCTGCGTCCAATTTGCATTCCGCTCCAAGTGGAAGAGTTGGTTTATTGGCAATATGTCCCAAGGACAATCCAATACATGCCGGTATCTTATATCTTTCTATTCGGTCTGCGATGATCTCTTCTTTACTCAGTGTTGAATAATAGCTTGATTTAAAATCTGCCGGATGAACTGATTTCATTCGATCGAATACGATCCCTTTGCATTGTTCAAGTTTCCCGGCATTGTCTAATTGAGTCAGATGCCTGTCCAACACCTGAGGTTCCTCCCCTACTTCTTCAACAAACAATATTTTATCTTTTGTATCGATCTCGTAAGGAGTACCCATAAGAGAAGCAATTAAGGTTAGGTTTCCGCCAGTGAGTCTACCAATTCCGACCCCTCCCTGGATAGTCCATACCCGGTTAGATGTCTGTAGATTTGCCTCATAAGGCGCATCTTCTATCTCACCAATCGGTTCTGTGTTACTTAATGCTTTATAAAAATATTTTGTTGTATAATCCGTGTAAGTCGAAATAGCTACCGGTCCATGAAACGTCACCAGACCGGTAATTTGATGGATTCCTATGAGGAGTGATGTTATATCACTATAACCATGAATTATTTTGGGATTTTTTCTGATCAGATCATAATCCAGGAATTTTAACAGACGGCCGGTACCATATCCACCCCGTATCGCAATAATAGCTTTTACTTCCTTATCAGCAAACATCGTGTGAATATCTTCAAGACGCTCTTCATCACTCCCGGCTAAATACCCCCACTTTTTATAGACGTGTTTACCCAGTTTAACCTGATATCCGAGATTTTTTATTTTCTCGACAGCCTCAATAATCACCTGATGTGCTTCAAATAGTGGTGATGCTGGAGTGATCAGTCCGACAGTATCTCCCTTATTCAATTTAGGTGGTTTTATAATTTGTATATCAGTTTGGTTTGAAAAAGCCACCTCAGCTTTGAGAGACAGCGCTGCTGCCGCAGAAGCACCGACAAGTTTGATAAACTCTCTTCTACTTTTCATTATTTCCTCTTGTACTCCAATAACATTTTAGACTTAGAATCAAAATTTACTCCAGATCGGATTGTAGGGACGTAGCAAGCTACGTCCCTACAATTAAATAAATTATAATATACTAATCTGTTTATTTTTAATTCATTTTTTAATTAATATACATTATTTTTATCATAATTTTATTATAAAACCAATACAGGATTAACTGATATGGTTCAAAATACTGTTCCTGTTACCCGTGTTAAAATATGTTGTATTTCAAGTATCGAAGAAGCAAAGATTGCTATCGGTTGTGGCGCGCATGCTTTAGGATTGGTGGCAAATATGCCGAGTGGTCCCGGTAGAACACATGATTGGTCTGTCAGTACTCAGATATGTCGGCAAATAAACATACCGGTTTTTCTGGCCGGAGGATTAAATCCGGATAATGTAAGAGGGGCGATTGAATTGGTTAAACCATTCGCTGTCGATGTATGCAGTGGTGTACGTACAAATGATCAGCTTGATGAGAGCAAGGTGTCTGCTTTTATTCAAAATGTAAAATCTATTTAGGAATGACCCACCCCGTCTCGCTGTGCTCGACACCCTTCCGCACCCGCCTAGGCGGGCAAGAGCTTGCAGGGAGGGGCTGGGAGAGGGTAAGTTCCTTTGCGAGAGATGATTATTATCAGACCGAAAAAAATGACTGAATCAGAAAACTACTGAAAATTATTAATATAAAAACGATCGTCAAAATATAATAATACTTTTTCTCACCAATATAAGACTTAATATCCCCATAATGAATCAAATACGTCGAATCAATCTTATCTTCTTTTTCATAGAATAATCTGCTAAAGATATAACCAAATCCAAAAGCGAGAACAAAACCGAAAACATTCCACCACAACCAGGAGACAGCACTGCCATAATATTTCCAGAGAAAGATATTAAATCCAACACCAATCATCAATCCGATAATGGCTCCTTTTTGATTTCCTCTTTTCGTAAGCATTCCCAACCAGAAAGTGGCAAGTATCGGACCATAAAATGCGGAACCGATTTTATTGACCAGTTCAAGAACCGTTTCCGAGCCTCCAATCATTTGCAGAGCAAAACCGGTTGCTACCACACCCCAGAAAATTGTCAGCCATCGCGAAATCCGTACCTGTTTCTTATCAGAAAATTTATTCATCGTTGGAAAAAATTTGACAAGAAAATCACGGTAGGTAGCCGCACTCAATGAATTAAGCGCGCTGTCAATACTGGACATTGAGGCAGCAAAAAATCCGGCGATCAGAAGGCCAAGGATTCCACTGGGTATATATTCAATAAAAAAATAGGGAACCAGAAAATCCGGTTGTTTACCCTGTAGATTTTGGGCAAATTCCGGGTGAGATAAAAGAAAAGGTATCATTAGAATACCAATCGAACTGTAGGTCAAAACCAGTAAGAATCGCAGGGAACCATTGATCATAAGTGATTTTTGAGCATCTTTTGCGGAAGCAGTGGTTAACAGGCGCTGGGCCTGACTTTGGTCACAGCCATAATAGGAGAGGTACAGAAACAAACCACCAATCAGCATTGGCCAGAAAGCAAAGGTCTCTCCATCACCAAGTCCGGTCGCCTCAAAATTAAAAACCTGTAGCCGCGCTTTTTCTGTAAAAAGTAATGATAATGATTCCGAATCCAGAAGAGAACCCAAAATGTATATCGTAATGATCGCTCCCACCCATAAAATAACCAACTGTAAAATATCCGAATAAATATCTGCGACAATTCCACCAAAGGTCGTATAAATAATCGAAACCACACCGATCAGGAGAATCGTTTCCCACAATGGCCAATCCAGACATACAGCGGTAACAATACCGGTCGCTAATAAGGCTACGCCTGAACCGAGACCCCTGCTAATCAGGAAAACAGCACTAATTGATGTTCGGGTACTCTTACCAAATCGATTTTCAAGATATTCATAAATGGTGATCGCCCGGGTTTTATGATAAAGAGGGATCAGAATAAGCATGATCAACATCATGGCCAGGGGAATGGCAAATTCATACTGCAACCATACCAATCCACCATTCGATTTCAATGCAATAAAGGCCGGCGCCCCGATCAAACTAATCGCACTCACCTGCGTTGCCATAACCGATAGGGCAATCTGCCATGGCTTCATCGACCGGCCACCCAAATAATAATCCTCCTGAGATTTCTGCCGACGTCCTATAAACCAGCTCATTGAAATAATCAACAGGATGTATGTGAATAAAATAATCCAATCAATTGTTGTCATAATTCAAATTTTGATTTGTGGGTTACCCAAAAATATCATGTAAAATTGAATTGTACAATAAAAAATAAAAAAATCACCTGTTTATATGTAGGGGCACGATGCATCGTGCCCCTACACATTGTACATTAATGCGTAAAAAATGTCATTTCCAATTTTTGGAATTATCAATGATGTA
Source organism: Calditrichia bacterium (assembly GCA_023132435.1). Lineage (GTDB taxonomy): Bacteria > Calditrichota > Calditrichia > JAJRVZ01 > JAJRVZ01 > JAGLYF01. The sequence continues at coordinate 9,425 of JAGLYF010000066.1, read as the reverse complement.
TTGCCGGATGGCATAATATTCCTGTTTATTACGAATTATATGTTCATAATAATTACGTTGCCATATCTGGGCACCGGGAGTGTTTCGTAATATGTTAATGCGTTTTGTTACCACTGCTTTATAGTATCGAATGATTGTTGGTATCGAATTGGAAACCGGTTTCCCAAATTTTTCATACGTAAGGGCACGATGCATCGTGCCCCTACATTTATATTTTATAATTAATATCCCATGAATATGATCAGGCATAATTACAAATTTATTAATAGCTATGTTTTTGCGCATTGTGTGTGTTTTTAACCACTCAGATCTCGCAATTTGACCAAATTGATTCAACATCATTTGACCATTTTTGATGTTCCCAAATAAATTAAATTCATGTTTTACACATATCGTTACATAATACATCCCCGATTGGGTATAATCATGATTTTTCAACCGAATTGACCGACGATGATATCGCATTTTTTTCCTTCCCTTTATAACCCAATTATACAAATCATGGGCCAACAGCGAATTTTATTGTTGGGGCGGTTCGCCAACCACCTATACAATATGGTGTGTTATTTAAAAATCCCGATTATCTGTCCCAATGGATTTGGTTTGATGACGCCCAATGTAGGGGCACGATGCATCGTGCCCCTACACATAATGCATTGTGTGCGTTTTCACCCATTCCGATTTTACAATTTGGCCAAATTAATATAAATCCGTATTTTCCTGTGAGATCAATGAAACAGGTTATCTCTATGTCAACAAAAATATCGTTTGTACTTGATGGTAAAATCGCATCGATAGATTTTAACCGGGAAAAACGATATACGCCAACAACCACCGTTTTAAATTACCTGCGGAGTTTACCAAATCACAAAGGGACAAAAGAAGGTTGTGCAGAAGGTGATTGCGGCGCCTGTACGGTTGTGCTAGGGGAATTGGGACACGATAGGAAAATTCACTATAAAGCGGTCGATTCCTGTTTGGTGTTCCTGCCAATGCTGCATGGTAAACAACTAATTACCATTGAAAACCTCAAATCCCCTGATGACACATTACATCCTGTTCAGCAGGCCATGGTAGATACTCATGGGAGTCAGTGTGGGTTCTGTACGCCGGGAGTCGTGATGTCTTTATTCGCTTTGTATAAAAGTGCTATAAAACCCACCCGATTGAATATCGAAGAAGCCCTGTCCGGAAATCTCTGCCGCTGCACCGGGTATGTCCCTATTATTGAAGCAGCAGAAAAAGCTTGTGTGAAAAAGAAGAAAGATCATTTCTCCGGGAATGAAAAGACGGTATCTAAATTATTACAAAAGATTAAGCGAAATTCATTATCTCTTAAGACGGGAAATCAAAATTATTTTTGCCCCAAATCTGTCAATGAATCCCTTCAATTAAGAAAGAAGTATCCAAACACACTTATTATATGTGGGGCAACCGATATCGCCCTACGCGTAACCAAAAACTATGAAAAGTTGCCTGAAATAATTGATCTTTCGTTTATTTCTGCTTTACAAGGCATATCACACAAAAAAAATAGCACAGAAATTATGGCCGGGACCACTTTGAGCGAAATTAAGCGCTATGCGAATAATCGTTTTCTGGCTCTTCATAAAATGCTTACAGTTTTTGGTTCGGACCAAATCAGAAATTTGGCAACGATCGGTGGAAATATAGCAACAGCTTCTCCTATAGGTGATATTGCCCCACTTTTGATGGCCTATCATGCAAAAATCGTTTTAGTCAGTAAAAAGAAAAAACGGAGATTAGCTATTGAGGATTTTATAACCGGATATCGAAAAACCGCTTGTCGTAAAAACGAACTGATTTCCGCCGTAATAATACCTCATCCTAAAAAAGATACTCAAATAAAATTTTATAAATTCTCCAAACGGAAGGATTTAGATATTTCAACTGTCAGCGGCGGTTTTTACCTTGAGTTGGCAAAAGAAAATAAGGTAAAGTCCATAAAATTGGCGTTTGGGGGGATGGCCTTATTTACCAGGCGTGCTTATAAAACTGAAAAATTTTTAGAGGGTTTCGAGTGGAGTTTTAAAAAAGTAGAACAAGCTGGTACAATTTTAGAAAAAGAATTTAGGCCCATCTCAGATGCGCGGGCCGGCGCAGAAGGTCGTATACTCGCTGCTCAAAACTTGCTCTTAAAATTCTGGAGTGAGACTAGAGTTGACTGAGTTAAACAGAATATTTGTCATGCCGTAGGCATCTTTGCAGTTGTCGACACGAATCCTCATGTTATGACATATCAGAGGCAAGCAACTGCAAAGATCCTTACAGGATGACTTTCAAATAAGGAGATAGATTTATTATTACTTTGCGCCTTTGCGCCTTTGCGAGATCAGAAATCCTAACATTAAAGCAACTTATACAATGAATAAGTTTATCTCACACGAAAGTGCCGTAAAACATGTTACCGGTGAATCGGTTTATGTCGATGACATCCCGGTTGATGAGCGTTTATTAACCGGTCATGTCGTCTATAGTAATCACGCCCATGCCAGGATAAAATCATTTGATCTAACAGCGGCAAAAAAACTTCCCGGTGTCCATGCCGTGCTCTGTTTTAAAGATATCCCCGGTGAAAATCAGATGGGCCCGGTTATCCGGGATGAACCGTGTCTGGCTGAAAAAGAAGTAAATTTTATCGGGCAGGCAATATTTTTAATTGCCGGGGAGAGTGAAGAAATCTGCCGCCAGGCAGAACAAAAAATCAAGATTAATTATGAAGTACAACCAACGATTTTAACGATCGATGAATCAATTAAGGCAAAGAATCTTCTCGGTCCGGAACGAAAAATAAATTGTGGCAATATTGAAATAGCTTTGAAAGAATGTGATCAGGTTATAATAGGCGAGTTTAACACCGGGGCCCAGGAACACTGGTATCTGGAAACTCAGGCTTGTTTATGTCTGCCGGGAGAAAAGAATGAAATCATGGCTTTTAGTTCCACGCAACACCCTACAGAGACGCAGACACTTATTGCCGAGGTATTAGGTATACTACGAAATGAGGTTGTTGTAGAAGTGCGGAGAATGGGAGGAGCTTTTGGCGGAAAAGAAACACAGGCCAATCATACCGCCTGTTGGGCCGCCCTGCTTTGTCAGGCAACCGGTCAGCCGGTTAAAATACGCCTGTTTCGTGATGATGATCAGAAGATGACCGGAAAAAGACATCCCTTTTTAATAAAGTATAAGGCAGGTTTTAGTAATCAGGGAATACTTTCTGCTCTAAAATTTGAACTAAATAGTAATGGAGGAGCAGTAGCCGATTTATCTTTCGCCATCATGGAACGTGCCATGTTCCATGTTGATAATGCTTATTATATACCAAATCTCTCCGTGATCGGCAAGGTGTGGAAAACAAATCTTCCTCCTAATACAGCTCTGCGTGGATTTGGCGCTCCACAGGCGATCGTGGCGATTGAAAATATAATTGACCGGATCGCTCGTGTGCTCAATAGAGATGCAGCCACTATTCGGAAAAATAATTTTTACGGAATTAAAACACGCAATAAAAGCCATTATGGCCAGGAAGTTGAACGAAATCACCTTCACACATTATATAATAAAATTACCAGGAGTTCCCAATATTGGAAGCGTCGTTCCGATATAAATCAATTCAATAAAGAGCATAATTTCATCAAAAAGGGCATTGCTTTGTCGCCGGTAAAATTTGGTATCTCATTCACAACTTCCTTTTTAAACCAGGCCGGGGCACTGGTGCATATTTATCAGGACGGAAGTGTACTAGTGAACCATGGTGGCACTGAGATGGGACAGGGTCTCCATACAAAGATTCTGCAGATTGCCGCCGCTGAATTTGGTGTATCGCCTGATCGGATAAAAATTTCCGCGACAAACACATCAAAGGTTCCCAATACCTCTGCAACTGCTGCTTCTACCGGTAGTGATCTGAACGGAATGGCCGTAAAAAATGCTATAGATACTATAAAAAACAGACTGGCCGGATTTGTTTCTGCTCAATTTCAAAAAGAGAATAAATTAAAAGTTGTAAATCCAAAACAAATACTTTTTAAGGATAATTTTATTATTCATAAAGATCTTCCAAAATTGAGAGTATCCTTTGATGAAGTGGTGAAATCTGCCTATTTGGCTCAAATAAGTATGAGTGCGACCGGATATTATCGCACTCCTCACTTAAACTGGGATAAGGAGATTGGTTCCGGACGACCCTTTAATTATTACGCTTTTGGGATGGCAGTTTCCGAGGTAATGTTGGACGTTTTAACCGGATACCATAAAATTCTTCGAACCGATATTCTCCATGATGTTGGTGACTCAATAAATCCCCACATTGATATCGGGCAGATACAGGGTGGATTTATTCAGGGGCTTGGTTGGTGTACCACTGAGGAATGTAAATGGGATAAAGAAGGTCATCTTCTCAATCATTCACCGGATACCTATAAAATTCCGGCAGTCAGTGATATTCCGGAAGATTTCCGTGTAGAATTATTGCAAAATAAACCAAATCCAAACGCCATCCGCAAAAGCAAAGCAGTAGGTGAACCTCCACTAATGCTGGCAATTTCTGTATGGCTTGCTATAAAAGACGCCATATCGGCAATTTTCGATCACAAAAAGGAGCCGATTCTTCCTGTGCCGGCAACAAATGAAAATATTCTTCTCTCCATTAAAAATCTGAGGCAATAATTGATTTGATCTATTCAGAACTAAATCTCGAATAATAATGAGAGTTGTATTTAACCTGGACGATTCATTTCTTACAACAGTGCAATGTTTTTATCCATTTTCTTTGCATCTTGGCGGTTTTGCGCGAGACATTTATGAATTGATTATGTTAATAAATTAATAAAAGGACGAACTATGTTTGGCACAATTATCTATCAAAAACAATCGTTCATTCTATTCTGTCTGATTTTATTAGTTCCTGCTCTGTTGATTGGCCAGGATAAATTAACACTGGAGCAGGCCTGGGTTATTGCCCTGAAGAATAACTATACTATCCAGCAACAGGAAAATCTTATTGAAAAAGCCCGGGAAGAAATTTCCATTCAAAAAACAGATTACTACCCCAGCCTCAGTACCAGTGGTCTACTGGCCCGGGCCAATTTTGACAAATTTCCGATGAAGCTTCCAAATGAATCCGGTAAGGTGGGTATAGACCTGATCTCACTCTCTGTAAACCAATCAATTTTCACAGGTCTTCGAACAAAAAATCTCGTCGCTTCTGCACATGAAAAACTGGCGGCTCAGGAAATTAAGAAATCAATGATTTACAATACGGTACTGATTGAAGTCGGAAATTTGTATTATGATATCCAGTATAATTTACTACAACAAAATGCGCTTGAATCAAGTATCAACCGAATCAATAATCAGCAAAAAAGAATATATAATCTGTATTTGTCAGAACTGGCTACGCCATTTGACACGTTGGAAGTCTCCAATAAAAAACTTCAGATTGAAAATCAACTTGCTATTATAGAAGATGCCGAAAAAATACTATGGTCAAATCTGAGCTATTTACTTAACGAAGAAGAGCTACCGCCTTTGAGCCCCCTCTCCCCTGAATTGATACAATTTACGTTACAAGAGCACACTGCATATATACAATTGGCCACTCAAACCAGGCCCGAATTGAAAAATCTGTCCGCTCAAAAAAAAGCGCAAATAATTTATTCTGATGTTTTAAAAACTAGATATTATCCACAATTGTCGGCAAGTTTTGGATTCAATTTCCTGAAAATGACCGGAGATTTATTCATTGATGAGTGGACGAATTTCTATTCAGTAATGATCAACTTTCAGTGGGAATTATGGAACTGGAATCGTGACTCAAAGAAAGTTCAGCAGGCCAGATTAGACATTCAGAATCTCGAGTTACAGGAGTTACAGCTTATTCAGGACATAAAACATCAAATTAAGGTGGCTTACCAAAATCTACAGTCCGCGCAGAAAAAAATAAAATTACAACAAAAATTAGTAAGTCAGGAAAAAGAGAGATACAGAATAACCGATGAGCGATATAATCAGGGACTGGCGACCTTTCTTGACTTAGATTCATCTGAATTAGCCTATACCGAAGCCGAAACTGAATTACATAAATACTATATCACCTGGTATAAAAACAGACTTCAATTGGATTTTGCCACCGGCAAAATCAACCAAAATATCGAGGAGGTTTCTAATGACTAAGATTTCCTTTTTCTGCCTACTAACAGCCCTGTTCATCTTTACCGGTTGCTCCGGCGATACCGGTGATCACCAATACACGGGTATTTTAGAAGGAACTTCCGTTCAGGTACCGGCGCTAACTCCCGGTCAGATAATGCAGATACTTGTAAAAACCGGTGAATACATTGAGAAAAACCAACGGCTGGCTGTTGTCGATAGTACGGATCTTATATATCAACGCGAACAACTGACCGCTGCCCGGGATGAATTAACGATACAAAAGGAAATTGCCCGGATAAATATTTCCAGGGCAAATAAGGATTACGCCTATCTGAAAACAACACATGACCGGATCGCCAATCTTTATAAATCAGAGTCCGTTACAAAACAAAAACTGGATGATGTGACAAACAATCTGCAAAATTCCCATACCGCTCTCTCCAATGCCAGACAAGCTCTTAGCAGTATTGCCGCAGGGCAAAAGAGGATTGAAGCACAGATTAAATCCATCAATAAAAAAATCAAGGATGCGAGAATTATATCTCCTGCCAATGGTATAATTACCACTATTTATTACGAGGCAGGTGAAGCGATACCACAATTTTCACCAATCATGGAGATCATTGACATAAAGGACATGGAAGTCAAAATATATATTTCAGCAGAGTTGCTCTCAACGATCAAATACGGACAGGAAGTAACAGTTAATGTGGATGGATTAGAAGAGACCATAAAGGGTCAAATAATCTGGGTAAGTCCAAAAGCGGAATTTACACCTAAAACCATATTAACGCCAAACACCCGGACATCATTAGTGTACGCGATAAAAGTTATTATACCGAATAAAGACGGTATATTAAAACATGGTATGCCTGTAGTAATTAATATGTAATTATAAAAACCTGGAGAAGAATATTTACTCATATGGCAGCGATCGTAATTAAAGATTTTGTCAAAAGATATGATACAATTGAAGCGGTAAAAGGGATCAATCTCAGTGTCGAGAAAGGTGGATTATTCGGCCTGATCGGTCCTGATGGCGCCGGTAAAACGACGCTTATGAGAGCGGTGTGTACATTGCTCCTGCCCGATAAAGGCTCGATCCATGTAAATGGATTTGACACTAAAAAAGACTTTGCCCAAATCCGTTCAATTATCGGGTATATGCCCCAGCGTTTTTCCCTTTATCAGGATTTAACCGTGGCGCAGAATTTGAAATTCTTTGCTGATCTGTTCCAGGTGCCTCTGGATGAACAGGAGATTCGATTGGCAGAACTCTATCAGTTCTCCCGGCTCGAGCCTTTTAAAAACCGATTGGCCGGCAAGCTTTCAGGTGGTATGAAACAAAAACTGGCCTTGTCCTGTGCCTTAATCCATACACCGGAAATTCTTGTCTTAGATGAACCTACCTTTGGTGTGGATCCTGTATCAAGAGACGAATTCTGGAAAATCCTGCATACGATTCGTGAAAAAGGAACCACCATCCTGGTTTCAACCGCTTATATGGATGAAGCTAATCTCTGTGACCGGGTTGCATTATTTTTTGATGGAAAAATTCAAATTACTGATAAACCGGATAATTTACGGGCACAATATAAATACCCTCTTTTTCAAATCAAGGTAAAAGAGCTAAATCCAATGATCGATTTGTTCAACTCAGTCAAAGAAGTCCATACCATTCAAAAATTTGGAGATGCCCTGCATATCAGCTTTTATGAAATTCCCGATGAGGGCAGGTGGGAAAATTGGAAAAATGAAGCAGAAGACAATCTGCTCTCCCGGGAACAAATTGAACCTTCAATAGAAGATATTTTTCTTGAAATGATGGAGAGTATGGATGAGTAATTCTGTCTACGCTGTCGAAACAACAGATCTGACACGTCGTTTTGGAAAATTTATTGCCGTTGACAAGGTTTCTTTAAACGTTCATAAAGGTGAGATATTCGGATTTTTGGGAGCAAACGGAGCCGGGAAAACTACTTTAATTCGTATGTTAAGCGGGATTCTGGCACCATCCAGCGGCCAGGCTAACGTTGCCGGATATAATATTTATGATCAGACAGAACAGATTAAAAAAAATATAGGTTACATGAGTCAAAAATTTTCACTTTATGATGACCTGACCATCGCAGAAAATATAGATTTTTTTGGTGGTATCTATGGGCTTTCTGCCCGAATTCTGGAAGAAAGAAAAGCAGCATTATTACAGAAGGTTGGATTAGCTGATTTTTCAAACCGCTTGACCCGCGACCTTCCGCTTGGATTTAAACAACGGCTCGCTCTCGGATCTTCATTATTACATGATCCTCCGATAATATTCCTTGATGAGCCGACTTCCGGTGTTGATCCAAAGGCGCGTCGCAGTTTTTGGGACCTTATTTATGATACCTGTGAGATGGGAAAAACAGTTTTCGTAACTACTCATTTTATGGATGAAGCCGAATATTGTCATCGGGTTTCCATCCTCAGAGATGGTCAGATTATCGCCCTGGATAATCCACGTGCTTTAAAGAAAAAATATGGTAAATCAAGTATGCAAGAAGTTTTTGTACATATCGTCAAAGAAAAAGATCTAGAATGAAAAAATCAGCTACACATAAACGAATCTTTTCAATTTCCCGGAAAGAATTTCTACACATTATCCACGATCCGCGGAGTTTGATAATCATTATTGTTTTACCTATACTACAACTGGTGATGTTTGGATATGCCCTGAATATGGAAATACAAAATATCGATTTGGCGGTTATCGATCATAGTCAAACATCTGTTTCACGCGACCTGATCGAACAATTTGAGGGGAGTAAATATTTTTCTGTCTTTTACTACGACGGTCCCATAGGTGAAATTGATGAGCTGTTTCTCAATAGAAAGGCACGGTTAATCCTCATTATTGACCGGGACTTCCAGCGTAAATTCCAAAGAGAGTCCGGCACTTCTGTTCAAATATTGGTCGATGCGGCCGATCCAAATGCCGCGACGATGATTAAACAATACACGAATGGTGTGATCATGCAATTTAATGAGAACTATAACGGTAAATTGCCTCTGACATTCAAAGTTAAACCACGGATCTGGTACAATCCGGATCTGAAAAGTGACTATTTCTTTGTTCCTGGTTTGGTTGCCCTGATTCTGGTCATGATTTCGGCCTTACTGACAAGCATAACAATTGCCCGTGAAAAGGAGATGGGTACGATGGAGCAAATTCTGGTGTCCCCTATTAAGCCAATTGAGATTATTTTAGGTAA
>JAGLYF010000065.1 GCA_023132435.1 Calditrichia bacterium | reverse complement strand
TAAGACCCTCAATAAAGTGCTATGAAAAAACATACCATAATTGGAACAGCAGGTCACATTGACCACGGTAAAACAGCGGTAATCAGAGCGCTGACCGGAATCGACGCGGATCGACTAAAAGAGGAGAAAGAACGCGGCATCACCATTGATATTGGATTTGCCTATTGGAAAGATGACGTAACTATCCTGGATGTTCCCGGTCATGAAAAGTTTATCCGCAATATGGTGGCCGGAGTCAGTACTGTGGATTTTTTCCTTCTAATAATTGCCGCCGATGACGGGATCATGCCTCAGACCATCGAACACCTGGATATATTGAATTTTTTTAATATCAGGGATGGGATCGTGATCCTAAATAAGATTGATCTGGTCGATCAGGAGTGGTTGTCACTGGTTGAAGATGATGTTCATAATCTGCTTAAAAAATATCATCTTGAAAATCTTACCATCGTAAAAGTATCGGCAGTATCCAATGATAATATCGATAATCTGCGTGAACTTATTGAACAAAAAATCGCAGAACAGACGGAAACGGAATCCACGCAGCCATTCCGTTTACTGGTCGATCGTTCTTTTACCATCAAAGGTTTTGGCACAGTCGTTACCGGAACCATAATAAGCGGAAATCTCAAAAAAGGAGAGGATATTGAAATTCTTCCCCAGGGAATAAAGAAAAAGGTCCGTGGTCTACAGGCTCACGGTAAAGATACGGATTTGGTGACAATTGGTGATAGGGCTGCCGTAAATCTCCAGGCAATTTCCAAAGTAGAAATTACCCGTGGAGATGTGCTTACTCACATTGATACACTGTCAAATACGAATGAGTTTATTGGAACATTGCGAACGGTTTCTAATTTTCCGGTAAAAATCGGTAATAGAAGCAAGGTAAGGGTATATGTGGGAACAGCAGAAAGACTTGGTCAGTTAATCTGGTTTGAAAACAATAAATTTCTCGAAGAAGAGTCTGAATATCACGTCCGCATAAAACTGGAAGCACCCTTAGCTGCAGCAAGAAATGATGCTTTTCTGATCCGACTGCACTCCCCATTGATTACACTCGCAGGCGGTAGAATTGTCGAAGTCAATCCGCCAAAAATTCATCACAAAGAAGATGATTGGCGAACCTATTTCGACACGATGGTATCTAACGATTATGATAAAATTATTGGCACTATTATAACAAATCGTAAACTGGATGCGGTTTCGCGAGTATTCCTCCAGCAAAAAATGTTTGAACAAGATTCAATCATTACAAAAGTAATTGAGAATCTGATAAAACAGAAAAAAGTACGGTCTTTAAAATTAAAAGGTCTTGATCATTATGTTTCTGAAACCAGGTTTGAACAACTGGTAGGTAATATAGAAAAATACATTTCTGAATTTCATCAAAAAAATCCACACCTGCCCGGATTAAACCATCAGGAACTATTTGCCGGTTCCGGCTATTCCTGGGTACAACCGGAAATATTTGATGCTGCTATCAAAAATTTATTAAATAGCAAGACCTTAAAACTTGAACAAAATTTTTATTCACTCAGTGATTTTTCTATACAGGTGAGTAAAGATATAGATCTTGTACAAAATGAAATATTAAAAATCATCAGGGAAACAAGGTTTTCGCCAGCAACCGGGAGTGAGATTGTACAAAAAATAGAAATACCCCTGAATGAAGTTCAGTCTATCATTAATATACTGGTCAAAAATCAGAAGTTGGTAAATATTAGCCGTGATATTTTTATAGATCACGCCATCTGGGAGGAATTACTCTTTTTTATAAGAAAATATTTCGAAAAACAGAATGAGATGCCGGTGGCACCCCTGAAGGAATTTATAAATACTACCAGGAAATACGCTATTCCTATCCTTGAATACCTGGATTCTCAGGGTTATACAGTTCGTGCCGGAGATGTGAGAAAAAAAGGCCATAAGCTATAATAGTTGTAGTCCATCTTTGAGATGGACTACAACAAGGTATTTATCTTATCCATAAATTCCGTGGTTAGTTTAGTCCATTCCATTTTGAACCAGGGTGTAAAGTTTTCAGGATGGTCAGCGACTTCCCTGGTCAGATCATCGGGATTAAGGTATCTCCATTCCGCAATTTCATTCTCATTTACCTGAACTGATTCATCGGATTTGCCAATATATACAGCACATAACTCATGCTCTGATCCCACCTCTTTAAAACTTGCCTGATATTGAAATGTATAAAGATAAATCAAATCGGTATCGAGACCCAATTCCTGCTCCAGCCGCCGATGAATAGCTGTATCCAGAGTTTCTCCTTTCCTGGGATGGCTGCAACAACTATTTGACCAATACAGTGGCCATAAAAGTTTCCGGCCACTTCTTTTTTGCAATATTAATTGACCCAGATCATTAAAAATGAATATTGAAAAGGCACGGTGTAAAATTCCATTACCCTGATGACATTCTATTTTTGATTTATAATCTATTATGGTATCATTCTCATCAACGACAATCAGCATTTCATTATCAAATGAGACGATTTCAATTTTATTCATAATAAAATATCTTTCAATTTGTTGTTTTTTGTCTACAAACTATTTTACCACGGAATGACACGGAATTACACAGAAAAAATAATATTTAAATCCGTGTCTTTTCCGTGTTCTTCCGTGTTAAAATTAGTCTTTCTTGCCGATTTCCATAACCAGGGCTTTATAACCGGATTTTCGAATCGCAAAGGCAACTTTCTCCGCGCCTTCCGGGCAGATGGCAACCATCGCACCACCACCACCGGATCCGGTCAATTTGGCACCAACCGCACCATTCCGGCGGGATATCTCAATCAGGTCCTCCAATTCTCTGGAGGATACTTGCAAGGCATTAAGCAATCCCTGGTTTATATTCATCAATTCACCTAATTGCGCGAGATCATTATTTTCGATGGCTTTTACTGCCGGTAAAGTCAAGCCATCAATCTCATCAAATATCCGGTTGTATAGTGATTTATTTTTTTCCCAGGCATTCTTTACGTTAGAAACCATTTTGGCCGTTAAACTTTCTATCCCACTTAATCCGATCACAATCGGTATCGGTTCTTTAACCTTAACTTCCTTATATTCTGGTGGTTTACCTCGTTTAAACAAACTAAACTTACCATAAGTGGCCAGTGTATTGTCAATACCGGATGCATTACCATGGGCTAACATTTCAGACTCATAGGAGAGCTGATTTATTTCTTCATCGCTTAGTTTTAATTTAAAATGTGCATCCAGAGCACGGATGATCGCAACAGCAAGAGCCGCTGATCCACCCAATCCCATTGCACGAGGTACATGGGGAATCACCTCTATTTTGATACTCCGATCTTGAATACCGAGTTTTTCAAAAATCATATCCAGAGATTTATAAATGGAATATTTATGATCTGCACCTTTCTGTATTTTTTCTTCAACACCCCAGCGTGGAATCAATAGGTGAATACCATTATCACTATCCCAGACTTTTGCCTGCATGGCCAAACTAATCGGGGCAGCAATTGCGTGACTGCCGTAAACAACAGCGTGTTCTCCTAATAAAATAACCTTACCACAGCCCGCCGGTATGCCCTCTTCCTTTTTTACTTCATCAAGTACCTCGATTTCCCCTTCTCGTGTAGAAAGATTTTCTATAATCTCCTTTGCCCGCCATATTTTAATGTCACCATTCTGAACCAAAATTTCCACCACATCCTCAAAAAGTTCCGGAGGAGCGCTGGCAGCGGCAGCAACACTTCGGGCATGCAAGGTCATATGACCCTGTTGTATTCCTTCTGTACTCAGGGCACGCAAAGCAGCAAAATTTTGTGCTAAGCCAACAGCACTCATCACTTCCGCCAGTTCCTTTGCCGAGTTGATATTCAACATGCGATGTGTTATTTCCACAGACGGATTTGATTCCAAGGGTCCACCGACTATACCAACTTTTAAAGGAATTTCCAATGATCCGAGCAGATCACCCTTATCATTTTGGTCCCAGTGTGTCAGGCTGGTATACGAAGGACCTCTTGATGCATAGGCATGGGCAGCAGCCTCTATTGCCCGCCAGTCATTTCCGGTGGCAATGGCCACTGCATCTATTCCATTCATGATTCCCTTATTATGGGTGGCCGCCCGGTAGGGATCGACATAAGCAAACTCATTGGCCAGGATGATCCCGTCCCTGACTTTGTCTCCCGAAAATCCTTTGCCATCCAGATATTTTGTTGGAATCGTACAAGTTGTTTTGACCATTGCCCGGTCAGTTAAATTGGAGAGAATCCTTAAAAAGACTTTGCCGTTACTAATTTTTTCGACCAGGGATGCCACCCCTTCGCACATGCTGTTAACAAGATTAGCCCCCATCGCGTCGCGTGTATCGATCATGAGGTGAACGACTACCATATCACCCCGGTGTGAAGCTCCCGGATGTATCACTACTTCCAGATCTTTGGCGCCACCACCCCGGGCGACCATACGCGGATGCAGACTGTTCGCAAGATTTATAATTTCAGTTTTGTTTTCGAGAATCGCATGCTGGGCTTTTGTCGAATGGTCCACATCTACTATCTGAATCTGGCCAATGATGATCGGTTCATCGCCGGTGCTTGTAAATCCACCGGAATTTCTAACAATTTTTGCCGCCGAACTGACCGCTGCGATAATAGAAGGTTCTTCTACTACCATCGGGATTACATATGATTTACCATTGATCAAAAAATTTAATCCCAGCCCCATTGGTAAACTGAATACACCAAAAACGTTTTCAATAATCTTATCTGCTTCCTCAAGCGGCAACATATTCTCGCCGTTTAAGAACTGTAAATAATCATCCTTATTAAGAATTCCTTTTTCGCGTAAGATTTCAAGTCTTTCCGGAATTGAAGCCTGATAAAATTTTGGTATACGCGACCGATCCATGATAATTGTTCCTCCGGTAAAATCTACTTTCCTTAATACATATTAACTAACCACGAAGGACACTAAGTTTTGACCCTCCCCATCCCCGAGTACTCGGGGATTTCCCCTCCCTGCAAGCTTGCAGGGAGGGGATTAAGGGGTGGGTCTATATTTCTTCGTGTTCAGGTCCTTCGTGTTAAATCATTAATTTTTTAGTCATCCCCAACTATGTATCAACTACAACACCCTTTGTAGAGATTCCAAGTGAAATCATTTCAAATTTATTCTGAGCTAATTCTTTTTTTACATTTTTGAGCGTTTTTATTGAATCGCAAAAAGCAATCCCTATATCTCCCATACCTGCCCCGGATGGTTTATAAATACCACCAGTTTTGTAAACAATATTTGCAATTTTTTCGTGAATATCAGATATAATAGGGATTTTGCTCTTAGTACTGAAATTCTTTAGAACTTCATAATAATCCTGTACGATATCAAGAAAATCTGTGCGTTTTTTTTCGGCATAGGTTACACATCCACTGCTTGAAAGTGTTGATAACCTATACATTGTTTCTTCATATTCCTCCTTATGACGCGATCGAAAATCCTCCACTTGTGACAATAGTTTCCTCGTAGAAACTGATACACCGGACCATACCGGTAATATAAACAGATCCTGTAAGACAGATACCGGAGATATTTGTTGAGGTCTTTCCTCATAATCAGACGATTTTATATTATACACGTTTATCCCCCCAAACACACTCGCAGCAATATCAATACCGCTTCCCCGGTTTCCCTGAGCGGAAAAATGCGTGTCACAAGCGAAGCGAAACAGATCATATTCGTTTGTAAATAATTTTTTTCCTGCTCCATTAAGATTTGCTATAGATACAATGAGAGCCACGGTCAAGGCTGCACTGGATCCCAAACCAAGTTTATCCTTATTTGCCTTTATATAAAATTGAGACGTGTCAATTTTAAGATCAAAGGGTTGTATCGAAAATCCGGATTCCAAAATGTGTTTGCAAATCTTGTTGATAATGGCCAGTGCAAAATCCATGGTAGAGATCAATTGTTCTGATTGGCCCTGATCAGGTACGGTCTTTCCATTTTTATCGATTGTAAACTTGAGTGGAGAAGAGGTCAGGTTGCTAGAGATTTGAGTAACGTCATTTTTGGCAGTGGATATATCCGCAATTACGAAACGGTCAACGGAGGCGACCAGAGCATCAGCCCCTACAAGTACTGCGTATTCACCCAATAAAATCAGTTTTCCCGGTACCTTTACCCGAATGCTCAATTATCATCTCCGATTAATTCCACATCCGGTCCAAGTTTTGATTCCATGATATTTTCAACGCCCGGAAAAAATTCAAAGTGTGATTTCAGTGTGTTAATATGATCCGGTAAGGATATTACTTTAACCTGCGGGCCGGCATCGATTGTAAAGTAAACAGGAATTCCATCATGACGTAATGCCCTCACCTGTTCTATCAATTCAAGTGTTGTACTGTTCCAGTAAAGAACAGGAGGTCTTGAACTTAATGTCAACGCATGCATTTTCATTGCACTATATTCTGCCAGATCACCCAATTTTTCAAAATCCTTTTCCCTGATTGCTTTTCTCATTTCTACAAGATCCTTACCAGAGGAGTTAACCCAGTCCTGGTAATACGGTGAAGTTTTAGCTGTTAAGTTCATTGCTTCGGTCGATCCCATCTTCTTTTCCTCTTTAGAGGTAATCAGGATCAATAGCCTGAGGTCCCAATAATCTTGCGAAGCCAACTGGATGGCGAAATCCTCTTTACCGGAAGCATCCTTACCCCTTTGCATCTCAACAAAACCGCCATAAATTGACCTGGTAGCCGAGCCGGATCCTCTCCGGGACAATCCCGAGAGATCTTTTTTATTCAATTCCAGCCCTGAAGCGTGTGTGGCAGCCAGACTCAAAGCGGCAAAGGCGGACGCGGATGAAGCTAATCCGGCACCAGTTGGAAAGTTGTTATCACTTCTTACTTCCGCAAATAGACGATTACCTGATTTTTCCCGGATGATATCGAGAAATTTTTCAATACGCTTCCGTTGTGATTCAGATGCCTGTTGGTCATTAATGATCAAATAATCTTTGTCTAAATTTGGATCAAATGTTGCCCGGGTTTGCGTTTTAAGTGCTTCCAGAGTAAGGGAGATTGAGCCCACAGCAGGCAAATTTAAGGCGATATCACGTTTACCCCAATATTTAATCAGAGCGATATTGGCACAGGCGACGGCTTTAGCGGTTTTAGATTGTTGGGTCATGCTAAATGTAGAAATAATTTAACCGCCAAGACGCAAAGAGACATCAATTTATGTCATCCTGTAAGGATCTTTGCACTTGCTTGCAACATCTCTACTAACAACTGCATAGATCCCTTCGGGATGACAATAAAAATAATTATTTTGCGTCTCTGCGGTTATTTTTTTATTATGTAATAATTTAAAAAAATGAGGGTTTATCTGCAATTTAATGGAAAATAAATGTATTAATTCAGAATCTTAGATATCTCAAAAAAAGTTGAGTTGCCTTCGGCCAATTTTTCGATAAAAAATCGTGAGATCAATGCAGCGATCATCATCCCTGCAATTCCACCTAAAAAGATCACCAATTCCTGAGGGACCGGTATCACTGAAAGGTCTGTCGCATAGAGCAGAAATACGCCAATGAGAAAACCTATAAAAGGTATACCATATTGGAGGAAAGATATCTGGAGTAGAAAATTTGATTTTTCAGTAATAGTTACATGACTTCCGACTCCAGCTTTAAGTGGATTAGCCGCCCGCAATCGCCTTTTACCGGTCTGATCCGGAACACAGACCATTCGAGCTCCACAGGATTCACAGGATTCCTGTATCGATAATTCCACAATCGCGTCATTATCCTGCAGAGCAGTTACAACACCGATTTCCACTTCAGAGGATCTGCTGGTCAAGTCAGGCACTCTGTTTTTCTTCAATGACTTGCCCACCAAGAATTGCCAATACATCGGTCGGACATTTTTCTGTTGGCAATACCGGATCGGAGCCATAGATATCGTAGTTCACAACCGCCAGATTGTCTTGCATTTCCATGTTCCCCTCTCCGGCAAGTCGTACGCAAATTCCACAACCGACACAAGCCCGGGTACAAATCTTTCGTGATTCTTTTGGAGAATCCAGATTTTTACAGAGGACAAATAATTTATGGCTTTCCGGGTGCAGTTCCATAATGTCACGGGGACAGGCTTCTACACAATTACCACAACCGGTACATTTATCGTTAATAACAACCGGTAATCCGTTGTCATTCATATACATCGCATCAAAAGGACAGGATTCGACACAATCACTATATCCGATACATCCGTAAGAACAGAGTTTATCTCCACCACCGGCAAATGTAGCGCCGATACAGGTTTTAACCCCCTGATAAACACCCTTTTTAGCCGTTTCATAGTCTCCACCCTGGCAAATAACCCGGGCGATCAGACGTTCCGAGGTAGTTACCTCAACACCCATTATCTCAGCAATCAGTTGTGAGCCTTCATCAGAATTTACCGGGCATCCGGATATTTCGGCCTCCCCGGCGATTACCGCTTCGGCAAAAGCCGCACATCCAGGTAATCCACACCCGCCACAATTTGCTCCCGGAAGTTCTTCAATCACTTCGGCAATGCGCGGATCTTCTTCCACATGTAGTTTTTTATTGGCAATAGATAAGCCAACCGAGAAGATCATTCCGAGCCCCCCTAAACTGGCCATTGCAATTATAATTGCAGTAAAATCCATTTATTTTTTTCCCTTTAAATTTACAAAATGTTATTACTTTTTCTCGTAGCGACACGATGCTATGTAACCGCAAAGACGCCAGGATATAACCCTCCCCATTTCCCCTCCCTTATACATAAGGGAGGGGATTAAGGGGTGGGTTATTCGTGTCCTTGCGGTAAAAAAAATCATACCGAAATCAGGCCTGCAAAACCCATAAATGCCAGGGCTAACGACGCAGCTACTATCATTGTAATGCCGGCGCCTTCAAAAGGTTTCGGAACTTTCGCTAATTCCAGTTCTTCTCTGATCCCGGCCATAATGACGATGGCCAGACTAAAACCAGCCCCGGCGCCAATGCCATAAACAAGACTTTCCATAAAATTATATTCACGTAATACCGCAAATAATGCCAATCCGAGTATGGCACAATTGGTTGTGATCAGAGGCAGATATATTCCCAATGTGTCATAGAGCGGTTTACTGATTTTTTTTACAAACATCTCAACCAGCTGTACCAATGATGAAATCACCAAAATAAATGATACATATTGCAGAATTTCCAGATTAGCCGGGACGAGAATTAAATGATAGATTAACCAGGTAACCGCCGCGGTAATTGTCATAACGAAGGTTACCGCCATTCCCATACTCACAGCCGATGACACCTTTTTAGAGACACCGATAAAGGGACAAATTCCCAGAAAATAACTGAGGACAAAGTTATTGACGACAGCGGCAGATATAAAAAGTAATATCAGTTTCATGCCCTGGCCCTCCTGTCATTAATCCAGTTGGCAATGCCGATAAAAATGCCCAAACCTAAAAAGGCACCGCCGGGCAGAATCATTACCAACCAGGGTTGGAACCAATCGCCGAGAACCGTAACACCAAACAGGCTGGCAGATCCGAGTATCTCCCTAAATCCTCCCAAAGCAACCAGTACAAGAATAAATCCAACACCCATTCCGGAACTGTCGATAATCGATCTGAATACAGAATTTTTTGAAGAAAATGCTTCTTGCCGGCCTAAGATGATACAGTTAACTACAATTAACGGGACATAGGGTCCAAGGTCTTTACTGATGAGCGGGAAAAAGGCGGCCAGAAATCGATCAGCCACAGTCACGAAAGTGGCGATAATGACGATAAAGGCAGGAATTCGCACCTGATTGGGAATTAAATTACGAATTGAGGAAATAATAATGCTCGATGATAAGAGCACAAAGGTCGTAGCCAATCCCATTGCCAATCCATTGATCGCCGAATTTGTTACAGCCAGTACAGGACAGAGTCCGAGTAATGATTTCAATATCGGATTCTCGTCCCACAAACCCTTTAAAAATTCATATCTTAGTGTAGTTTTGCTTTTAGCCATTAGGATACCTATTGAACTTTTAATTGATAAATCGATTTTGCTTTTTGAATCCCATCATTTAAAATTGTCGCCATCGCTACTGACGAGATTGTAGCGCCTGTAATCGCCTGGATTTCGTTTGGTTTGCCTGGTTTGATATTTTTTACCACATCGATTTGTGGCTCAGTTATCAGATTTTTAAACTGATTGGGAAACCAGAAGCGGTCTTCCTTATTTGAGGGATCCTCAACAATTTTAGTACCAAGTCCGGGTGTTTCAAGTTGTTCAAGAATTTTGATCGCGTTGATCTTCTTAAAATCCAGGCTAATTCCAACCATAATCGATATTTTTCCCTGGAATCCATTACCAATGGCTTCAAAGGCAAGGCCAACCGGTTCAGGATCGTTGGAGTTTTTACCTATATATAGTATCATTCCATCAGCCTTTACTTCATCATAGCTTTCGTGGTCAGGTAAAACTTCAGCAATCGCTTGTTTTAATTGTTCTAATCTATAGGCCTCAATCCTGGGACTGGTAATACCATCCCAGTAAGAGAGCAGCCCACCGGCAACCATGGTCAGAACCGTTAATACAACTATCATTTTCGTTGTCAGATTCATGCGCGCACCTCCCCAAAATATTTCGGACGGGTATAGCGATTAATAAGCGGTGTAAAAGCATTCATCAATAAAATGGAATACATCACACCTTCTGGTACGCCACCAAAAAGACGAATAATTACCAGGACGATACCGGCGCCGGCGCCAAAGATCCAGGAACCGGCTGTTGTTATCGGCGAGGTAACCATATCGGTTGCCATAAAAAGAGCGCCCAACATCAATCCGCCGGATAAGAGATGAAAGACAGGATCCGGATAATTTCCCGGTGAAAAAAACCAAAATAATCCTCCAAGTATAAAAACTGTTCCTAAATAGCTCACCGGTATACGCCAATCTGCGTATTTCATAATAAGCAGGAAGATACCTCCGATTAACACGGCCAGCGCTGATGTTTCACCCAGTGAGCCGCCTACATTTCCTGAAATCAGATCACCGTAATTTGCCACTATTTTATCAAATTTAAATTGGGCCAGAGGTGTGGCAGCTGTTACAGCATCAATCTGTGCATATTTTTCCGTATTCGGGTATGTCCAGGTTGTCATAGCAACCGGAAAATTGGCCTGAAGAAAAGCGCGACCAAGAAGTGCCGGATTAAAAATATTATACCCTAATCCCCCGAATATCTGTTTACCGATACTGATACTGAACACAGATCCGATCACACCTGCACTTATAGGTAATGAGGGCGGAAGGGTCAGAGCAAGTAACAGACCGGTAATTGCAGCGCTGCCGTCATTGATCGTCAGTCCTTCACCTTTCATTTTATTCATAATAATTTCTGTAACCAGAGCCGCGGCCACACAGGATCCGATCATGATTAAGGTATCCATACCAAAATAATAAATAGCCATAACCGTAGCCGGTACCAGGGCGGCAACAACAGACCACATAATTTTTGGGACACTATCATGAGTGTGAAAATGAGGTGAGGACGATATGATCAGCGTCTGTTCTGGTTTAAATAACTTATCCCGGGGATCTTTTGGTGCTGGCGCTGGTTTTGGTTTTGCCGCCGGAGTTTCGGGTTTCTTTACCGGTTCCTGTTTTTCCCCATCCTTTTCCGGCGCAGTTGATTTTTCCAGAGAAGGATCCGCCCCTTCCGGACCAGATTTTTGATCTTCTTGTTCGTTTGTTTTTTCTTCCATAAATTTCTTATCTCATTTATTAAGCAACTTTTTTTCTTTTCGATTCACTGACCTGCAATTTTCCTACCCGAATCCATTGAACCAGAGGGATGTTAGAAGGACAGACATAGCTACAGGATCCACATTCAATACAATTTAGAATTCCAAATTCTTCAGCCTCTTCCAGTTTAACCATTTCGGCGAAACTCGACAGCCGTGTTGGCAAAAGATTCATCGGGCAGACAGAAACACAATTTCCGCATTGTATGCAAGGGTAAGTCTTCTTCTTGAATATATCGCTTTTTTCCTGACAGATAATGCCACTGGTTGCTTTTACTATTGGTACATTCATATCATACTGAGCAAAACCCATCATCGGTCCGCCCATGTAAACCTGGATAGCGCTCTCTTTTAATCCCCCACAGGACTCCATCAAAGTCTTGAAGGGTGTACCTATGCGCACCATCAAATTTTTTGGTTCCGTTATCCCCTGTCCGGTAACAGTTACGATCCTTTCTATTAATGGCTTTCCCTCTACTACAGCATTAGCGACGGCCAGTGCAGTTCCCACATTATTAACAACGGTTCCAACATCCATCGGTAATCCACCGGCAGGGACGCGACGTTTTACGATTGCTTCGATTAACATTTTTTCCGCCCCCTGGGGATATTTCACCTTTAGGGGAACAACTTTAAAGGCAGGAAATTTTTTTGACACCAGTTCATTCATTATTTCAATGGCATCGGGTTTATTATTTTCTATACCGATGTATCCATTTTCCGTACCGAGGATCTTCATAATGATCGACATACCGATGAGCATTTTATCACCCATCTCCAGCATAGCCCGATGATCAGCAGTAAGGAAAGGCTCACATTCAACACCATTTAAAATAAAGGTATTAATCTCCTTCTCCTTGGGTGGTGCCAGTTTTACGTGGGTTGGAAATGCCGCACCGCCCAGACCAACAATGCCAGCCTGCCAGATCAGATTACGGAGATCTTCGATAGAAGCTGTTTCCCAATTCTCAGGTGCATTGATTGTTTCCCATTCATCTTCTTCTGCCGTTTTTTCGATATGGATCATTGTTGCTTTTATACCCAGCGGATGCAGAAACTGATCAACGGCCTTTACAGTTCCGGTAATCGAAGCGTGAACAGGTGCAGAAACAAATTTTTCACTTTTACCAATAACCTGACCGGTTTTTACTTCCTGGCCTTTTTCCACAAGAACATCTCCGGCAACACCAATGTGCTGCTGAAGGGGTATAAACACTTCCTCTGGTATTGGCAAATATTCGATAGGTTTATGGTTTGTAAACGATTTATTATCGTTTGGATGAATTCCTTTTTTAAATGTTGGTAGTCCCAACTTATCTAATCTCCTGTTTTCTTAATTAAATCGTGTTTTATTGACGGTAAATTTGTAGCAACGCGATTAATCGCGTCGCTACTTATGATAAACTGTAAATGATCGTGACTAATTCAAGGATCGAATGAATGCAAAAATAAAGCCAATGGCCTTATGTTTATTAATATCAATTGTTTATAGATATTTCTAACTTCAAAATACTAGGCATATTTTCTCAATTTTGCGAAAATTTCTACCGGCCTTTAACATCTTCAGGAATTGAGATGGGAAGGGATTTGGTGTGTAACAATTACTTTGATTTTCGTTTTTTCATCAGTTTGGTGATTTCCTCAATTATTCTGGTGGCAACTTCAGATTTTGTCATTAAGGGTAACTTTAACGCTTTTTTTCTTGGTGCAAAAATTGTCACTTTGTTTGTATCTGATGCAAAGCCCGCACCAGGTTCTCTCGGATTATTGAGTACGATCATATCGAGGTTTTTAGATCTCATTTTTTCTTTTGCATTTTCTTCTTCATTATCGGTTTCAAGGGCAAAACCAACAACGATTCGTTTCCCTTTCATCTTTCCAATACCGGCCAGAATATCAGGATTTTGAACCATCGTTAATGTATGTTCCTTTTTACCTTTTTTCATTTTACGAAACAATACTTCCTTCGAACGATAATCCGAAACAGCTGCACTGGCGATAACGATATCCGCCTCCTCAATTCTCTCTGCCACTTCCTGTTCCATCTCCATGGCCGAAACAACCGAATGATATTCCACTCCGGGGAGTGGTGCAAGTTCATTTGGTCCACTTATCAGGATGACTTTCGCGCCACTATAAAATGCCTGCTCTGCAAGAGCAAAACCCATCCGGGCGGATGATCTGTTGGTAAGAATGCGTACAGGATCAATTTCTTCCTCTGTGCGGCCGGCAGTTATTAAGACTGTTTTACCCTTCAATTTCCTATCTCCATGAAGTGCATACTGCAGCCAGAAATCAATAATTTCCGGATCAGGCAAACGACCAATACCTGTATATCCACAGGCCAAATCACCTGCCGAGGGCTCAATGACCAAATATCCTCTTTTTTCCAGAATATCCAGATTTTCCTGAACAGCAGGATTTACCCACATGTTCGAGTTCATCGCAGGCGCAATGACGGTTTTTCTCCAGGCTGCCAGACAAATAGTGCTTAACAAATCGTCCCCCTGACCCATCCTTAATTTTGAGATGAGATTGGCGGTGGCCGGTGCAATTATCAGCACATCGGCCCAATCGGCAAGATCGATATGAACAGTTGCGCTAAATTCATCTTTGGGGAATAGATCTGTATGAACTTTACGATTGATCAGAGTTTCCATGGTAAGCGGAGTGATGAACTCGCGGGCAGCATCCGTCATGACAACTTCAACTTCTGCCCCTGATTTTACCCATCTCCTGGCTAATTCTGCTGCTTTATAAGCAGCAATCCCCCCGGAAATCCCCAGCACTATTTTTTTATCTTTTAGATCCATATAAGATCCTCGATTTGCTCAATTGTATGATGTAAATTATCGTTTATAATTATGTAATCGAATTTCTCTGCCTGTTCATATTCAAATTCAATTCTTCTAAGACGCTTATTTATCGCTTCTTCACTCTCACTTTTCCGTTTATTAAGTCGCGCTTTTAATTCTTCCAGAGAAGGGGGTTTAATAAACAGGAGAATAGCATCGGGATATTTTTTTTTAATAGAAATTGCCCCTTTCACATCAATATCAAAGATAACTGTTTTTCCCCGATCGACTAATTCTTCCACCCTGTTTTTTAATGTCCCATAATAATCACCATGAACTTCTTCATACTCAAGAAAATTATCATTTTGGACATTTTCGCTGAACTCATCTTTACTCAGAAAAAAATAGTCTTTTCCTTCCTTTTCTTGCGGTCTCTTTTCGCGCGTCGTGGCAGAAATGGAAATAGACATCTCATCATGTCTTTTTACCAGCATTTTTGCAATTGTGGTTTTACCACCGCCTGATGGTGCGGAGAGTACAATAAACCTGCTTTGGAATTTTTGCATTAATAATTATTCCAGATTCTGTATCTGTTCACGTAGTTTTTCTATCTCTTCTTTTAAACGAATCATTTCGTGAGAAATGCTGATGTCGGATGTTTTTGAGCCTATTGTATTCGTCTCTCTATGCATCTCCTGAAGAAGGAATGTCAGTTGTTTGCCAACTTCATCCTTGTTATCCAAGACGTCTTTAAACAGATCCAGATGGCTGGATAAACGGATGCATTCTTCGGTAACATCAACCCTGTCCGCTATGATAGCCAGTTCCAATTCCAACCGATCCTTGTCCACCTCTTTATTATTTATTCTTTCCTGAAGACGGTTATAAAGTTTATCTAATTCAAGTCTTGGAGAATTTTTAGCTTTTTCAGTGATTGAATTCAGCGCTGTTTTTATTTTTTTCAGACGTGAATAGATATCCACACAGATATTTTCAGCCTCCTGCCTTCTCATGGCATCGAGATTTTCTAAGGCCTTGTCAAATGCATCGGTTAAAACCTTTTTAATTTCATCATCTTGAAAAACAGCCTCCTCCGGTTCAATGAACTCCTTAAACTGAAGTAAATGATCCAGGGTTATTTCATCTTTAATGCCGGTTTGAGATTTTATTTTTTCCAGGAGTTGATGATAAAATTGAACTGTTTCCTGGTTTAGACGAAGATCCCCATTTTCCAACACCAGGTTTTTAAAATTTACGACAGCGGTGAGTTTTCCGCGCAGGATCTTCTTTTTGGTCAATCCTTTTAGGATATATTCGTAGGGATTTAGTGATTTGGGTAATTTTAAACCGATGTCCAGAAATCGATTATTGAGACTTCGAATCTCGACAGTAATTTCAAATCGACTGTTTTTAATTTCCGCACGGCCGAATCCTGTCATACTACGTGGCATTATGGGGTGTTTTTTTCCTGAAGTCTATGATTTTTTTAGTTATATTATTGTATTTAAATTTATAAAAATAAAGAACTAAAAGCAAAATTGAGAAATGCATAGAAATTACTTTCTCTTCGAGAGACAGATACATTCGCTCAATAAAAGACTACAATCGTTTACGATTTCCGAATGTTTTACACACCGGAAAAACGAGTTGGTGATAAATTTGGAATCAGATGAAGAATTGTTTTTACGCATCGGATTAAACCCACAAACGCCCTATTTATTGTTGTATAAGGCGCAGGTTATCAAAGATCCCCGCATTCATTTTTTTAAAGAATTAACCGGAAAAAAAACAGAGAACATTAAAATCGTTCCCTATGATAAAATTGTTTATATCATTGTGCAGGATTTTGTACTAAAATGTGTTTTTTTCGGTAGGGACCAAAATGTGATTTTGATGGATTCTCAGGATACAATCAT
The DNA here is from genome assembly GCA_023132435.1 of Calditrichia bacterium. Classification (GTDB taxonomy): domain Bacteria; phylum Calditrichota; class Calditrichia; order JAJRVZ01; family JAJRVZ01; genus JAGLYF01. Next base: position 444 of record JAGLYF010000065.1, on the reverse strand, counting down.
CCAGACCTTTAAAAAAACAAACAACTCTTTGAATCCCCATTCAACAGCTACTCCAAATCAGATACTGTCACCTGAGAACTTATTAAATGTTAATAGAACAAAAATAAAGCAAAACCTCAGGTTATTTATTATGAAAAGGATCGGTGGTTTTAACAAATTATTGTCTGAGGAATTGTGTTTTAGAACTAATTTAAATCCTGAATCAATTTTATCAGATCTCAGTGATGTTCAGTGGAAAAGTATCACTCAAAGTATTGTCAAAATAATGGATGAACTTAATCATGAAGAATGCTATTTGTATGAACATCCCCAGAATCCAAACATTTTATCGTTAATTGAACTTAAACATGTCCCAGACGATTACAATATAGTAATCTATCATGACGTAAATACTGCCTGGAAACAATTTATTTATCGATTTCAGCAAAAGAACAGCCTGGAGCG
>JAGLYF010000064.1 GCA_023132435.1 Calditrichia bacterium | reverse complement strand
GATTACTCTTGATTTCCGAAGAGCTGCGGTATTTCAAATATAATTGAAAACCACCATATCAATATTGGTAGTGTCAAAAGTTCTATGAAAAAATGAAAAATATATTTGAAATAAAATTTGGAATATTTAATAAACGCCGAGTTCGCTGAGAAGTACTCGTTGCTCGTAACTCGTCTCTCGGTACTCGATCATATTATTGAATTATCAGGATTACCAACAAAAATCATGTGAAAACATTAATACGAGCAGCGAGAAGCGAGTTAATTTCTGCGGAACTCTGCGAACTCAGCGTCTCTGCGTTAGAAAAGAATTGTACTGTAGAAAAACCATAGTGTGTTTGTTGATATTTTAATTGAATAATTTTTTACACTACCATCTAGCTTAATAGGAGAATAATATGAAAAAATTATTTATACTTCTGATTTTAATTTTATTACCACTTTCATCACTGTTTTCTCAGATCCCGGAACCCGGATCATTTCAGTATTTGCAGCATGCCTTCTCTAAAAGAAATTCTGATGTAATGGAGTATTTGATAGGTGAATGTAATCAATATCTGCTTTCATTTTGGGATTCTCCAAATGCAGATGAGGTCCTATTTATGCTCGGAGAACTTTATGAAGATGAGAAAATGTATCCGGAAGCCTTTCTGAGTTATTTAAAGATTAAATTTATTCATCCAAATAGTGACAGAAGGAACGATTCTGTCTCCAATTTAAATCAATTAGTACATAATAAAGCTGAAGGTACTTTTAGTGAAAAACGAAAAAACATTGACGAGTTAGTCAGCCAGACCCTTTCATTTACTGATCGAAATGCAGCTTATTTTGATTATATCAAATTTGTATTTGAGTTAAACATCGAAGATCTGAATGAAATTCTTCTTCAGGATATAAAAACTTATACCGTTATTTATGCCAAAAATGCAAAAAATGGTGATCAATTGTATTTTTGGGTTGGCAGTCTCTATAAGAAATCATCGGACTGGCACCAGTCGATCCTGGCATATGATAAAGTAAAATATATTGCGTCGGAAAGTCTTCTCATTCCCCAGGCATTATTTCAAATTGCTTTATTACAATATCAGGAAACCGGACAATACAGTCAGGCTAAGGATACATTTGTATCCTTAATAGCCGCTAACCCGGATCTATCGGTTTCCGGAGACGCACAGTTTTATCTGGCAGAACTTTATGAAGAAAAATTGGATAATCCGGATGAAGCGGTCGCCAACTACAGAGTACTGGTAGAATCCTACCCGAGTAGTCGGTTTGCGGTTGAATCTTTAAAACGTGTGGCTGAAATCATGGAAGATAAAGATAACTATGTTGAGGCGATCGCCGCCTATTATCAAATATTTGAACTGTACCCTAAGAAGAGCTATACTCCAGAAGCATTACTGGAAATCGAGAATTTGTATCGCAGAAGATTAGAAAATTATGAAAAGGCAATTGAGACATTAAAACTTTATGCAGATCAGTTTCCACAGAGAGAAGACGCTGCCGAACGATTATTTGATGCCGGTGATATTTACAGTGATGACTTAAATAATAAACAGGCAGCCATCGATACATATAATGAAGTGATTAATAAATTTCCCACATCAGATTATGCAGAAAAGGCCAAAGACCGCATCCAGGATCTGAGTGAAGAATAATCTGGAGGCTGGATGCTTGATGCTAGATGCTGGATACTGGATTCTCGTCTCTACAAACTTGACATTAGATGGTGGATACTTGATATTTCGAATCCAGAATATTGAGATATCTATCATGGTTAATGTATTATCTCACATCTTGCATCCAGTATCTAGTATCCAGCATCCAGTATCGAGTATCCAGCATCCAGTATCTGAAACTTTGTAAGAAACAAATGTCCCAAAAAGAAAACTCATCCAAACGTAATGTTTTCTACCTGGGCATGGTCTCTCTTTTTACGGATCTTTCCAGCCAAATGATTTACCCCCTGATCCCGGAGTTTTTGGTTTCTCTCGGAGCAAGTAAATTCATCATCGGGATTATTGAAGGGGTCGCTGAATCCACCGCCGCTATTTTCCGCTCTGTATTTGGTAAATGGTCAGATAAGATTCAAAAACGAAAAATATTTATCTATCTTGGTTATGGATTTTCTGCAATTTCCAAACCGTTTTTATATTTCGCCGGTCATTGGAGTGCTGTTTTTGCAGTAAAGCTGGCTGACCGAACCGGAAAAGCGATGAGAACACCGGCCAGGGATGCTTTATTAGCTAGCTCAGTTTCCAGTAAAAAAAAGGGACAAGCATTCGGATTTCACCGGGCCATGGATCGTCTCGGTGCAATCGGTGGCCCCCTTCTCGCCCTCTTAGTCCTGAGCAGATTTGAGGGCAATGTCCGGCTTGTTTTTCTGCTCTCAGCCATTCCTGCCCTTTTAGCTCTGGTTTTTATTCTGTTTACCAAAGAAAAATCATTACAACACTCACGGGAATCATCCTCACCTAAAGAATCAGTGCTTAAAAACTGGCCGCTGAGAATATTCATCTTTGCTAACGTGTTATTTGCACTGGGTAACTCCTCCAACGTATTTCTGATTTTAAAAGCACGGGAAGCAGGTCTCTCGATTGCCCTGATTCCGGTGATTTGGATGGTTTATAATATCTTCTGTACAATTTCTTCACCAATCTTTGGCACATTATCCGACAAAGTTGGACGCAGACCAATTATAAGCATCTCTTTTCTCTATTACTCTCTTCTATACTTCTTGTTCGGTATCTCCAGTGAGCTCTTGATCATCTGGATATTATTTGCTGCTTACGGGATATATTATGGATTATCGGAGGGAGTTTACAGGGCTTATATTGCTGATCTTGTACCTGAAGAGAATCGAGCAACAGCTTATGGTATATTTAATACTGCCTTTGGGCTGGCTCTGTTTCCGGCATCGCTGATTATGGGATCAGTATGGGATCAGTATGGCAGTCAGGCTGCATTCCATATCTCAGCCCTTTTCAGCCTGATCGGGTTTCTGGTATTTTTCATTTCATCAAAAGTAATAAAACCACTGAGTAAATGAGATTTGGTATAGGGTATAAGGGAGTTAGATACTGGATGATACAGATCTGTTCCCCCTATAACCGTGTGCTGCAGATTAATGAAATCAGTACAAAAATGTCATCCCCGCCCATTTTGTCATTCTGGTCCCTTTTGTCATTCCCGCGGAAGCGGGAATCTTAAAGGAATAAACTCCAGCAGGGATCCAAATATTTTTTTTACGTAAGAGGTTGTTCTTTAATGGATTCCCACTTTCGTGGGAATGACACTTGACATGGTGTTTTCACACAATCTCGGAAGTCCGGGGAAACGGATGAAAATTAGTGAAGTTTTAAATGAAATGAAATGCGGTGCACATTTCCTAATACATCATCAAAATTTGTATACGAATAATCAACCGCAAATTTGTTGATACTTACTCCCAATCCGGCATTGAATCTGGAGAGATCATCATACCCCAATCGGAGAAAGCAGATATCCTTAAATCCTGCCTCAAATCCCCAAAATGAATCAATGCTTAGGATTCCAAATCCAACCTGGGCCGATTCATTCCTGGATTCAAGCAGAAAGGCCAGATCCATTGAGGGTTGCAAATACAGATCAATATCGTTAATATCAAAACGATAGGTTAGACCTGGTCTGAATGAAGGTGTAACAAACTCTTTTTCACTGGTGCTCCAGGCCATCATCGTTGTGGTAATATCTCTCACCATTAAGCCTAAAAACAGATTTGGAAGCAGTCTGTATTTTAATCCGGCATCAAATCCAATACCCATCGCACTCTCTGAGGCAAAATCCCGGTATATTATCTTTATATTTGCTCCAAGAGATAAATTTTCAGTATATCGGTGTGCATAGCTGACATAAAACACATAATCGGCAACATTGAATGAGGTAATCTTTGAATAATCCAGGCCTTCACTAATATTACTCCCGTCCAGAGCATATCGGGAATCCTTTATATCATTAACACCCCAGCGAATTAACGATAGTCCCAGGGTTGATTTGTCGTCAATTGGTTTGGAAGCACCGAGATAGTCGTATTGAATTGAACTCATAAACTGTTTGGCATGCATGAACTGGAACTGTAAACCGGGAGATTCAACAAGACCTGCCGGATTCCAATATCCGGCGGTAACATCATTCGCGACCGCAACAAAAGCACCACCCATACCAAGGGCCCGGCTTCCTACACCGGCGGATAAAAATTCACCGGCGTATTTCTTAAATCCATCAGCCTGGCTCATCGAAGCCAGTATTAGTATAATTAATAAGATAAATCTTATTTTCAAATTATCTCCATTATTTTTTAAACCACTGAGGACACTGAGAAGTACCTGTTTCTCGTTGCTCGCTGCTCGTCACTCGTTTATCGTTATCGTATCTCATATCCAAAATCTAACATCGAATATCTAACATCCAATTGAAACAACCCCCTTTAATCCCCCTTTACTTAGGCTGTTGCAGAATGCACAATATTCAACAATATTACTGTGTCTTTCTCCCAAATTGTCATTCCCGTCCCGCACCTGCGGGAGGAATTCATTGAAAAACAACCTCTTACGTAAAAAATTATTTGGATCCCTGCTGGAGTTTATCCCTTTGAGATTCCCGCTTCCGCGGGAATGACAAAAGGGACCAGAATGACAAAAAGGGCAGGGATGACATTTCGGCACTTATTTCATTAATCTGCAACACCCTCTTTTAAGGGAGAATAGATCTGTATCATCCACTATCCAACATCAAAGAATCAGGTACAAAATAAAACCCGTTGACAAAGATATCAATATGTTATCATTTATTGGTAAAGGTAACGCTTCAATCAAGGTTACCAGGATCGCGATAACCAGTGATAACCATCCTATCTCCGGCACATATATATATATTATTATCAAACTGATAAAAAAGAAAGTTACCGAACCAGCTAAAGATTTATCAAAAAATCTTACAGAATCTGTCATTTTGCCCACAATTGCAGCAAATGAATCAGCGATTGTTAATATCATTACCGCCGGAACGGCTATTTCTTTTCTAAATATGATAAATGTTACGGTAGCAGAAATAAATAAGTAGGTAGCTCCTGTGATGTGTTTGTTTTTTTCTCTTTCCCTGAGTAGAGGGGAAAATATATTTTTAAATAAGACTCCACTTTCTCTATGCCTGAATCGCAAAAATTCGGCTATTAAAAACAGGATACTAATAGTACTGCATAAAATAACAATTTGTTCCCGGTTCAGGTAGAAGTAATACAACAAAGGCAGAACAGCACAACTGAGATGAATTACTTTCCGTTTCAGTTCTGCCTGTAAATTTAAGAGATCAACTTTTTTCAAGCGTTCGTCCGGCAATCGATTTCAATTGGCGACAGGCCTTTCCGGGATCTTCATTTCCAAAAATAGCATTTCCGGCCACCAGTACTTCCGCCCCTGCCCTTACTACATCCGGAACTGTATCCATATTTATTCCACCATCAACTTCAATCTCAAAATTATAATTATTCTTTTTCTTTAGTTCAGATAACTTAGAAATTTTATCCAATACTAGAGGAATAAACGTCTGTCCACCAAATCCTGGGTTGACTGTCATTAATAACACAAGATCCAAATCCGGTAACATCGGTTCGATTGTAGACAGATCCGTGGCTGGGTTTAAGGCAACGCCTGCTTTTACCCCCTGCTCTTTTATAAGCTGGATGCTTCGGTGGAGGTGCGGGCCGGCCTCCTGATGAACCGTGATATAATCAGCACCAGCCCTGGCGAACTGCGGAATATAATTATCTGCATTCATTATCATCAGATGGACATCAAGAGGTAGATCAGTGATTCTCTTTAATGTAGACACGATGACAGGACCAAATGTAATGTTTGGTACAAAATGGCCATCCATGATATCCAAATGTATCAGCTCAGCTTCATTCTTTTCTATAGATTCAATCTGATCCTTTAATTTTAATAAATCAGCGGATAATACCGAGGGTGCTATTTTGATTTTGTTCATATAGCTAATCATCCTCTATTTCCATTTCCTTACTTACCACCAGAAAGATGGTTTCATCAGGACTAAAGTTCTGCCCGGCCGGAAGGGATTGTGAAATAATCGTTTCCGGTAAAATATTGTCTCTCTCCTCCCACTCTACCGCAATCTTCAATTTTACAGCGCGTAAGCGCTCTCTGGCTTCATGAAGGCTTTTTCCGACAAGGTCCGGTACAACTGCTTCGACGCTTAATTGTCCCAGACTTATAATAATATCGATTCTGGCCCTGGATTTTATCTCCTGTCCCTGGGGATAAGATTGCCCCATTACCGTTCCTTCGTGATATCTGTCTGAATAAACATAGTTTTTTGATCCGAGTTTTAATTCATGGGTATCGAGAATCAATTCCGCTTCGCGTGGAGAGACGCCGAAAAGATTTGGCATGATTATAGGTTTTTCACCAATAGATACAGTTAAATAAACTCTGCGACCTTCTTTTACTACAGCATACGGATAGGGATTTTGTTCAATAACAATCCCTGCCGGATGATTCGTATCATATAATGAATCCCGGATTACAACCTGAAATCCCTGAGCAGACAGCAGGGATTGTGCCTCACTTATTGGCATTTCGATCACATCCGGGAGATCTGTTTCATCCCCTAACTGTACATAGAGTGGCATTACAATTTTATCCATGATAACAGTAAAAATTATTAAAAGTACAACTGCCACTATAATTTTGGCCCACCATGTCTCTCTAACCCAATCCAGTATATTCATTTCCCATCCATCTTTTATAACCGCGAAGATCACGCCAGTGGGCGGATTCGCCTACCGGCGAACGCTACTAAGTTTAATTCCTCTTTAAGGTCATTCCGCCCTTGCGGAATCTTTGCTCTTGCTTGCGACAGCTGGACCGACAACTGCAAAGATCCCTGCGGGATGACATAAAACAAATATTCCTTAGCGTCATTGCGGTTCAAAAAACATAAATTATTTACATGGATTTACTTCGAATCGACGATGAGTGTAACAGGACCGGCATTTGTCAGATCTACATCCATCATCGCCCCGAATATACCAGTTTCGACATGCAAACCCTTGTTTCTGAGCACCTGGTTAAAAAAATTATAAAATTTTTCTGCTTTCTCAGGATTTGCCGCTTTAATAAAACTTGGCCGTCTACCCTTACTCGTGTCTCCCAGTAAAGTAAATTGAGAGATCGCCAGGATTTCTCCGCCAATATCCAGGACAGAACGATTCATTCTTCCGTCATCATCCTGAAAGATACGCAATTCAGAACATTTATTCGCTACAAATTCAATTTCCGTTTCCGTATCAGTTTCAGCAATCCCTATTAGTAATAGTAAACCAATTCCTATTTTTCCTACTTCCTTATCATCAACCTTCACAGATGCTGAGCTAACTCTTTGAGCAACAACCCTCAATTTGATTTAACCTTAACTTTTATATTCTCCAGTGACAGAATTTTTTCCAGTTGATCCAGAAATGTGCTCGAAACCGCCACTTTAACTTTCTTGGACACCATATTTAATTCATCTTTACCATTCACAGATACTTTAAAATATATGACCGTTTCCCCTTTATGGGTGGAAAGTAAATTCTTGAGATAAGTAATTTTCTCTTCGGATATTTTAGTCTTATTTATCTTAAGAAGAAGAGATTTCGTCAGCTTCCCGGGGACTTTCTCTAAGTCATATACATGTTCACATATAATTTTTTTCACCGGATCATCCGGCTCAGAATTGACAGGACCACGCATTAAAACAAGTGAATCAGTATAAAGAAGATCTTCGACCCCTGGAAATACGGAGGCAAAAACAACCGCTTCATAGGTTTGAGTTAGACCCTCTACTTTTACAAAAGCCATTTTATTATTGTTTCGATCGAGCAGAGTTCTGATTTCTGTAATGATTCCCGCAATTGTCAGATTCGATTTTTCAGTTGTTTCTTCGCCATTATTTGATTCCCAATCGCTGGAATATAAACGGATTATGGAAGTATATTTTTTCAGTGGATGTCCGGAAATATAAAATCCTAAAAATTCTTTTTCTTTATGCAGCTTTTCCTGAGGGGTCCATTCCGGTACATCCGGTAATTTTGGATGGGCAATAATGTCATTTACCTCCGGATCAACCTCAAAAAGGGAATGTTGAGATAAATGTGATCTCTTTTTGCCCTGAAAATTCTGACCAAAATCAATCGCTGTTTCAACAACATGAAAATTTTGTGCACGATGGCCTTCAAGTGAATCGCAGGCGCCACACTGAACCAGACTCTCTAAGACCTTTTTATTTACTAATCTAAGATCTACATGCTGGAGCATCTGGAAAATATTATCATATTTTTCAATCGATTCTCTGTTTTTTATAATAGATTCAATCGCTCCAAGACCAACGTTTTTTATCGCTGCCATTCCAAATGCGATTTTATCTTTATCAAGCGGCTCAAATTTAGCCTTACTATAATTGACATCAGGAGGTATGACTTCAATCCCCATCTTTCTGCATTCGTCAATCAAGACTACGATCTTATCGGAATTTGTCATTTCACTGGATAAATTTGCGGCCATAAATTCTGCTGGATAATTGCTTTTAAGATATCCTGTTTGATAGGCAATAAGAGCATAAGCTGCTGCATGGGATTTATTAAAACCGTACGAAGCGAATTTTTCGATCAATTCTGCAACCTGCCGGGCAACTTTTTTTTCAATACCGTTCTCTTCACACCCCTTGATAAACTTATCCTTCTGTCCCTGCATCTCTTCGGTTTTCTTTTTCCCCATAATCCGGCGCATAATGTCGGATTCAGCCAGAGTAAAACCACCAAGTTCGGAAGTGATACGCATGACCTGTTCCTGATAAACGATAA
>JAGLYF010000063.1 GCA_023132435.1 Calditrichia bacterium | reverse complement strand
ATGTCCGGCAGGGATATTCTTTCCGGATTGAGGAAACGTTCAAAAAGGAGATCATATTTGAGAGGATCAACATCTGTAATACCGAGGGAATAAGCGACAAGACTGCCTGCTGCAGATCCTCTTCCCAGTCCAACCGGTATATCCTTTTCACGTGCTGCATTTATAAAGTCCTGAACAATCAAAAAATATCCGGCAAATCCCATTTTATCGATGATTCCCAGTTCATATTCCAGGCGTTTATCCATATCCTTATTGTGGGATTTGTATTTTTCTTCCAGACCGGCACGGGCCAGTTTTTCCAGATATTCGTTAGGCGTTAAATTTTTAACCGATTCAGGTATCGGAAATTCCGGTAGGTAACGTTGATCCAGATCTATTTCCAGATCCACTTTGTCAGCAATTTCCTGCGTCCGTTCTACTACATCCGGATTTTCCTTAAACAACTTGTACATTTCCTCGGGAGATTTGAGATACAACTGATCCGTATTATATCTCATCCGATTTGGATCGTCACGATCTTTTCCCGTTTGCAAGCATAATAAAATGTCATGAGCCAGCGAATCGTTTTGTTTCAGGTAATGAACATCATTCGTAGCAATAACCGGAACACCCATCTCCTTCGCCAGACTTTGAATTTTTGGATAAACCTCGTGTTCCTCCTCGATTCCATGATCCTGAATTTCAAGATAAAAGTCATCACCGAACAGATTTAAATAATATTCGACAGCATCAACAGCCGCTTCTTTTCGTCCACGTCTGAGTTTATATGGTATTTCACCCTTCATGCAGGCAGAAAGAACAATAAGACCTTCAGAGTATTCTTTTAGAAGTTCTCTATCGATGCGGGGACGATAATAGAAACCCTGAAGATAGGAGTAAGAAGTTAGTTTGATAAGATTTTTATAACCGGTTTGATTCTTTGCCAGAAGGACCAGGTGATAAGAATGGGCTTCACCCTCGACTGGTTTATGGAGGGTTCGTTCTCTGGGGGCTATATAGGCTTCACACCCGATAATCGGTTTTACACCATTTTTTTTTGCCTGGGTATAAAATTCAAGCGTGCCAAACATGTTACCATGATCAGTAATGGCAAGACTATTCATCCCCAGGCGTTTAGTCTCTTTGATCATTTCGTCGATTTTTCCCGCGCCATCCAGCAAACTATAATTTGTATGAGAGTGTAAATGAACAAAGGACATTATATAGAACTATTCCTCTCTATATTTTATTGTATTTTAATGAGTTATATATTCTATTTATTTCCAAAAAACTTTCAAAAATCTTACCCGAATTTAACGCCATGTCGGATTATAGTCAAAGGGAAATACAAGTTTTTTACAGTGCTTTTTATGTCCAGATGAGTTATATTGGTATGTTCGATGCTGGATTTTGGATACTGGATGCTGGATACTGGATGCTGGATGCTGGATTTAATATGTCATCCCGGAGGGATCTTTGCAGTTGCCGGTACAATAGTTGATATTGGATGGCAGAGATCTATCTCCCCCTTCGCCGGCAGGCGAATCTGCCCACTGGCGTGATTAGAAAAGGGGGACTAAGGGGGTTGTTAAATATGAGTGATGAGAAGCGAGAATCTGGTAGCGAGAAGCCAGTGACGAGTAACGAGTCCCGAGCAACGAGTAACAAGTAACAAGAAAAAGGAGTTAAAAGATGGCAGTGGTTAGACCCTTCCGGGGATTAAGGCCCCGACCGGAAATTGCAGAAAAAGTCGCAGCACCACCATATGATGTGATCAATAGCGAAGAAGCACGCCAATTGGCCAAAGGAAATGCTTATTCATTTTTACATGTCAATAAACCAGAAATTGACCTGCCGCCGGAAACAGACCTCTATGATCCAAAAGTTTATACGCAGGGCGCGGAAAATTTAAAAAGATTTATCGATGAAAATTTTCTGTTTCAGGATGAAAAGCCGGCATTCTATCTTTACCAACAGATAATGGGTGAACATAAGCAAATTGGTCTTGTTGCCTGCGTCTCCGCGGAAGAATATAGAGAAGATAAAATAAAAAAACATGAACTAACCCGGGTAGAAAAAGAGAATGATCGGCTGAATCATATCCTGAGTTTGAATGCCCAAACCGGACCGGTATTTTTAACATATCGTGCTAAAAAATCCATCGATAGCCTTTCTGAGAAAATTGTCAAAGAAAAACCGGTTTATGATTTTAAGACAGACGATGGTATTCAGCATACTCTTTGGGTCGTATCGAATTCCGATAACATTGAGGAGATTAAACAAGATTTTGATAAGGTTGATCTGCTTTATGTAGCGGACGGACATCATCGCTCTGCTGCAGGAACCCGGGCTGCTAAAGAGTTACGCAAGAAGAATCCTGACCATACCGGAGAAGAGGAATATAATTTTTTCCTATCTGTTCTCTTCCCGCATGATCAGATGTTTATTATGGATTATAACCGGGTTGTAAAAGATCTTAATGGATTAAGTGAACAAGATTTTATAGATTCACTTCGCTCAAAATTTTTAGTGCGTGAATATGCCCGGTCCGAAGGATATAGTCCAAAAGTAAAGCATGATTTTGGAATGTATTTAAATGGTATGTGGTATCGACTTTCAGCCATTCCAGGAATCTGGGATACCGGTCATCCAACAAAAAGATTAGATGTCAGTATTCTTTACGAAAACTTACTAAAACCGGTTCTAGGAATTGGTGATCTTCGAACGGATAAACGTATCGATTTCGTTGGCGGCATGCGGGGAATAGAAGGTCTTGAAGCCAGAGTTGATACGGGTGAGATGGCTGTGGCTTTCTCTCTTTTTCCAACCGGAATAGAGGATTTACTGGCAACAGCAGATGCCGGTGAAATAATGCCGCCTAAATCGACCTGGTTTGAACCGAAACTACGCAGCGGGTTGATTACTCATTTGCTAGATTGATTTTAACCGCAGAGATCACGCCAGTGGG
>JAGLYF010000062.1 GCA_023132435.1 Calditrichia bacterium | reverse complement strand
CCCACTGGCGTGATCTCTGCGGTTAGATTTTTATACCAAAGCGATCCATCATGGAATAGAGGCGGCGGCGAGTTAACCCCAACAGTTCAGCGGCTTTTGTTTTATTACCCTCTACTTTTTCCAATGCGTCGAGTATCAGATTTTTTTCAACTTCATCAAGATTAATGCCCTCTTCAGGAATTTGAAAAGTTCCTTTTTCTACATTCAGGTTACTCTCAATAGCAGGTAGGTGTTCTACATCAATTGTGGTTTCAGCGACGATGGCAGCCCGTTCCAGGATATTCAATAATTCCCGGATATTACCGGGCCAATCATATTCCATCAACATCACCTTTGCCTGAGCTGTTATTCCTTTCTCACCCAGTCGCCCCAGAAAGTGTTCAATAAGTTCAGGAATATCTTCTTTTCTTTCTCGAAGCGGAGGCAGTGGGAGAGGAAAAATATTAATTCTGTAGTATAGATCTGAACGAAAAGTACCTTCTTCTATCATCGTTTCAAGATTTCTATTCGTCGCAGTTATAACGCGCGCGTCTACTTTAATTTTCTCACGCCCGCCAACTCTTATAATTTCTTTATTTTGCAATACCCGTAAAAGTTTTGCCTGAATCCCAAGCGATACATCTCCTATCTCATCAAGAAAAAGTGTTCCTTTATCGGCCGTTTCAAAAATACCGATTTTACGTTCTATCGCACCGGTAAAAGCACCCTTCTCATGTCCGAATAATTCACTTTCCAATAAGGTTTCAGGTACTGCTGCACAATTGACCGCAATAAAACTCTGTTTTGCCCTGTTACTCCGGGCATGTATCGCTTCAGCGACCAGTTCTTTTCCCGTTCCACTCTCACCAAGTATCAGTACGGTTGCATCGCTTTCTGCTACCTTATTTATCAGGCGATAGACCTCGCGCATTTTACTGCTTTTTCCAACAATATTCTGAACCTGCTGAGATTTTAATTCTTCTTTTAGCTGAAGGTTCTCCGCTATGAGTTCTTTTTGGGCAATGATGCGATTTATCCTCAGAGACAATTCTTCCATTTCAAATGGTTTAATAAGGTAATCAAACGCACCGGATCGCATCGCCTCAACCGCGGTCTGTTGTGATGCAAAGGCGGTTATTAAAATAACCTCCGGTGCGGAGGGTAGATCTTTTGCTTTTTTTAATACCTGGATGCCATCCACACCCTGCATTTTTAAATCCGTAATTATGATATCATAGGACTTATCGCTTTCGAGCAATTCAACAGCGGCAGAACCGGAGAAAGCCATGTCGATCGTATGATCCTCCATCTCAAGCGCCGCTTTAATGATTTTACACATGCGCTCTTCGTTATCAACAACAAGAATATTTGCCATAGTATTGGGAGTTTTTATCTGAGGATTGCACGCAGTAGAATTAAAAATCCTTTTTTAATATTCTTGATTAACTCAAGATTATTACTGGCTTCTAAGTAGTTTTTATTTAATTCTACTGCATTTTCAAATTCGGTAACCGATTGCAGAAACAGGTGTCGGCATTGGATGATATGGATAATTCCCATCTCATTCCAATAATCAGCGAAGTTTTCACGCTCTTCTTCCAATTTTTTAAATCGGTTTTCATAGGATTTAAGTTCTTCATAATCAAGTTCACGCCCACCATACATAAACTTAAGATAAAAGGACTCGATCAAAACATCAATTTTGAGTTGAGTGATTAGCTTTAATTGAAGATCTCTGAGGTTATCCAGAATTTCTTCCAGATTACCTTCTGATATTTTCTGTAACGTTAATTCAAATAATTCCTGCCAATATGATTCCTGGTATCTCTCCAGCTCATTCAGAGCTTTGATATATCGGATGACCCTGGAAGGTACAATCGCCTTTTCCTGATCACTGGAACCTTCCAAAGTACTCAGGAATAAAACAACACCCAGATTAAAATTTGCCTCATCGAAATCAGGTTTCTTTTTAATGGTCTCCTGAAGCACATAAGTGGCATTATCATAATCATTAGCAAAAGTGAGAGCCACTCCTAAACTATTTGATAGATCCAGAAAATCAGGTTGTATTTTTAAACCCTGTTCATATATCTCTACCGCCTTCCCATACTCGCCTCTTTTAATATAGCATTTTCCCAGGCGAACATATGCCGGTACGAAGTTATTATTAAGTTTAATCGATTGTTCAAAATTTTCAATCGCTTCTGATAAAATATTACGATAAAAGAAGATAGAACCTATTTTAAAATGAGCAAGAAACTTTTTCAGAGGTTGGATTTTTTGATGAATATAAAATAGCATCTTCACTTCCTCAATCATATTTTTATGAAGATCGGATGCGAGAGTCTTTAGAAACTTTATCTTTGAGGGTGTATTATCATTGTCTCTGGTATGAAAAGGCAACTGTCTGGAGGATACAAATTGGCCCTTCTCAAATACCTCACTGATTAAGACGTTCTTTTCCGGAACACTCCCTGTATGAACATGAAATTCACGGGTGTGTAGATGAAGTTTACTATGAAAGGCGATACTCTTCAAAGAGGTCTCCTCCTAACCATAACTTCAAATATATCTGAGAATTAAATAAGATTCAACCTATTTGTCGAGGTAGAAAATCTATTTGTATTTTAAGTCATCTTATTACAGAGCACCTGATCATGCAAGTAGACGATCAACTTTATACCTGAAAACATCCGCATCAAAAGGTTTAAAAATGTAATCATCCGCTTCTTTTAATATGGAGGAATCCTTTTGCCCATCCTCATCGAGGAACATATACATGAGAATAATTTTAATACCGGGATTGGATGATTTGATAGACTGAAGTTTATTTCGAAGATTTGGATGAGGCATATCCAAATCTGTTACTAGTAATTTTATCCTATATTTTGTTATATACGTCTTAATCTCTGAAGGATCATCAATAATATATACAGAATAGACATCTTCCAGAAACACCCGAATACTATCTGCCAGGTCTTTATCGTCCTCTAAGATTAACACACCATTCGTTGAAACATCAGCCCTTTTCATAATTCAAGGGCGTACAAATTATGTGCCACTCTTAGTTAAAATTAAAACCGACAAAAATCGTTACATTTTTAGATAATTTTAAACAAATATATCTTTATTTGGTGTATGAGAATGGCTCTTCTTTCACATATTAAGAATGGCAAATATTTAATTCTTAGAAATGAGAATTAATCAACAGATGCGTGGAAGTTGTTCTCCGGCGAGCATATCGATCATGCGTTGCCCGCCAATTACTGTATCCATATATACCCTGCCCTGCGGTTCCGCCACTACCTCACCAATTACACAGGCATTCTGACCATATATATTTGCCCGCATTACTGAGAGCACATCGTCGACATAATCGGCCGGTGAAAATACCAGCACTTTCCCTTCATTTGCAATATAAAGAGGATCTAATCCGAGGATTTCACAAACAGCATTTACCTGAGGTGAAACAGGAATATCCTTTTCGGAGAGTTTGATGCCCACATCCGATTGCCAGGCAATTTCATTTAAGGTTGTGGCAACACCTCCTCTGGTTGGGTCTCTCATAACATGGATGTCCGGTGTTTTTTCCAGTATTTCTTCGATCATGTGGTTTAGGGGTGCTAAATCTGTTTTTAAATCAAGATCAAGTTCCAGACCTTCCCGCCTTGCCATAACTGTTATTCCATGG
>JAGLYF010000061.1 GCA_023132435.1 Calditrichia bacterium | reverse complement strand
AAAAATATTACACAACTATTATGCCAATCGATGCATTATCACTCAAGACTATAAAAAACAATTGTTTGTGACAATACTAGGAATATCCAATGTGTGAACGATCGTTCACACCTAAAGCCAATGTGATACCCTGCCATATTGAACGCCTTAATGAGAATAAAACCCAAGTTTGCCCCTGATATTTCGTGTTTATATCAATAATAATGCCGCCCACCGGCAATTGATACCCGGATATTATCCAGACTAATGCAAGTATAATAAATATTCTTTCCTGGAGTTGTGACAAATAACATTATTTAAATGGTATTATAATGAAGCATGAAATATATAGTTTTTATCATCAAAATCGCTCCCCTCTAGAATCTGGAATAATTCTTGCATATTTCCTGATTATTTTCTGTAAACCTCTAAAAAAATCAGAAAGGCCTCAATTATGTCTGAAAAAAAATTACTCGACCAGCTGCGCGATTTAATCCGCACAGTCCAAGAATTACTCGGTCATAAAAATCTTAATACAACCATGATCTATACCCATATTCTAAAACAGGGTGGGAAAGGTGTAAAAAGTCCCTTGGATTGATATAAAACAGAAAAATATAAAAGGGTATGCTTATTTATACCACCGAACCGATCAGCGTATTTGGCGTGACTTCATCGATTGATACGTTTATAAAATCGCCGACTTTCTGACCCTGGTCCGGGAAAACAACTATCTTATTAGCCTCGTTCCTGCCCATCAGCTGATCCGGTTTTTTTGCTTTCCCCTCAACCAACACATCATATGTTTTACCCAGATGGCGCTGGTTATTTTCAAAATTTATCTTCCTCTGCATTTCGACTAATTCTATCAACCGGTCTGTCTTAACCTCTTCAGGTACATCATTAGGAAATTTACGCTGAGCGATAGTTTGTTTCCGTTCCGAATATTTAAACATGAAAGCTGAATCAAATCTGACTTCGCGCATCACTTTCAGGGTATCCTCATACTCCTCATCGCTCTCGGTTGGAAAACCAACGATGACATCTGTCGATAATGCCAGATCAGGTATTTTCTTTCGCATCAGTTCAACTAAATTTAAAAACTCACTTTGAGAATAGGTACGATTCATTATATCCAGAATACGGTCATTACCGGATTGTAAGGGCAGATGAATCTGTTTACAGGCTTTTTCATTATTGGCGACTATATCAATCAGTTTAACCGGAAAATCCTTAGGATGTGGTGAGATAAAGCGAATACGCTCAATACCGGAAACTTCACTAACCATTGCGATCAAATCAGCAAAATCATGGGAACCAAACTGATAAGAATTTACATTTTGTCCGAGCAGGGTCACTTGTTTAAACCCTTCCCCCACCAAACGTTTCACCTCTTCTACAATATTCAGCGGATCCCGGCTTCTTTCCCGCCCCCGTGTATAAGGAACAACACAAAACGTACAAAAATTATCACAACCCCGCATCACCGCCACCCAGGCATTGACCCCGCTTTCCCGGGTGGGAAAAACATCGCTGTAGGTTTCAAATTCCGATAATGTAAGGGAAAACTCCTTCTCCCCCGTCTCATGAACCCGGCTCAACATCTCCGGCAGTTTTTTATAACTATCCGGACCGGCAACGATATCTACACCGATCTCCTTTTCCAATAACTCCTTACGCAAGTTCTGGGCCATGCAACCGAGCACACCCATGATCAGATTTTTGTTCTCCTTGCGTAACTGCCGGAATACCCCCAGCCGCTGATAAACCTTTTCATGGGCATTTTCCCGCACCGAACAGGTATTTAAAAAGATGATTTCCGCCTGTTCCGGTGCTTCCGTAAAATCATAGTCATTCTGTTTCAAGATTGTTTTGACCAATTCGGTGTCATATTCATTCATCTGACAACCGTAGGTCTCTATGTATACTTTGTTCATGTTTTAATTATCCGGTTTTTGGTATTAGATATTGGATGTTGGATATTCCTTGTTGGATATTGGATCTTCTGTGGGTCATACCTACGGCACTACATAATTTATGGTGTATTCCTCAACCCGGCACTCCCGTGCCGGGCTACTCTTAGGCCATCCCCCCGGGATGCTATTAAAATAATATCACGTATCATGTATCTCATATCTAACAACCCCCTAACCCTCCCGCAGTTGCGGGACAGGCTCTTTTCTAATCACGCCAGTAGGCGGATTCGCCTGCCGGCGAAGGGGGAATAGATCTTTTCCATCCAGTATCTAGTATCCAGCATCCAGTATCTAATTCCCAGTTCCAATAACATTCTTCCCATCCACAATTCCTAACAGTACAGGCAAAATTGTATTATGAAGATTCTCTTCACTCTTCAGGGCCACCTGAATATAATTTGACGTATATCCGGTCCAGTGCCCGTCTCTATTTTGCTGTTCAAACAATACCGGCCTGGTTTTATTCAGATAATTTTCGAAAAAAGCGCGTTTCTTACGGTCCCCCTGTTCAATAAGAATCGCTGTTCTTTTTTTCTTTACATCGTGCGCTATCTTATCATCCATGCGGTTTGATGCGGTTCCCTTCCTATCCGAATAGGTAAACACATGGTAATAGGAGATGGGCAGATCGGCAAGAAATTTTTTCGTATTGATAAAAGCCGCATTGTCTTCCGAGGGAAAACCAACCATCACATCCGTACCAATCCCAACATCAGGAACAGTTTTGTACACAAACTCAATAAAATTGGTAAATTCTTTGCTCGTATGTTTCCGGCGCATCAGTTTTAAAATTCGGTCATCACCACTCTGCAGGGGAATATGCAGATGTTTACAAATCTTCTCCGAATCGGCCATCATATTGATTACCTGTTCAGGGATTGTTGTTGGCTCAATCGATGAGATGCGGATTCGTTTCAAATCAGATATCTTTTCAAGTTCATTCAACACCGTAATGATAGTATTATCTTCACTGTTATATGTGCCAATATTAACACCGGTCAGTACCAGTTCCTGATGTCCAAGTTCGACCAGTTTGTTTGCTTCATGCAATATATCATCAAGTTTACGACTCCGGGCCGGACCGCGGGCCATGGGAATAATGCAAAAACTGCAGACAAAATTACAACCGTCCTGGATCTTCAGATTTGCCCGGGTAGCATTATCATAAAGTCCGTAACTTTCAATTGTAAATTCACCGCGACTTATTTTCGGTGAGTGGATTACCAGCGTGGTTTCCTGTTTTTGTAATCCATTAATATGATCTGCAATCTGAAGTTTATGTTCATTACCGACAATCAGATCCACGCCGGATATATCCCGGATCGTATCTACCGCCATCTGGGCATAACAACCGACGACGGCAACATAGGTATCCGGATTTTGGCGTAGAATCTTGCGTATCGCCTGCCGGCATTTCGCGTCTGCCTGTTCGGTAACTGTGCAGGTGTTAATAACGGTCAGATCAGCAGGCCCGCCAAAATCGCAAATTTCAAATCCCTTATTTTTAAACGATTTAGCGATAATCGCTGTTTCCGCCTGATTTAACCGGCATCCCAATGTGTAAAAACTTGCTTTCAATATTGATCATCTCCATGAAAACAGGGCTTAATTTAGGCATATACCGCTGGTATTTCAAATTTGATATAAAAGGTATATAGATACTGGATGCTGGATGCTCGATACTGGATACTCTCTGTCATCCTGAAAGGATCTTTGCAGTTGCCAGGTATATTTTGACCTCAGACTAAGATGCTTTAACCACAAAGCTCACAAAGAAGGCACAAAGCCCACAAAGAAAAAATAAATAATATTTATTTCCATCTTTGCACCTTGGGGCCTTTGCGAGATTCACCCCCCTATACCCCTATTCCTCTATACCCCTATTCCTCTATACCCTTATACCCTATACCCCTTTTCCCTTATCCCCTTATACCCTATACCTTATACCCTATACCTCTATACCCCCTATATACATTGCCCTAAATATTTTGTATTTTTTGACAATTCTTAGCGTTCGCCGGTAGGCGAATCCCCCGAGTACTCGGGGTGATCTTTGCGGTTATGCAGTTAAAAATCAATAAACCCCTATGATAAAAGGCATCATCTTCGACATAAAACGCTATGCTCTCCATGACGGACCGGGTATCCGCACTACTGTATTTTTAAAAGGCTGTGCCGCTAATTGCTGGTGGTGTCATAATCCTGAAAGCCAGGTTTTGGAAATTGAAAAATCCATTCGCACCAACCGGTTTGATCAAAGCGTCATCGAGGAGGAAGAAATCATCGGTAAAGAGATTAGTGTTGATGAACTGATGGTAGAAATTTCTAAAGATCAGGTTTTTTTTGACGAATCCGGTGGCGGTGTCACTTTCTCCGGTGGTGAACCGTTGATGCAACCGTTTTTCCTGTGTGATATTCTAAGGCGATGTCAGGAAGCCGGCTTGTCGACGACACTGGATACTACGGGTTATGCACCTGCTGATATATTTGAGTCTATAATTGACTTCGTTGACCTTTTTTTATACGATATTAAATTTATCGATGACCGTTTACACCAGAAATATGCCGGTGTGTCAAATTTCAATATTCTCGCCAATCTCCGGACGTTGGTTAAACAAAAAAAAGCAGTAATCCTCCGGCTTCCGGTCATTCCAGGAATCACCGATCAGGAAAAAAATATAGAGGAAATTTTACAATTTATATTAAATTTGGACCAGGGGGGAATGAAAATTGATCTCCTGCCCTATCATAGAATAGCCCGTCACAAATACAAAAAATTGAACAAAGAATATCTGATGGGTGATACGGATGTGCCCTCAGCCGATACAATGAATCGCCTGAAAAATAAACTGGAACTGGCCGGTCTGAAGGTATATATCGGAGGATAGGATGAACGAACGTATTCGTCGATTACGTGATCAAAGTTTACAGGCGGTCAACCGTATCTCACCGGAGAGAGCAATTCTGGTAAC
>JAGLYF010000060.1 GCA_023132435.1 Calditrichia bacterium | reverse complement strand
CTTGCCTTTAAACATATACTGGAAAAAAAGAAAATTTGTATCAATGATGGGGAACTGATCGTCGGGGAACGGGGACCAGAACCCAAAGCGACACCAACCTACCCTGAAATCTGTGTTCATTCTCTGCAGGACCTGGATATTTTAGATCAACGACCCAAAGTATCCTTTAAAGTCGATGCGGAGACGAAAAAAATATACAAGGAAAAAATAATCCCTTTCTGGCAGGGAAAAACCCATCGGGACAAAATATTTGAGGCTCTCGATCAGGAGTGGAGAGAAGCATATCAGGCAGGTATCTTTACCGAATTTCAGGAACAGCGTGCTCCGGGGCATACCGTTCTCGGTGATAAGATTTATAAAAAAGGATTTATTGATTTAAAAGATGAGATCAGGCAAAGCATTGAAAATCTCGATTTTTATAACGATCCCCGGGCGATGGAAAAAAAGGAACAACTAAAAGCGATGGATATCACCGCCGATGCCCTGATATTATTTGCTAAATGTCATGCTAATGATCTAAAAAATTTGGCTAACTCTGAAAAGGATCCTGACCGAAAAAAAGAACTAAAGGAATTGGCCAGGATATGTGAACAGGTACCCGCCAATGCCCCACGTACATTTCATCAGGCCCTTCAATATTATTGGTTTATCCATTTGGGAGTCATCACCGAGCTAAATCCATGGGATTCCTTCAATCCGGGACGTCTGGATCAGCATTTGTATCCATTTTATAAAAAAGAACTCGAGGATGGTTCCCTTACAAAAGAAAAAGCTGTTGAACTGTTACAATCATTCTGGATAAAATTTAACAACCATCCGTCACCCCCCAAAATTGGTGTTACCGCAAAAGAAAGTAGCACTTATACAGACTTCTGTCTGATAAATATCGGTGGTCTTAAAGCCGATGGTTCTAATGCCGTCAATGATCTTTCTTATGTAATTCTTGATGTGATTGAAGAAATGCGTTTACTTCAGCCCGGTTCCATGGTACAGGTCAGTAAAAAAAATCCGGATAATATCCTCAAACGGGCGGCAAAAATCGTCAAAACAGGGTTTGGACAACCCTCCATATTTAATACAGATGCGATCATTCAGGAGCTAACCAGACAAGGTAAATCAATTGAGGACGCCCGCAATGGTGGTGCCAGTGGCTGTGTCGAAGCCGGTGCCTTTGGGACAGAAAGTTATATCCTCACCGGATATTTAAACCTGGTAAAAATTTTCGAAATCATTTTGCATAACGGCGTTGATCCACAAAGCGGTATTACTATCGGTTTAAAGACCGGCGATCCCCGTAAGTTCAAGACCTATGAGGAATTGTTAAATGCCTTCAGAAAACAGGTACAACATTTTGCCGATATAAAAATAAAAGGCAACAATATCATCGACCATTTCTTTGCCACTGAACTTCCCGTACCCTTTTTATCGCTCATGATAGATGATTGTATTACCAAAGCCCGGGATTACAATGCAGGCGGGGCCCGGTACAATACAAGCTATATTCAGGGTGTCGGATTGGGTAGTCTGACCGATATTCTTACTTCGATCCAATATAATGTGTATGATCAGAAAAAAATAACAATGGATAAGCTCCTGAAAGTGCTTTCTGCTGATTTTAAGGAATATGATGAAATTCGTAATCAGCTGATTTTTCATACACCAAAATATGGAAATGATGATGATTATGCCGATGCTAATGCCTGTGAAATTTTCCAATTTTTTTACGATACGGTGAACGGCCGGCCCACATATAAAGGCGGGACTTTACGGATTAATCTTTTACCTACCACTTCACATATTTATTTTGGCAGCAAAGTTGGTGCTACAGCTGATGGGCGCAAAGCATTGCAGCCGCTTTCAGAAGGAATCTCCCCGGTACAGGGCGCCGATACTCAGGGACCCACTGCTGTGGTCAAATCAGCGGCTAAGATTGACCATTTAAAAACAGGGGGGACTCTCCTGAATCAGAAAATATCACCTTCCATGTTTGATAATGAATCGGGGATTTCAAAACTGGTTTCGCTGATAAGAGGTTACTTCAGGATGGATGGTCATCATATCCAATTCAATGTCGTTACCGCGGATACATTGCGCGATGCTCAAAAACATCCGGAAAAGTATCGTGATCTGATCGTCCGTGTTGCCGGCTACAGCGACTACTTTAATGATCTCTCAGAAGAACTCCAGAACGAAATCATCCACCGCAGTGAACAACAACTTTAATACTCTTCCGTGTCATCCTTGCCCCCCGCTTAAGAGGTTGTGTGAAAACTAAATGACACCTGTAAAATGTCATTCCGCACTTGATGCGGAATCTATAAAAAACAATAAGTTATAGATTCCTCCCGCAGGTGCGGGACGGGAATGACAAAAGGGGCAGGAATGACTATGATTTTTCAGTCGTTCCACTCTTTCGAAATGACAATTATTAAATTTAATCCGTGTGAATCCGTTTAATCCGTGTTATCCGTGGTCCATTCTTTCCGACTTCAACCTAAAATCCAAACAACGAATCCGGGAACGACTGATCAAAAAGATAATCCTCAAAAAGAATTTCCGATAATACTTTGCCCTTAAAAATGATCAAAAAAGATACTTCTGCCTCAAATATAATCTTCACCGGCAACCAGAGCTCACCAAATTTCCTCATCGAAAACTCCATGATCATATCCTGAACCCCGGTGGGTAATTCGGACGGAACTAATTTTGCCTGAATCAGGGCATAGGTATTTTTCTCAAACCAAAGATCGCCGGCAAACTTTTCCTCATCTTCTTCCAGCGGTTTGACCTTAAGATGTATCGAATCATACCCGTCGATTATCTCATTGCCAACTAGTTTAAAATTATAATTATCCCTCATTTCCGGTGATACGATCTCTGTTAAACTGAATTTCTCGCTTGTACTCTCAGCCCGCCTTTTTTTATTTTTCTCTTTCTCGGTAACATCTACCCATTCTTCGTCTTCAAAATCAAGAGCAACCATCAATTTACGGTGACGAATCTCCTGTGAACGAACACTAACCAGAAATTCTCTTCTGGATTGTTCTTCGATCTCACCATCACCATCTAATTTGGTGAAATGGATTTTTTGAATATAGGAGTAATCACCCAGGCTATCCAGCCGCGCTTCATCGATTATTGTTTGTTGATAGATGTTTTCAATAATTTCATCGAGGGTCTGAACCCGGGCCTGAGAGACAACTATCAATACAACCGGTATGATCATAACGATAATACGATTCATCATTAAACAAATATACCTCACGGTTAATCTATCATAGGTCATCCCTATGGGACTAAAATTTTAAATTGTTATCCCCTTCCCGGCACTTCCGTACCGGGCTAGTCTGAGACCATCCCTTCGGGATTTTTATTGCTCCCAAGTTTAAGTTGAAAATGATCTACGATCTCATCACAACGATGCAAAATTTAATTTTTATATTTTCGCAGCAGCGCGATAGCCGCAACGAAAAATTCTTATTTTTTTTAATTGGCCATTTTGAAATTTGCCGTCTCGGAGAAATCGAAGAAATTCCGTAGAAAAATGGAATTTTTCCGGAATTTCTGAGGCTGATCAGGCAAATTTCAAGGGGCCTTGATTTTTTGGTCCTTTTTGATCAAGCAAAAAGGACATAAATATTGCAAAAATTCCTTATCCCGCAGCACGAATCAAACATCAAGAATTACTTCACCAAGTCTGCCAAACTGCCCACCCGCACCAGCTGAGATGGTTTGAAATCACCACTGACTTTTACCCGTTTTGGTATATAGATTTTTTCAAAACCGAGTTTTAGCGCTTCATTTATTCTCTCATCGATTCTGTTTACCCCACGAATCTCCCCACCCAGTCCTACCTCACCAATATAAAGACTCTTTTCCGATAATAATTTATCCTCCAGACTGGAAACCAGAGCCAGACATATACCCAGATCAGCAGCCGGCTCATCGATCCGCAACCCTCCGGCTATTTTTATAAAGACATCATGAAAACCAAACGGTTTTCGATACCGTTTTTCTAATACGGCAAGGAGCAGATTCATTCTGCGGTGATCAATACCGCTGGCCGTTCTCTGCGGCATTCCAAATTGTGTTTTTGTCACCAGGGCCTGCACCTGCACGAGAAAAGTACGGTTGCCTTCCATAACCGCAACCACAGCGTTGCCCGAGGATTGAGACTCACCGGTACTTAGAAAGATCTCTGAGGGATTAGCGACTCCCTGCAATCCCTCCTTTGTCATCTGGAATAAACCGATTTCATTCACCGGGCCAAAGCGGTTTTTTGTGCTGCGTAATATGCGATAATCATATTGCTGATCACCCTCAAAATAAAGAACCGTATCAACCATATGTTCCAGTACACGGGGACCGGCAATACTACCATCCTTCGTAACATGACCGATAAGAAATACCGGCACCCCTGCTTCTTTTGCGAAACGCATCAAGGCGGCGGTACAGGTGCGTAGTTGACTAACATTTCCAGGGATTGAATCAATCTCTTCGCTGTTGAGGGTTTGAATCGAATCAATAACAACTGCGGCCGGTTTGTTTTGTTCAAGTAGGGCTATCAGGCTATGCAGACTGGTCTCAGCGCTAAAAAGTATGTTTTGACCGGATAAACCCAGTCGGTTTGCCCTGAGATGAACCTGACTTTTAGACTCCTCACCGGAGATATAGAAAAGATCACTCTTTGAATCGATCTTGTCCAGCATCTGTAACATCAGTGTTGATTTACCGATGCCGGGATCACCACCGATCATAACAACCACACCAGGAATTACACCTCCGCCCAGTGTCCGATCAAGTTCTGCAATACCTGTAGATATACGTGGCAATACTTCAGATTCACCACTGAACAGTGGGCTCACCTTCGCGGCTGTCCTGCCCGCAGAGACACCTTTTTTAATTTCCTGGCGGATTTCTTCCTGGAAGGTACTCCAGTTTTCACAATCCGGACACTTTCCTAGCCATTTCGGAGATTCATATCCGCATTGCTGGCAGATATAAAGAGTTTTTTGCTTAACTTTCACCATTTCTCTGTCATTCCCATATAATAGGTTGTTGTAGATTCACAATATTCAATAATATTACTATACTTTTCTCACAAATTGTCATTCCCGCCCCTTTTGTCATTCCCCCGAGTACTCGGGGGAATCCAAAGGCGTAAACTCCAGCAGGAATCCATTTTTAATTGATTACCACGGATGAACACGGAATCACACGGATTATTCTAAATATAATTTACATTACAATTTATAACCAAAATTCTAATCATAGCATCCCAGCTGATTTATCAATTATAATCTCTCGCAAAATCGCAAAGAAATAATTATTTTTTAATTATTAAAAAGGAGACTTAATATAAAATCGAATTAAAAAATATTTACACAATTCATTTATAATAAACCTTTGCGTCTTGGCGAGAGAAGAACTATCTAGATTAACTAAGAGTTCTAAATAAATCCGTGATCTTCCGTGTTTTTCCGTGGTTAATAAATAGTTCTAATAAAATAAATTGTGCTGATCGGATTCTGTCAGAGGTTTACTCCAGTACCCTTTTTCTTTCAGGATCGCTACAAAATCATCAATACCGTGCGTGCAATATACCCGCTTGGGGTGTACTCTATCCACAAAGGTCAGCAATTCATCAAAATCTGCATGATCACTATAGGGTAAAACGGCATCCACACCAAAACGTTGCGGTGCGTTGTTATCCATTCCCCAGCCGGATAAAAATATGGTATA
Source organism: Calditrichia bacterium (assembly GCA_023132435.1). Lineage (GTDB taxonomy): Bacteria > Calditrichota > Calditrichia > JAJRVZ01 > JAJRVZ01 > JAGLYF01. Next base: position 11,448 of record JAGLYF010000060.1, on the reverse strand, counting down.
TTTATCAACGATATGTTCCAAATATTTGTTTTTTCGGGCCATTATCGGAAGTAGTAATACCTTATCACGATAATCATTATGTTTAAATCTTTCGTAACTGCCAAATTTAATCCCCAGTTTTTCATAAATATAGACATAACGGAGAATTGAATAATCGACAGCCACCGGTAAATTAGCATGACATAATAAATGTAAAGCCTCCTGTGCTTTTCCTAAAGGATAAGCAAAGATGACCGGAGTAGTACCTCTGGATAATTTTTGCCTTACCACCGCCAATAATTCTTCTTCAACTTCTTTTCTCGGTGGAAATCGAAATCTGGGACTCCCAAAAGTTGTTTCCATCACCAGTACATCACAGGAGTGATATGTGAGTGATTCGGCTGTACGGGATGCTTTGGCGCGAATATCACCCGTGTATAATAATGAGCCCTCCTCGGTTTCATAATATATCTGGGCAGATCCGAGAATATGACCGGCTGGCAGAAGTGTTACCGATGTTCCGTTTATTTTGTTCTTTCTAAAAAATGGTAACGTCAAAATATCTGGTTTTTTAAGCCGGAGGGATAAAATTCTAGCGGTTTCCGGTGTACAGAGTATCCTTGTATGGCGGGCTATATGATCCCCATGGGCATGGGAAATATATCCGAAGGGTTGTTTTTTTCTTGCATCAAGAAACAGGTCTGCCCCCGGGAGATAGATCGAATCATTCTTCGATTGAAAAATTTCTTCCATTACTTATTCTAATGATTTTCTTTGACTAATTCTATACACCTCTCCGCGACAGCAATCCGGGGCATACTAATAAGAATGGAATAGATACTAACCACTGCAAAAACAAGTAGATATTGAATATCAACTGTGAAGATATAATTAATAAAACCAAAGATTCCGATAGTCTCGCCCATTGCCCAGACAATAATATAGTTTTTTCTAAGTTTTGAAAGGACAAGATCTATCTTTTCCGGAAGGGATTTTTCAAAGGGGCTCTCAATAATTTTTTTAGGATTAAAGAGTGAACGTTTAAAAAACAGGATACCAAAGGCAATGATGACGGCCAGTAGAAACATCACCTGATTGATTTGTGCTGCTTCTTGCACAGGCAGCATCGTATTTGTACTGTCCAAAATATAAGCCAGTGCGGTCAGAATGATCACAAATGAAAGAATCGATACCCAGATTATGACATTTGTCCGGTGAAATTGTTTCAGATTATCATCGGTTTCCATCTTTAAAATTACTCCATTTTAATATTCGATGCTCGCTTCTCGTTCCTCGTTGCTCGTGATTTTCTGGTCGTTATAGCTCATGGATAATGAGAAACAAATAACGAGAGACGAGCATTTACTTTGATTTCATATCAGATAATGCATCCTCTTCCGATTCATAAATTGTTGAGTATTGAACTAAACCCATAATTTTAAAGGTTTTTGCTACAATCGGAGCCAGATTATAATAACCGATATGACCGTTAACTTCCAGCAATTTTTCGATAATTTCAATAATAATTGACACACCAATACTGTTAACAATACTCGATTTCTCCAAATCGAGAAGAAATTTCTTAATGCCAGCATCTATTTTTTTAGAACAGGTTTCGGCAATTTGCTCACCTGCCATATTATTAATATATCCATTTGTTTTTATTATGACAATATCATTTTTTTCTTCGACCGATAAACTAAATTTATCTTCACTCATAATCTTTCCTTCGTTTCTTACCGCTTTTTTGTCATTGTAATGGTTGTTCCATCTGCACCGGAATCAATTACGATATCATCCATCAATTCGCGCATCAACTGTAATCCCCAACCACGTTTTCTCTGACTGTGCAATTTTTTTTCTATGTCCGGCATTTCAACTTTTGTTGAATCAAATCCCTTTCCTTTATCCTTAATCTCAATGACCAATGCATCCTCCTGAAGGATAAAACGGATATATACATTCTTATCCTTTCCTTTGCCATGTTCGAAAGCATTTATACAGGCCTCAATTAAAGCCATAGTCACTTCTGCAGTTTTCTCTTCATCAAGATCCAGGTAATCGGCCACCGCTTGCGCGGTTTTTGAAGCAGCTAGTTCCATACTTGGTAGGATAGGGATGATCAGCTCGATTTCTGCGGGGATATTTTTTTCCATACGGAAACTCGCTCTCCGTCATATTTAAATAAAAAATAACAAATATTGGGCTATATTCAAAAAACTAAATAATAAAGAAAAGAATTAACCACAAAGATCACCAAGTAGGCACAAAGTTTTAACCCTCCCCATCCCCCGAGTATTCGGGGATCTCCCCTCCCTTATGCATAAGGGAGGGGATTAAGGGGTGGGTTATAGCGTCTTTGCGGTTAAGCGTTTAAATCCTCCTTAAATAAAGCGCAGTAATATCATCACTCTGAGGTGCTTTACCGACGAACTTCCCGACATCCTTAATCAACTCCCCAATAAATTCATTCGCCTGCTTTGAGCGATTTTTCAACAGAAATGTTTCAAGACGATCATCATCATACATTTCCTCGTCAATATCCATTGCTTCAGTTATTCCATCTGTGAACATCAGGAGACTTTCACCTCGCTCAATCTTTAAATCCTGTTTCTCATAAGGTAATCCAAAATCTCCCATACCAATAGGAATCCCCCCGGCGGCAATTTTTGTTATAGTCTGATCATTTCGTGCAATCAGAGGAGGATTATGTCCTGCATTAACAGCTTCTATATCACCTGTTTTCGTATTAAGATAACAAATACTCATTGTTAGATATTTTTCCGCTGTTGTTGATTGATAGATTAGTTTATTCAATCGGACAGTGAGTTCGGTTAAACCTGGATTATTTTCCAGATAGACACGTAGAGAAGCCTGAAGTGAGCTAACTAACAGGGCTGCAGGAACTCCCTTTCCGGAAACATCAGCCATGATCAGAGCATATTTATGATCATCAACCTGTACGACATCGAAGTAGTCACCGCAAACCTCAATAGTAGGGATATTCTTCCCGGCCAGGTCATAACCTGGAATTTCCGGAAGGCTTTCTGGTAGGATTCTTTGTTGAATGGTCGCGGCAATCGCCAGCTCTTTTTTTACCGTTTCCATTTCCAGGGATTGTTTTTGCAGATAATCATTTTCGATCGCCGCATGTGCCTGACGTGTCAATGCATCCAAAAGTAAACGATCCGTCTCATCAAAAGGGACAAAACCCTGCCGGCTTTCCTTATCATAAAGCGTAACCTGAAATTTAATACACTGAAATTTAAAGGTAGCCTCAATTGTTGAATCTTTTGATCTCTGTGCTGCTTTGCCTTTAGTTGAAAACCTTGCCGGAAAACTTATTCGCTGAATAATTTTATTTCCCTTTTTAACCACGATTTGTCCACCGGAAGCGTTTGTCATCCCAACAGCTCGTTCAAGCGCTACTGAAAGCAACAAAGACTCATCGTCACATTTAGAAAGTTCGATTCCCGTATCAATGAGATTATTCATTTGAAGAATTCGATTGTTCAGGGTAAATATCAGATCCTTCTCTGCCTTTCTCATTACAAAGGACTGGTAAGCATTGTCCAGGAGCTGAGCGAACAACTGAAGCGATATTTTTTCATAGTCCCCGATCTTGGCCTGATCTAATTTTGGACCACAGACTATAGCAAACATAGAATTATCATGACGCGGAAGTACGGCTACTAATGCCTTGCTGTTATCCATTTCATGAATAGTATAAGATTTCTCCTGACCATAGGATTCCAGATACGGATGCATTTTTTTGTTTTGTTCATAAATGCTCGAGAATGTACTCGTTTCTGCTGATTTAAAATAAAGATTAACATAGGATACCATCAGAGATCCTCTGAGTATATGACAAAAACTCTTCGCCAGATCCGGAAGTGTCCTTGATTTAGAGAGGATCTTAAATCCTTCCTGAAACGAATCCACCTGAATTGACAATTTTTCAATGAGCTTGCTGATATGCATCTATGATCCTTATAGAAACATCCTGGAGTTTCTTATTAAAATATTAGAAAGTTTAATACACCTAATCTATTCTTAAACTACGAAGGCCACGAAGATATTTTTATTGAATTTAAATAAAAAATATGATATTAAAATTTGAGCATTAATACCCAAATTAATTCACTCTAAATAGTTGTTATTATTATACCTTCGTGTTCTTCGTGATCTTCGTGTTTAATAAATCAGGTACAATATGGTAAAGACAATGCATGCCGGTTTCTTACCTAGGATATGTTTATCTACGAAAAAACACCTGTTTATCTTACTTTATTCCGATAGAACTTAAGCAAGAACATAAAAAAAGGGTGATAATTTCTAGAATTACCACCCTTATTTTAAATAAATGTTAGATTACATCAAAAAATTAATTGCCTGTACAAAATAATCTTTTCCGGGAAATCCGACGCGTCTATCTCTTAAATACCCATCACGGTCAACAATAAACGTTGTAGGGATACTTTGTATACCACCATATTTACCCACTACTTCTCTATTTGCATATAAAATCTTGTAATTAATATTATATTCCTTGGCAAATTCTGTGACCACAGAGCGGTTCCCCTGATCAACACTGATACCGAGGATAACCAAATTGTCAGTCCCGTATTCGTCCTGAAGTTCGACAAAGGCCGGAACTTCATGTCTGCATGGACCACACCAGGTTGCCCAGAAATTGATAAATACAATTTTTCCTCTATAGTCGCTGAGACTTACCTCTTCGCCTTTAATAGTCTGTAGAGTAAAATCGGGCGCCTCATATTTTTCCTGATCCTCTTTAGCGCTGTCACTCTTCTCCTGTTTCGACTGATTTTCTGTCAATGAAGCACCATTTGTATCTGACAAATAACCATAACCAAGTATACCGAACATTACGATTGCTACAATAACACCAATTCTAGTTTTTCCTGTCATATTTCCACCTTTATGTTTTATTAATTTTTTTATTTAAACCTTTTAGCATCCCACATCGTACATCTCATATCCAGTATCCAGTATCCAGCATCCAGTATCCAGTATCCAGTATCCAGTATCTCATCCTCTGTACACCTGGAGAATTTTATCCGTAAAATCTATCTAATTTGCTTCATTTATATCTATTCGTTCCCTGCAATAATCGGTTTTTGTAATTCTAATCACAAAAAAATCTAAAAATCCACCGCTAGATTCAGCACCTTGAACAGACGATTTTTAACTTCCTGAGGCATTTTCTCTTCTTTTTCAATTTCCTGGCAGATTATAACTGTTTTTTTTACGGTATCAAGATAGACTTTACAATTTGGGCAGCTTTCCAGGTGTTCAGCAACTTCTTTGCAGGCCGGGGCGTTAAGATCTTCCCCCATAAAATCACATATTTTTTTATAAACTTCCTGATGAGTTGGTGATTTCATACCTATACTACACTCCCCTCATAATATTCGGATATTTTGTCCCTCAAAAACATTCTTGCTCGTCTTAGTCTTATTTTTACATTTTCTTCTGAGATGTTCAATATTTTACTCGTCTCTTTTATTGATAATTGCTCAATATCTCGAAGAATAAATACTGTCCTGTATATTTCTGATAATTGATTAATCGCCGTATCGATTATTTTTTTTATTTCTTCATTTTGAATATTAAACGAGGGATCCTGTGACCAATCGACAATAATCCGCTCTTCATGACGGGGACCCAGATCAGGATTTTCCGGTAATTCTGTAAAACCCAGTCTCTTTTTACGCAGTTTCATTAGGCTGGCATTGGTGGCAATCCGGTAAATCCAGGTAAAAAAATTTGAACGGCCATCAAAGGTGTCCAGTTTTTGTAAAACATTCAGAAACGTTTCCTGCAAAATATCTTCAGCATCTTCACGGTTACGCAGAATTCGTAGCGCCAGATTATAAATGCGCTCACTGTAATTTGTTACCAGTTCAGCAAATGCTTCCTTGTCACCTTTTTTTGCTTTCCTAACGACATCAGTTTCTTTCAATAATCCCCTATATCCTTTCAGATGTTTTATTTAGAGATAAGATACAATTTTTATAATTAAAAATTAGTTTCATTTGGATATTCCATGTTGAATATTGGATCTTTTATCATATAGAAATCCCTCACAAGCCGAAACAACTACTAATCATATTATGGTAAGGGCACGGTGCACCGTGCCCCTATGTTTTATATATCCTTCGATCACAATACATATCCGGATCACCTATCCCTCATCCAGTATCCAGCATCCCCGATAAAAAATGTCTCCTTCCAGTCGACTTATCGGGGCCAAATCATCCACGATTTGGCCAGCATCAAGCCTCAGGGTACCAACGCAAAGATCACATCCATAACATTTGTCCCTGTTGGTCCCGTGATAATCAGATCGCCGAGTGGAGCAAAAAAGTTATAGGAGTCATTATTCTTTAAATACTCCTGTGCATTGAGACCCGCACTCTCTGCCCGGCTAAGTGTTGTGTGATCCACAATAGCACCTGCCGCATCGGTAGGCCCATCTGTTCCATCCGATCCGACACTCACACAAACATAGGGCTCATTAATATTACTCAAAGCTACCGCCAGAGCCAGTTCCTGATTTCTCCCCCCTTTTCCGGTACCTTGTATTTTGACAGTTGGTTCTCCGCCCAGAAGTATACAGGCTGGTTTTTTTATTGGCGTACCGGTTACTTGAACTTCACTGATTATCGAGGCAACAACCCTGGCTATTTCTCTGGCCTCCCCTTCCAGCATCGATGTTAAAATAATAGTCTTGAATCCTAATGACTCCGCCGTTTCCTTTGCTTTGTTGAGTGCCAGCCTGTTATTTCCAATGACAATATTCGTCACCTTTTTAAACACCTGATCTTCTCTCTTTGGGGTATCCGGTATTTTACCTTCGGAACCTCTTTTTAGATGATTTAAAATGACTGTCGGAATTTTATCGGTCACGTTATATTTTTCAAGGATAGCCAGAGCATCATCGAAAGTGGTTGGATCCGGGCTGGTCGGTCCGGAAGCAATTACTGAAAGATCATCACCGATTACATCAGAAAGAGCAAGTGTGACACAACGTGCCGGATATATTTTTTTGGCAAGTTGACCGCCTTTAATCAGAGAGATATGTTTACGAATACAATTTATTTCATGAATCGTTGCACTGCACTGTAATAAGACGGAACTCAATTTCTGCAAATCATCTAATTTTATTTCATCGGGCAAACTTTCTAATAATGCCGAACCACCTCCGGTTAATAAAACAAAGACACAATCTCGTTCGGTCAGGTTATCAAGATTAGTCAGGAGGATTTCTGTCGATCTTAAACCATTCTCATCAGGAACCGGATGGGCCGCTTCATGCAGATTTATCTTTTGTAATTCGGCCAAATGATCATATTTGACGATAATGTCCCCGCCATCCAGGCGATCGCTTAGTAATTCTTCCATCGCTCTGGTTATCGGTGCTGCCCCCTTCCCGGCTCCACACAAAAATATCCGATCAAATTGAGATAATTCAATATGTTCCTTCTCAGAAACAACAAGAGTATCCCCTTTACGTATGACTTGTTCTCTAATCAACTGATATGGATCAACAGCGTTTAATGCTGCTTTAATTATCTGATCAGCAGCTTTTTTTAGTTCCTGATTCATGATTTATTGTCCTCTTCGACCGCTGCCTCAATTTTTTCAAAAATACCTGGTATCGCAGCAACCACCCTATTCCAGGTAGGAATTGATTGCACCTCAAACGGATTATCCAAAAATTGTTCACAGGCATGTGTTAAACACTCTCGAAAGGTCTCCACTGCCACACCTTCTGCGTGTCGGTCAAATACAAGCCCGTTTATTAAGGAATCATGATAATACTTTGTAATAAATTCTTGTGATGTTCTTAAATAGGTAGAACTCAGGGTGTTAAAAAATTCTCTGCTTAGAATGTGCCCCATGCTTGCCAGTGTAGAAAGTAGCATTAAAATAATATCTACAGCCATTTTTCCCAGACCACCCTTCATATCACCGGCGACCAGATTCGAATGTTTATGATCGAATAAATCAGCCAGATCGACCTGGCATATTCTTTTTTTCGAACTATTCCGGTAAACTTCTGAAAGCACACCGATTTCCAATCCCCAGTTATATGGAAGCCTACACCGCCGAACCAGATTATTAACGATAGCAAATTCTCCGGCAAGCGGGTAACGAAAAGCACGTAAGTAGCGGATATAGTCGTTACGGGCGATTAATAGGGCAAGTGCCTGGATCAGAGGAAATACAAGCAGGCGGGTCACCCGGCCATGCATTTTTTCTGAAATACGACTGTAATACCCTTTACTAAATTCAAAATCACAACCGGGATGGACCACAGGAAATAGGAGTCGGGCTAACATTTGTCGATTATATGTGACAATATCCGCATCATGAAGTGCAATGGCAAAGGTGTCCCGCTTTGATAATACGAATCCAAACGCCATCCAGGCTCCTCTTCCTTTACCCTGAGGTCCGGTTGGGATTTCATGTTTTTCAAGCAATCGCATGATTGACTTTATCCGTGGACCGTCATTCCATAAAATTTTTATATCCTGAGGTAACTTTCCAAAAAACTCCTTTGCATAATTGAACTCATCTCTGTTCGCTTTATCAAGTGATACAATAATCCGCTTGACATAATCTGCTCCTTTTAGTTCTTCAATAATATTCGGTAGAGCATGTCCTTCCACCTCAGAGAACAGAGACGGAATTAAAAGAGCTACCGGACGTCCCGGGGTAAAATTTCTCAGGTCCGCCTCCAGTTTTTCCAAATTCATCATATTTCCCAAAGAATGAAACGTGGTGATGTGATTATCCTGTAAAAAGTCACTCATCACTACCTCCAATTTGTAATATATTTATCAGGGATCGATTCCACCCTTCCGGACCAATTCCCGGGCTATAAGTGACATTTTCCAATGTCTGACGCCGTTCATAGGAACCATCATGCTTCTTCACCAGTATCGCATGGTCGGCAGCAGCAAGCATGGCAAAATCATTCAGACTATCTCCGATAGCAACAGATTGCAGGTCATCCCGGCCCTGGCGTTCCCTGTATCCTTCCATGATAATACTCATTGCTTCCCCTTTATCAACTCTGCTGAGAAGATGCATAAAACGACCACCATAAAGTATTTGCAGATTATATTTCTCAATCTCTTCATTCAGGATTTGCTCAGCATCAGTGTCATAAAAAAGCGGGATGGAGAACTCTCTGGTCAAAGCCATTTGCAACTCATTTCCGGAAAGATCTGTCTTTTTTTCCACTTCTTCACGGGACGCATTATGGAATCCCCGAATATTATAGTTATGCTTCTCTGATATTTCTTTCAGAATTGTCTCTATTTCATAATAAGTTTTACCAAGCGGATAACGATCATCTTCACCGGATATTTCACATTCTCTCAACCCTTTAAAATACCCGATTGGTGTATAAATTGCAGATCCGTTTTCAACAACAAAGGGTACTTCTGTGAGACAAAGTTTTGCCTGGTAAAAAGACAATTCTCTCCTTGTTTTGCTTGAGACCAGAATCAGGGGGATATTTTCCTTCTGAATCTGGTTAAGTGCAGGAAGAGCGGATTCAAATGAATAGGTATGATAATCTAATAAAGTACCATCGAGATCACTAAAGATTATGTAAGGTTTTATCATAATTTTAGCAGGATCTCCTGATAACCGGTTAATCAGATTCATCCTCCTTTAAAGGTCTGTACAACAGAATGGTCCGGCCTAATAGCTGAACAACATCTGTGTCTTTTAATTTATTAAGTTGCGCGGCAATCTGTCTTCTGTCATCATTACAGGTGTCAAGCACCTTTACCTTTACCAGACTTTTATTGTTAAAAGCCTCATCGATAAAATGTTCAACATTGGATGACATACCTTCTCGGCCAATCCTCACACTGGCCATTATCTGATTGGCCTGAGCACGCATCAGCCTTTTTTCTTTACCTGATAACATGTTTATTATTTCCCTTTTTTAAAATACTAAAGATAAAAAAAAATAAAATCAAGTCGTTCCGGAAGGTTTCTTAATCCGTTGATTTTTATTGCTACCCCAATTATATTCGATGAAAACTATAGGAGCATTTTTATGATCAGGGAAAAAATTAATCAGGCAGTTGAAATTTTAAAAGAAGAAAACATCGATTGTTGGCTAACCTACGTACGTGAGACAAGCACTATCCCGGATCCGGCTATGGACCTGATTGTTGGAACAGGTGTAACATGGCAATCAGCCTTTATAATAACAGTTCGCGGGGAGACGATAGCGATTGTCGGTAGTCTCGATAAAGCGAACCAGGAAAGTCATGGATACTACCCGAAAATAATCGGTTATTTAGAATCAGTTGAAGACGACCTGATGAATACTCTCCGGGAAATTAATCCCAACAAGATTGCTATCAATTATTCAATCAATACGGCCACGGCTGATGGTTTAAGTCATGGCCTCTATCTCCAATTGATGGAATATTTTAAGAATACACCATTTCCCGAAAGATTAATATCTTCCGAAATAATATTGAACAAACTTCGCGGACGAAAATCAAACACTGAAATCGACAGGATTAAAAAATCGATTGAAGTAACCCTGGAGATGTTTGATCAGGTAGGCGGATTTATAACAACTGGCAAAAGTGAACAGGATGTAGCCCGCTTTCTCCTCGATCTGGTGGAGAAGAAGGGAATTGGACTCGCCTGGGACCCCGATCATTGCCCTGCCGTTTTTACCGGTCCGGATACTTCCGGAGCCCATGCCGGACCGACTGATCGTAAAGTGCAACCGGGACATGTTCTGAATATTGACTTTGGAGTTAAAATTGATGGATACTGTTCTGATTTGCAAAGGTCCTGGTATATCCTGAGAGATGGTGAAGAAAATGCTCCTGAAGAAGTAAAAAAGGGTTTTCAGGTTATTTTTGACAGTATTTCCATGGCAGCGGATGCATTAAAACCAGGCAAAACCGGTTATGAGATCGACACCATTGCCAGAGAATATATCGTTTCACAGGGATATGAGGAATATCCACATGCTCTCGGCCACCAAATTGGTCGCGAAGCGCACGATGGTGGTGGACTTCTCGGACCAAAATGGGAACGCTATGGGACACTACCCGACATACCGGTAGAAAAAAGCCAGTTATTTACTATCGAACCACGTCTGACAATCAAAGATTATGGTATCGCTACCGCTGAAGAAATCGTGGTCATAACAGACGATGGCTGTGAATTTTTATCCGCCAGACAAAAGGAAATATTTTTAGTAAAACCGTAGGGGCTGATCTTGATGCTGTATACTGGATACTCGATGCTGAATGGCGAAGATCTAATTCCCCCTTAAGAAAGGGGGATAGGGGGTTGTTTGATATGGGATGCAGGATTCAACTTCTAACATCTCACATCGCCCATCTGGGATCCAACCTCCAATATCCAATATCCAATTTCTAACATCAAACA
>JAGLYF010000006.1 GCA_023132435.1 Calditrichia bacterium | reverse complement strand
GTCGCTTTCCGCCAGGTAGCAGACGGACTTATAGAAGGTTGTACGTTTGATAGCTGTCAGAAGGCAATTGAACTAATGTCTACTGGTCGGAATGTAAGAAATAAAATTCTAAACAATGTTATCTCCCGTGCAAAAGATAAGGGGATCAGTGTCCGTGGTAGCTGGAATACGATTGATAACAACCAGATTACAAATTATGCCGGTTATGGAAAATATGGCATTCAAATCGACAAGAATTATTCAGAAGGGAATATCATTACGAATAACAAAATACAAGGTGGAACCGAGGCGGGTCTTAGGTTCAACAATTCCCATGAGAATACTACTGATGGAAATGTTATTTCTGATGCCAATCGAGGTATTTATACCAATGGAGACGCTTTTGGTAATGTCATGCAAAATGATTCGGTGAAGAATTGTGTGAACGGTTTTGTATTTGTTAATTCTGATCATGAATTTGTAGACAATGCTACAATCGTGGACAATGATATCGGTGTTCTGGTTCAAGGTGGAACTGAAATCCTGTTTACTGACTCTAAAATCAGCGGATCTGACAGCATGGATGTCATAGCTAAAAATAATGCCACCTTATTTCTACTCGATACAGAATTTGACTCAGTAAGTGTCGCCGTTGAAGAAGGAAGCGCAGTATTTTTAGGTAGATATCTAGTGGATCTGAAAGTTACAATATTCCAGGTTGTTTCTGTACCGAATGTAAGCATACAAGTGTTAAATGCTTCTGGCGAGCAGGTTGGTGCCGGCAAGACGGATAGCGACGGTTTGTTGAGCCTTGGATTATACCCGGAAGGTTATACTGCGAGCGGATATATTCCTGATCAGAATCCTTTCACATTCTATTCATCCATAACTCTTGGTGAAGATCTGTACACCGATACCCTTACGGCAACAGTTACTGGAGACACAGCCTATTCTTTCGACTTAGAAGCTGTGGTATCAAACATCGATTTGGATCAACTAGGAATTCCAAAAGTTTTTGCACTAAATCAGAATTTTCCTAATCCATTCAATCCGTCAACGACAATCAGATATCAATTACCCCAGGCGACACATGTCTCGATTAATGTGTATAACTTGCTTGGTCAAATGATGACGACTTTGGTTGATGAAGATCAAAAAGCGGGTTATAAAGCGGTGGTTTGGGATGGCACGAATAGTTCCGGACACAGTGTAAGCAGCGGATTATACATCTACAGAATGAAAGCCGGTGAATTCATCGATGTTAAACGAATGATCTTTTTGAAGTAAGCAGAGCTAAGAGAAATGGTGACACAGGTAGTTTCTGTGTCACCATTTTATTATCAACCTAAGTAGCTTGTATATCAGGGAATGATGTCAATTTAATTACTTTACTTTTGGATACTCGTTGCTCGTCTCTCGTTACTGGATCTTGGATATTCGATGTTTGATACTGTATATTAAACACTAAACTCTGTGCGCTATGCTCTATGCGAAATATTGTTCATTGTTTTTTTTATATATTATATCATCTGAAAGGATAAATGTGATGTGTAAGAAAGCACCAGTGTTCTTCATTTCGGTCCTTTTAGGGTTTATTTTCTTTGTCCCGGCTTGGGTCATTGCCCAAGTTACCTGGACTCAATATACATATGAAACTACAAATGGGAAATTAGGATCTAATATGATTTATGCTATTGCACCGGATCCAAATGATAATGGAAGAACTATCTGGTTTGGAGGTAGAAATAGCGATGATCATGGTTATGAAGGCGGACTCTCAAAATTTGATACGCAAAGTAAAGTCTGGAACCTATATACAACGGATAACAGTGGACTTCCACATAACAGAATATGGGACATTGAATTCGATGCGCAGGGAAATATGTGGATCGGTACTCACGGTGGTGGCCTGGCAAAATTTGATGGCGTAGATAACTGGACTGTCTATGATGAAGATAATAGCCCTCTTGGGTATAATTTTGTTTACGAAATAGAAATAGATAAACAAGGAATTCTATGGATCGGCCATGGAGATCCAAATGATAACCCCGGTCCAGCCGCTTTGTCTATCTTTGATGGCGATGAGCACTGGTATGTTTTCACAACCGATAATTCACCACTCGAAGAGAATACCTGTTATGCCATAACTTTTGGTCTGGATGGACTCATATGGTTGGGTCATAAAACAGCCGGCATCTTTAGTTTGGATGATAATGGTACACCCTTTGATCCAAACGATAATACCTGGACACATTATACACAAGATGATGGTCTGGGAGATGATCCGATTAATGCCGGAAGCGGTGATACAAATATAAATGGGGATATCTGGTTTGGTCATGGCAGAATACTCGGTTTTGAGGAAGATCCTGGTTGTGCCAGATATCATGATTCAACCTGGACCAATTATCTTATGGATGAAGCACGTATTCGGACTATCGATCATGACGCTAAAGGTAATGTATGGCTCGGTGACAAAGGAGGTGACAGCGATTCAAAAGGATTGTATAAGTTTGATGGAACAAACTGGCAGAACTGGGAAACCGAAAATAGTGATATACCATGGGATTGGATTAATAAAATTGTGATAGAACGCGAAAATGATATAATGTGGATCGGCTTCAATGGGGATTATTACGAAGGAGGAGTGGCAAAGGTGGAAGGATTGGTGACTTCCATTGAAAATAATAATAATATTCTACCTCCAACTTTTTATCTTAAGCAAAACTATCCAAATCCATTCAATCCTGAAACGGTAATCGAGTTTTCACTTGACAAAACTCAACATATCAAGCTGGCAGTATTTGACATAACTGGACAACTCATACGGGTAATAGAAAATACTAGAAAGTCTTCTGGAAATCACAAAGTACACTGGGATGGAAGAGATGACAAAGGAAGACTGGTGAGTAGCGGTATCTATTATTATATGATTGAGACCGACCAGGGATTATCCCAAACTAAAAAAGCAATATTAATCAGATAACTTAAGTAGTTTGCCATATTCTCTCTGTCCAAAGTAATTTTTATTTCTTGATGACTACAGAGAAAAGCAAATCTCAAAACCATACATTAAAATTCACTGCACCTATTCAACTATTTTCTTTAGAAAAAATATCCAAATCATATTAATCCTGAAATATTCAATAAATTAAACTTATCATGTTCTTAAGACGCAGATCTACTTTTATGAAATAGAAAAGGATAATTGGTCTTAATGAATGAAACAATGCTAATTATAAAACAAAGATATTATAAAATACATTGGCAGAAATCTAAATTTTGAGGAAGTACGATGCATAGGTATGTATATATATTAATCATTGTATTATTCACAAACCTGGCACTCTCCCAAACACCCCATATAGATCATGCAGTTTCAGCCTGGCTATTTGATGAAGGAGCGGGAGAAACCGCAACAAATTATGTTATTGGAGGTCCTGATGGGCTGATTGTCGGTGGAGCAAACTGGGTCGAGGGCTTATATGGAACCGCCCTTGAATTTGATGGTTTTGATGATGGTGTGGAAATTCCATCAAATCCTTTGATTGGAGCTCATGCTTTAACTATTCAAGCATATATCAAACCATCTGGTATCCCAGATGATGAAAGTGGCAAAATATTTAATATCGGCATCGATCGTGATTCACCCGGAAAAGATCGATTTATGTTAGACATGCTCCCATCAGGTAATAAATGGATACTTTCGAATTTTATGAGTATCGAGGGAAATGTATTAGATCCAGAAGATGATTTGGTTTTCACTGGACCATATCATGAGTATGACACCTGGTATCACGTAGCCATGGTATTTGATTCCGTTTCCACGAATATGGTTAAGGTTAAACATTATGTAAATCATTCATTGGAACATGAATGGGATTATAGTTTAGATACATTAAAGTCAGGTGCTACTTATATAGGTGAACGATATGAACCCAAGGGTTCAGGTATAAGAAATTACTTTCAGGGGGCTATTGATAATGTAGTTCTTCATAATATCGCTCTCTCACCGAGTGAATTTATGCCAAAGCCAGAAGATGTTTCGATTGTCCATTATCAATCTGGCACAATGCCATCCACATTTGCTTTAGATCAAAATTATCCAAATCCCTTCAACCCGGGAACCACTATTTCATACGATATCCCAAAAGGAAATAAAATCTATATCGAACTTCGCGTTTATAATACTCTCGGGCAATCAATAAATACTTTAGTTGAAGGTGTACAGATGCCTGGTAAATATTCTGTATATTGGGATGGAACCACTTATAAAGGGGATCCGGCACCATCTGGAATTTACTTGTATCGCTTAACAGCGGAAAAAAGTGTGCTATCGAGAAAAATGATGCTCATAAAATAAGGTAATATTGTAGGTAAAGATATAGTGATTTTTCTTGATATTTCCATCCTGTTATCCTGTCAAAAGCAAAATTCCATAGCATCTTATGATAAAGATTATAAATAGAGTGTGGGTGATTGTATGAAACATCGAATTCACAGATCAAATTTGATCTACATTAAAACTTTAGTTCTCTTTCTTGTTTGTATTCTATCCTCAGATAGTTATATACCCATCACAGAAGATGATCGTGTTAAAATATTATACTTTTCGGGATCGCCTTATGAAATAGGATTTCAAAAAGCGATAGCATATTGTGATGAAATAAGCGGTTGGAATGGAACTTCTCTTAAATTATTTGAAGGTACTAATGGAGCAGTGCTAAAACTTGCTTTTTATTTTCAATTGACCAGAATAAGAGAAAAATCACCGGGTTTTCTCAGCGAATGGCAGGGAATCGCTGATGGAGCTGCAATACCATTCGAAGATGTTGCAGTTAAAAGGATTGGTACGCGAACTCTCAAAAATATAGCAGGGCTAGGAGTTAAAAATGAATATTCATCTGTAATTGGAGATATAGGCTGTTCAATTTTTGCGATGACCCATAGTGACAGAGGACCCATTCTTGTCAATACAGGTGACGGGCACTCTTTTCCTCAGAATCCAAAAGTTTATGTGATAGAAAAGGAAGCTGCTTTAAACCAGTATAGCGTTATTCGCTGTAAAGGCGCGGGAGTGAATGAAATGGGACTGGCCGTTGGCGGGGCCAATGCACATTATACAGGCAGAGACATATTACCGGATGGACCAGCTTCTGATCTTTCAAAGGAAGTACTTCGATATTGTCCCGATGTGGATAGCGCTGTTAACTTTATTCGTAATTATCAGGTCAGTGGTGATGGATGGCATTTTGCCTTAGTGGATACTTCAGGAGAGGCAGCGGCAGTTGAGAAAGGGCCAGAAGGGTTGTTCAACGTCCGCTGGGCTGATTCAACCGGATATGTGTTTGCCACAAATACGTCACCTGATTCCTTTTTAAGAGCACATTGTACCAGTGATTTAGATTATATGCTCAACAGCGATAATCGTTATGCTAATTTTCAGCGCCTCTTCACAGATCCTGGTTTTACCTTCACTTTCACTTCTGCTGAAAAAATCACCTTTAATCATGATTCAATTGGTGCTATCTGTCAGCATGGAGACGTCTATCCCGGACAGTGGTACACGACCAGGACCCGATTGATGTTGCCACAGGAAAATAAAATCATGTTAGCAGCAAAAACCTCTGCTGAGCAGCAAACATGGCGACCCTGTGAATGTGGATGGATTGAGGACACGATTAGTACCGTGAGTACAAGTATAAGTCGACAAACGCCGGCTTTACCAAGATTTCATCAATTGGAACAAAACTATCCCAATCCATTTAATTCACAGACAACCATATCATATGAATTGGCAGAAAATTCTACAATTGAATTGGCAATTTTTAATCAATTGGGACAGAAAATAAAAACATTAGCGGATGGCTTTCAATCCATAGGTCGTTATGCAGTAGCTTGGGATGGTAAGAATAAAATTGGTAATGAAGCTGCGAGTGGTACTTATTACTACCAATTAAAGGCTGACGATTATATTTTAGTAAAACGTATGATACTGTATAAATAATAAATCATATTACAGACCAGTTTTATAACTTCTATAAAATAAAATTTAACCTCAAGGACTAATTATCGATATGAAGCTACTCCATCTCAGCTTTTTTTCCTCAGTTTTGTCGGTTGTGGTTCTGATGTTGCTAAAATGCAATCCGGATCAAGATAATTCGGTTTCTAATGATATTCTCTCTCTTCAAATTGAGTGCACTGAATCTGCATTACGATCAGCGCTGGATTCGATATCAAATCAGGATGGGGGGAAGATTACCTTTCAAAGTGATCATGATACTGTGGACGTATCTGACCGCATCTATTTCTATGGTAATAATCTGGTACTTGATGGGGGTCAACAGGAGATTGTACTCAGGTACACAGGTCCGGATGATTGCAGCCAGACAGAAGGCCAGGATCATTTTATCGAAATCCACGGCGATAACAATAAAATTACCAATTTTACGCTTCTTGGTTTCCCTGATGGGATTCATATTCAAAGTGGCAATAATAATGTTGTGGAAAACCTTAAGTTTCCATATATCTGTGAGGATGCAGTTACTAATAACGGCAGAGGATATGAGGCATTTGGAACTGTAATCCGAAACTGTTATTTTGAAGGCTCTGAAGATAAAGCCGTGATGATAAACAATGGTGGATCGGTGGTAGTGGAAGAATGTGAGTTCGTTAATTGTGCCCAGCCGGTTCGGGCAGGGGGTAGGAAGGGAGAATATACGGTCAGAAATTGCTCGTTCAGAGGGAGTTCAACAGGTCCCAGATTTTCTGGGGGGGCAGATGGGATGGTGCTTTTTTTTGAAAACAATCAGGTTAATGATGCAAAATATGGTCTGAGGGTATACGGTTTTGTGCAGGCTGTTGTAAGGGAAAATATTTTTGAAGATACTCAATATGGTATTTATGTGTACGATAAGGCAAGGATCAGCATAGAAAAAAATAGAATTCTGGAATCCGGACACATTGGCGTTTTACTGGAGGATTCTGTCCTTGCTGATCTGGGAGGCGGGAATGTAAGTATTGATGAGGAGTCAATATCGAGCACAGGTGAGAATATATTAAAAGGAGCAGGAACCAAAGAGCTTGTAAACAAAACAGTATTTGAAGTAAAAGCAGAAAATAATCTTTGGGATCATTCAACAGTCCCTGAAGTGATCGCAAATGACATTTGGGGCGCTGTTGATGTCGATCCACTTTATGAAATTTCACCATAAAACAATCAATATCCGGAGAAGACCCTGAATCAGTTTACTCAACTGCCTAGGATGATGTAGAATACCAAAAATGGTGTTAAAAATCCTCACATGGTTCAGTATTTTCCTTTTTATGGGTTTTTTTTCTCAATGTAGCCATAGCTATCGTCATGATCGGGGGACCATGTACAAAGAGCTTTCGTATCCGGAAGGGCGTGGAACCTTAATTATTTTTTATGTAGAAGATGATAAATTGAGTGAAAAAATAAGAATCGATGTTGGGATTTTAAGTGAAAATTATAACCAGGAACTGCAGATATTTCTGGTTGATGTTTTTAAAAAAAGAAATCTAGCCGAAAAACACCGTATTGAGCAGGTTCCTACCTTACTCTTGTTCGATAATCTTGGCAGGGAAGTATACCGCTGGCTGCCATGGGATTTTCGCTCTGATTTTAGTCCACGTGATATCGAACGTAAAATAGATAACCTGCCACCACCCTTACAAAACTAGGACAAAGGTAGCATAAATTAATTCCATCTCAATGGATTTTTTCTCAAGATCATCCATAATCAGCTTACTTGCTGTATTGGTTATGACCAGTGCTGGTATTTCCCAGGATCCTTGTCAATCTGGAAAATCGCTTTTATATGAAAGTGATTTTAACAAGTTTGACAGGGCTAATTGGATACTATATCCTCACTCAAATTGGGAGATTAGTAACACAGAATCTATCCCTTCTCTTTGCCTTTTAAAAAGTGGTTTTCCAAGAAAGATCCGTTCACCAAGAGCGTTTGCTATAATTAAGGATATGCAGGTTTCCGACATGATTTTTCAAGGAGAATTGAAATCACTTCAGAAGACAGAAATCAGAAATCGTGACATGATAGTTGTTTTCGGCTACAGAGATTCCTCACATTTCTATTATATACATTATTCAGGAAAATCAGACGACAAACATAATATTATTGCTATTGTCAACGGTAAGGACAGGGAAAAAATAAATATAGAAGAACCTGGTAATACGGAGCCAAAATTACTCGATCAAGATTATCATCATTTCAAAGTGTCATATGAGTCTGAGAGCGGAAAGATCATGGCATATCTGGATGATATGAACATTCCAATTATGAAAGCTATTGATACTACCTTTCGGAACGGATGTGTTGGAATTGGTTCTTTTGATGACTTTGGATGCGTCCGGAATTTAAAGCTCTGGAGAAATTTGAATGAATAAGCAGGATAGCGCAAAAGATATTCTGAATTCCATACAGGACAAATCAGATATAGAAAATCTGCGTCGTGGCTTATCGATGGTTGAGAAGTATGACGCTGAGGCGCTTGAAAAAGAAAAAAAACAGTTAATAATTTTAAACAACGAACCATCACTGTTATTAAAATGGAAAGGATACTGGAAACTCTCCGGCCCGGCGTGGATGCAGAGTGCCGTAACACTGGGCGCAGGTTCAGCAGCATCGTCAATTTTTGCCGGATCTGTCTTTGGTTACAAGCTGCTCTGGGTACAACCGGTGAGTATAATTCTCGGTATTGTTATTTTTGCTGCTATTGGTAGTCAGGTTCTTAGAACACGAGCACGACCATATGATGTTTTCTGGAAAAAGTTACATCCATCCTTAGCTATATTCTGGGGATTTAATGTGCTCCTGGCGTCGATTGTCTGGCAATTCCCACAGTACTCTCTCGGAACTGCTGTGGTACGAGACATTCTGGATGTATTTGGTTTTGGAGTGCCTAAATGGATAACAGCAGTGTTGTTTCTAATTGTTGTGACATCAATCTGCTGGACCTATGGCAGGGGAAAACGAAGATCTATGATTGTTTTTGAAAGAACCTTAAAATATCTTGTATTTGTTGTGATTTTTGCCTTTCTGGGAGTCGTAATCAAAACCGGGATCGACTGGGGTGAGTTGGTCTCGGGATATTTTGGATTTTATCTTCCCACGGATGTGAAGGGCATTACGATAGTTCTCGGGGCGATCGGTGCCGCCGTTGGTGTGAATATGACTTTTCTCTATCCCTACAGCATGCTGGCCAGAGGTTGGGGAAAAGAACATTTAGGTCTTAAAAATTTTGATCTAATGACAAGCATGTTCATACCCTTCATTTTAGCAACAACATTGGTTATTATTGCTTCTGCAAATACTTTATATGTACGCGGTGCTGAAGTTAGAAATGTGATCGATGCTGCACATATTTTGGAACCTATAATTGGCTTAACACTTTCCAGAATTGTGTTTTCTACAGGTATTCTTAGTATGTGTCTCACCACTGCGGTTCTGGAGATGTTAATTGGCGGCTTTGTACTCAGTGAAATGTTCAATTTTGAATTTAAAGGCAGAGCATTTAAAGTTTCAACCATGGTAGCAAATATTGGCTTCCTCGGTGCATTTTATGGTATGCCCATCTGGCTGCCTGTATTGACATCATCATTCAATCTCGTTATGCTGCCGATTGCCTATGTGTGTTTTTTTCTGCTGCAAAACAGAGAAGATTATATGGGTAATTCAATTTGTAAAGGCAGACAGGGTTATTTGTGGAATATTGGTATGTTACTCGCTATCTTCATTGTATCCATGGGTGCATGGATTAAATTGTTTTCAGTCGTAGGTTTAATTCCTGAATAATATACAGGAATGGAAATGATGATAAGATCCACAAAGTTTAGAATTTATATGACGGTATTGATAATGGCCATCGCTTGTTTTACTGTTTATTTTAGTCTATTGACAGCAGCGAGAGGTGGATATTTCTTGGAAGTGGTTCTTTGTTTAATTGTTGGAGGCGTATGTATCATTATAGCCGCTATTCCAGGCCGTGGATCAGCCTGAAAACTATTTCTGTATTATTAATATTAGGATAGGTTATGGATAGAAGGGCATTTAACCAGGTTATGCTTGCAAATATCCTGGGATTATACGGCCTAAGCGGTTTAAAAGAACCTCTTCAATCCTTTGATAAGAAGGAGCATATTCGAGGGATTTACTATGCAGAGACAGAAGGGAATTACTTTGAAATCGGTAATCAGTATGCGAAAATTATCAATGGTGTGTATAAAGAACATATCAAAAATATAAGTAACAGGCTGCAAAAAAATTTCCATTCTGAGGATCTGAAACAGGCTACCTCTTATTTGAAAAAACAGCTGGAAATTGATTTTCCCTATTTGCTCGAAGAAATGCGTGGTATGGCAATCGGTGCCGGCCTGGAGTTTGAGGCAGTTCTGATGGCCAATCTGGCTCCGGCTTACGGGGCGTTTGTAGAAAGAAAAGACGGGCAAAAACCATCTTTCGGCTGTCCAACAGGTCTGGGATTCGATGATTTTCCCGGTGATGACGGGTGTACAAATATCATTTTTCCTAAATCTGATGTCGGGCCGATCATGGGACGAACTCTTGATGGCTCCGGTCCGGGGGTGGCAGATGGAGTAGTGCGTCTGATTAAACCGGATAATGGTTATAACCTTCTTTGTTTCTGCAGACTTGGGGGTATATCAACGATACACGGGATCAATGAACATGGTCTTGGTGTCGGGGAGGCATCACTTCATTTTCCCAGTGTTAATCCCCTCGGTGTGATCAGAAATTTTCTGCCCAGATTAATCCTGCAAAAATGTGCCACCGTACAGCAGGCCATTCACTTTTGTGCAAAACATCCGGTGATGCGTCATGGGATTCATATAGCCCTTGTGGACAAAAATGGTGATGCTGCGATCATTGAATGCTCCCCCCATGAAATGTATGTTCGGCGTTCATCAGGTGAACCGGTTTTTTGCACAAACCACACCGCTACTCCAGCTCTCCGCAAACACGAATTGAGCCGGGGAGAAATAGGAGATAAAAACAGTGATGAAAGATTCGCTTACCTGGAAAGAGTGACATCTGCAACCGGTTTTATAACGACTTTAAATACGATGAAAGAGCTGATCTGCTCTCATCGTGTTCCAGGAGGTATCTGTCAACACGGTGAACTGAAAATGTATACCCAGCGCACATTTATGGTTAATTGTGTGGATAGAAAACTTTATGTTTCATCTGGCCCTGCCTGCGAAAATGAACTGAGAGAATACTCTTTAATTCAATGAGATCCCTATCATTCAAATTAGCATTTTCTGTTACTCTTTTTTTGTTATGTAATACTTCCTGTCAGGCACAGGCAGAGTATAGCTGGGATAATTGGAAATCCTATAAAACGATCATTATCTCTGAAACAGCTGGACTAAACAGAATCAATGAACCTGTGGAAGTAAATCTGAGTTTCGCTGATTCGACGATGCGAGATCCTGAAACTGAGATTCGGGTTCTGAAAATTCTTAAAGATAATAAATTTGAGGAGATTGCCTGTCAGATTTATAATATAAATTACCATAAAAAGGATGGATTGATTAGTTGTACAATAGCGTTTCAGGTCAGCATTAAAAGTCATAGTAAATCTTTTTACAGACTAATTTATAATAATCAAACTGCACAATTTCCTGACTATAAGACAGATCTTACGGTGACTGGATCCGAATTAGAACTGTTAATATCAAACAAATACATTACAGCCGACTTGACACGATCTGAGGGACCCAGAAAATATCCTAAAAGCGGACAGATTCGGCAACTTACACTTAACAAAAAAAACCTGATACTAAAAAGGTTTGACCGCAGGATACACTGGGCACCTAATTTCATTCGTACAGATATTGACACAAATCAAGCTATTGCCCAGTGGGATACTCCACAATTTTATAAAATTAATTCTGGTCCGGTTTTATGTGAAATAATACGCCAGGGTCATTTGAGCTATTTTCCAGAAATAAGAGTAACTGCTGTGTACAGATTTTTTGCTTCGCAACCATATTTCACTTTTTACTCTTGTCTTGAATTTGAAAAAGACCTTCAATTGAATCGGCTGCGGAATGATGAGATAACGACTGATAGTTTATTCACACATCTGGCATTTAAACGCTCTAATGGAGAATTCTTAACCACAGCTTTTGAAAATCGTTATGGAATATTGTCTACTCAGCCACTTGAGCCCGATGCTCCTTGGCTCTGTTTTTATACCCATACAGATGCCGTAGCGTTGGGCACAATACGTCTGCAATATGATAATACTAATATGTGGGGAAATCCCTCACCTTCTACGGGTGATTATACGAAAATCAGTGACGGAGCGCATGGTGGCAAATACTGGAATCGAATAATTATTGATGGTGAATCAACAATGATTGATGCTGGGAGCAAATATACGGAGAAGAATGCATATATACTTTTTGAATTGGATGAAGATACCTATCCGGAAATTCAGATGGAGAAAATGGAAAAAATATTAAAAAACCCACTAATATTAAAAATTTTAACAAATGAATAGAGTCAGGAGACAATGATGGCAAATTGTTCCGGTAAAGAGAAAAAGAAAACCGTCAATAGACGTGGTTTTCTAAAAAATATGACAATTGGGATTACTGGCGCCGGAATGATTGGCGGTCAACTGTCTTGCGCTGGTACCGGTGAAAAGAAAAATTCTGAAGAACAGACCAAAGAGCCGAAGGGAATGGATTACCGACCACTGGGCCGGACAGGATTGATGGTATCGGCAATCGGTCTCGGAGGGCATTACGATGGACCTCTTCACAAGGAGAAAAAATCGAAAGAACAGTGGCAAAGAAAAGCGGTCTTTCAAGAATGCATAAAGCAAGGCATTAATTACTTTGACTCGAACACAGAATACGAACGAAAATCTCTCGGTTTGGCTTTAAAATCTATGCCGGAAGTCAGAGAGAAAATATTCATTTCAACAGA
This sequence comes from Calditrichia bacterium, assembly GCA_023132435.1. Classification (GTDB taxonomy): domain Bacteria; phylum Calditrichota; class Calditrichia; order JAJRVZ01; family JAJRVZ01; genus JAGLYF01. The sequence goes on along the minus strand of JAGLYF010000006.1, from coordinate 4,630 downwards.
TATAAATGATCGCAAGATAACCGGTGCTGAAACCTATGATTTCATGATGAATAAGATTGATGAACAATTAAATAACTTGCAGTTACCCTCTGTAGAAGTTCTGAGATTTACTCCTGTGATCAAACGAACTCCGCCTGAAAGACTTGAAGCAGCAATTAAAGCATTCAAACAAATGAAAAAACAGGGTAAAGTAAAGTATTTCGCTATTGGTCAGCATGACCCTGAACTGTTTTTGGAGTGGATCAATAAATATGATGAAATCGATATAATTTATACACCATTCAATTATTTTGCACCAAAGGGGGCAGAAGAATTATTCCCAGTTGCAAAGAAGAAACAGATTGGAGTAATTGTTATCAAGCCGTTTAATAAAGGTACAATCTTTGATCCAAAATTGATTGAAATGATGACAATGGGAAGCGGTACGCGGTCTATTATGGAGAGGGTTGACAATGAAAAAGAGGATCGCAAGCCTGAGGATCTTACACAAGGTACAAACCTGACACTGGCCCAGGCAAGTCTGCGTTATATTCTGTCTAATGACAATGTTTCTATGGTAATACCCGGAATGGAAACGGTTGATGAGGTCCGTGAAAATGTTCAGATGGGAAGAAGGGAAGAGATTGGAGGACTGGATAAAAAGATGCTGAACAACTATGCTGCATATTTTAAAAGTGTATTACCGGAAAAATATCAATGGTTAAAAAACTGGAAACATGTATAACGAGTGAGGTGATTTTTTTAAAAACAGCTCATGAACAATTCGCTTATTAATACTCTATTTATTTTATTGCTACTAGCATATCTTCCTATATCGTTTGCTCAGGATTATAATAATCCTTGTTTTTATTGTCATATGAATGTGCTGGTAACAATGAAGTTCGATGCTGCAATTCACTGGGAAGCAGAAATTCAATGTGTTGCCTGCCATGGAGCAAGCAACGAACATATCGATGAAGAAGATAATTCTATAAAGCCTGATTCAGTGTGGAATTCGTTGAATGTACATCAGTTATGTGATAATTGTCATCAGGAGGAAAGCACCTTGTATTTAAAGGGATCTCATTCTGGATATTTGAGAGATCAGGCGTCAGCAGGAAATGATGAATTTCCTGATTGTACGATCTGTCACGGGGCACATATCGTCCGGAAAAAAAATGAGATCGAAAAAACCTGTTTGTCATGCCACACTGTCCCCCCTGAGATCTGTAATACACAAAATTTGATAAATGAGACACAAAATGATTTTATAACATGTGTCGCTTGTCATTCCCCACATCAGCTGAATTTGGTCTCTAAAGAAGTTGATATAAAAAAATGAACAGTATTATTATAAGAGGTTAATTATGGCTAATAGAAAATATCAGCTTCGACTTTTTTTACTTTTAATTGGAATGTCATTCAGTCCTGTGCTTCTTCTTGCTCAGGATAAATATGTGACTGCTGAGTCCCGGGTATTTCCCGGTGGTCACAGGGAAGACGGAATGTGGACTGCTATCTCCGCTGCAAGTGATGGTAAAGTATATTTTGGACTCAGCACAAATGGTAACTCAGCACATTTTTATATTTATGATCCAAAAAGGGATGAGATGAGGCATCGGGCCGACTTGATAAAGATTCTTGGAGAAAGTGGTCGCGCTGTGCGCACAAATGCAAAAATTCATACTCCTTTTGTCGAGGCCGGTGATGGAAAAATATATTTTGCATCAGGTAGCATGGGGCATGGACCTAACGAAATTGATCCCCGATCCTGGGAGGGTGGGCACTGGTGGTGCTATGATCCTGAAAAAGACAAATTGACCGACCTCGGACTGGTACTCCCGCAGCAAGGGGTATATGCACTGGTCTGTGATAAAACAAGGAACAGGCTCTATGGAACCAGTGCCTGGGGTAATTTCATCATCTATGATATTGAAACGGGCATAACAACAGATCTGGGCCGGGTAAATAACCACAGAAAGGTTTGTCGAACAATGGCAATTGATAACATGGGTGTTGTCTACGGTAGTTATGAGCCGTTTCATATTTTTAAATATTTGCCGCAGCGAGAATCCATTGAGGAGACATCTCTGGAAATCCCAACGGATAGGACACTCCATCCCGGTAAATGGAATGCTTACCGGCCAAACTGGAGATGTGCGATCTGGGATGAGACACGAAAAAAAATCTATGGAATTGACCGTACCAGTTCGATCTTATTTGAATATGATCCCTATGTGAATGAAGCTGATGCTGTAAAAAGTCTCACCAAATTATGTGCAGATCAGCATCTTGATCAAAATATGATTCCATATGCTACATTAGCTTTTACGCTGGGAAAAGACGATAAAATTTACTATGCACCGGTCGTCCAACCCTTTGATTATACAGCGGATTTAGGTGTTATTGGGGGTGATGTTACAGGTAGTTACCATTATACACATCTGGTTACGTATGACCTGAATACAGGAGAAAGAATAGATCATGGTGCGATAAAAGTAGAAAATGATGCCATTGTTCTGGGGGTGGGAGGCGCAACTACCGGACCCGATGGGACCATCTATATATGTGCTGCGGTGGAAGAAAAAAATAATATGGATGCTGCGGGAAAAGTTGGAGGCAAAGTACCATTCCGGATGCGCATGGTCATAATAAAGCCTGATCAGCCGGGGGGCTGACGTCTACCCCGTAAAACGGGGCTTACAGCGTCGCTGCTTGCCCGCCGCAGGTGTGGTGCCTTTGCGTGAAATCAGTTATCCAGACTAGTCAATCTATAATTATCCCTTATAGATAGATCTTTAGTAACCTCTCTGGATAAAACTTAAATCAAATACTAATATGAAATACAATTTTTGTCAACATATTCCATGGATTGTAACAATTATAATTCTTTTAGAAACACTGGCAATTGCATCATCTTCTGATCAAAAGGTGATCTTCCAAAGCAGGTCATTCCCGCACAATTTAAAAGAAGACGGTTTTTGGGCAGCTATCCATGCAGGAAAAGACGGAAAGGTTTACATCGGGTTAAACACTGAAGGAGGTGGATCGGCACAGTTTTATATTTATGATCCGGTCACTGATAAAATAAGACACCGCGCAGATTTGTCGGAATTTCTTGGTGAAAAGGGCAAGGCAATACAGACACATGCGAAGATCCACACAAAGTTTTGCGAGGATGAACAGGGTAGAATCTATTTTGCAACCGGCAATATGGGAGCCGGTCCCAATGAAGTTGATCCGAGAACCTGGAAGGGAGGGCGCTGGTGTCGCTATGATCCCGCAAAGGATAATCTGGATGATCTCGGACAGATATTGCCGGGGACAGGCGTATATGGACTGACTATAGATAAAAAACGGATGAGGTTATATGGTACAGCCCATAATGGTCATTTTGTCATCTTTGATATTGATAAGGGAGTCACAATTGATAAAGGCAGAATGCATTATAATGCCAGATCAGTGACCCGAACCATCGTGATTGATGATAATGGCAATGTGTATGGTACCTATCTGCTCGACAGGGTATTTAAATACGATATTAAAACAGAACGCCTGCTAGATTTATCAATCCAGATGCCATCGAATAAAGAAATTTTTCCTAGAACTCATTCTATTTATAAGAGATATATGCGGGCGGGGATCTGGCATTCAGGCCATCAGAGAATATACGGTGTGGAAGGCGGGGCATCCATCCTGTTCTCGTATGATCCTTTTGATGGCCGTGAGGGCCGGATGCAAAAAATGGCTCAGCTCATTCCGCAAAACTTATCGGAAATGCTTATAAAATCACATTATGCAACCCTCACTTTTACCAAGGGATTGGATGATAAAATTTATTATCTGCCGATCGGCCCTCTGGAATCAAATCAGGAAAATTCAAGTATACCGTTTGATCGGTGGGCAGGTCAGGCTCAACTTATTGTGTTTGATTTAATTTCAATGACAAAGACTTGTTTCGGACCGGCTTTTACTGAAGACGGGATGCGTGTAATTGATATGTTAACCGGTGCTCCCAGTGGTGGAGCAACAATCGCCCCGGACGGGACGATATATATGGTCGTATTTGTTGAAGAGAATAATCCGGAAAAGGTGAGTTACATCTTTGGCAGAATCCCTACCCGGTTAAGATTGCTCATCTATCATCCTCCCAATAACTAGATATCTTTCTTAAAAATATCATTATCAACTCTGGAAGTCGATATGTGTAATTATGTTCGGACGTTTTTTCTCATAAGTTCAATATTTATAATTGTTAAACCGGTTTTATCTCAACAGGACACTCTGTCCTGGGAATATGTGGTTAGTCAGCCATGGCAAAAACCTGCCTTGCTTGATTCATTTGCCGGGGTGCATCCGAGGCTCTTGCTTGACTCAAGTCTGATCCGGGTTCTAAATGGAAAAATCAATAACAGCCACAAATTTATATGGGATGTAATAAAACAAAAAGCCAATGGTTATTTGAATTCAAATCCGGCCAATTCCCCTAACGATGAAGATGATACTCGTAAAGATGGAGATGCTATCCCCTGGCTGGCCCTGGCATATTTGATGACAGGTGACAGTGCCTATGCTGATAAGGCAGTCAGCTGGATGATTACGGTTTGCAACTATTCAACCTGGGATGGAAACCACAGTTTGGGTGCAGGTC
>JAGLYF010000059.1 GCA_023132435.1 Calditrichia bacterium | reverse complement strand
TACTCGCTACCAGGGAACTCGAACATATATTATGTCCTCCCGCGGAACATTATCGTTCCTTTCACTACCGTCCGAACAGTCAATTGACGGGTTGGAATTTCACCAACTGATATATAAACCCTTCTTGGCGTACCGAATTTCACGAATTAAAAGATTTTATATTGGGTCCTTTATTAATCCGTGAAAATTTGTGTAATTAGTGGACTTATTCGTATTGATCACTATTTTTTATTATTTCTTTTGGTTCGTTCGAATCTTCTGCATATAGTTACAAGTGCCGACAAATCGAACGAATTATTCACAAATACCAGTCCTGATTTGCTTTAACATTTCAATATTTTCTGTAATTGATCTATTATTAAAGCGGGAAAAAATAATCGGCAATAGACTTTCTTCTGATAAATTCGATTCTAAAATAGTAATAAACTTCTCCCAGGTTTTTTGTTCTTTGGTTAGAATAGTCTTAATATGTCGGCCCAGGATTCTTGCGCCCAGAGTATCACTCCAACCACTATCCAATAAATCGTTGTGCTTTTCAAATATTTCATCTTCATAAATATCGATGTACTTATCCAGAATAAAACTTATATCACTTATATCGCGTTCTCTTTGAACAGGCCGGCCATTCCAAGCAAAAAATTTGAGTAGGCAGATTCCGGCAAGTGTCGCAACTTTTATTTTGAATCCATCCTCAAATTGGATTTCTTTTGTAAATTCTAAATTTTCCCTTAACCCTATCAACGACAATTCGACTATTCTCTTCTTCCCTATTTTTATTTTTCTATCCTCAGATTCAATTTTTCCAAAGGGCAATAAATCTATCCATGTCCCATCTTTATATTCCAGTCGATAGGGTTCACTGGCTTCTGTAAAATTGAAGCGATTTGTTAGTGCTTGCATTAACCGGCGATATGTTTCGATATCCTTTACCAGTACAGCCAGATCAACATCCGTGGTTGCCCGCGGTGGTTCAATACCATGAACACCCTTGAGTTGAATATCACGGGCCAGGGCACCAATAAGATAAAAATCAACACCTAATTGATTCAGTGCCTTTTCCAACACTTTTAATATTTCTTCCAGATTAGTAAATCTGAATTTATTGAAGGATATTAGCGATGTACTTCTCATATATCAATTTGGCCGTTTCAATATTGCGATCTTCACCGGTTATCTGTAAATCCGCATAGATTAGTAATGGCGGAACCAGATCATTATGCCGGAATATTTCCGGATTGAAAAACAATTGATTGACTTCAATATTTCCTTCAGCGTCCTTTACCATTCGATACTGTTTTAGTATTTCAATATCAGTCAAATTAGTATATATTGTAAATATTTCAGGTATAAGATACTGGGTCAGTTTGGCTGCAGCGGGTTCTCCACCCCACAAAATTTTATTTGATAGAAATTTGGTGTTTGGCCATTGCTGATTAAAATCTTTACCAGCGTAGCGATAGGTCCCCCTTTTGAGTTTGGGTTTCAAAGTGTCTTCAAATCCATTTAACCATTTATTGAATAGGTCATTTTTATGCACGAGTTTATTCTTTTTTTTATCAATCATAACGATAAATCCCTGATTTTTCAGAGCATTCAATGTTTTAGAAATCGTATCCAGACTAACCTGCGCAATTTTAGCTAATTCACGATAAGGTCTGTTCAGATAATCGGGTTTCTGCAAGATCATCCAGATTAATTTTAGATTAGATGCCCGGTAGATTCTTGCTCTTTTTAAGGTGGTATCGCCTTTTACTCCTTCCACATAAATGTGAATATCACCAATATTTATCGAAGCATTACCGGCACTATCAATAAAATTAATTTTTGCCTCACGTAGTTTTTGTCTCAATGGTTTGGAAATGTTATTAGCGATCAAAATAAAATTCTGATTTTGTTCTTCCATATTTTTTAGTTGTGGAATGTGAAAATTTCTTATTTCTCCCTTTTCCATAACAGCAGCTTTTACTTTATTCGTATTTATTTTAAGCATCACAACATGATCCGTTGTTCCTTTGTTGTTCTTTAATATTTTCCAGTCCATTTCTATTTTAATATAGTCTTTTAGTGCCTGAAATGCCTGATCAATTATGATTTTTGTTCGCATTATTTGCCTCGTTCGCGTTTCACGTACGTGTAATATTAGCGAACAATCTGAGAAAATGCAAGAAAAAAATGTTTTTATTAACGATAATCCAAGTTACCGCTTTATCAAATGTAATCCAGAGATTATAAAGCAGATTGTATAGTATAGCATATCATTCTTTGCCCTGGTTCTTAGTTCTAAAAAAACTTTGCTATTGCGGTAAAAAAGATTAACAAACGACAGATCTTGTCGTTTAAAAGAATTAACCGCTAAGACGTAAAGAAAAAATATTTTTCCATTTTTTAAATCAAAAATCGGTCATTATGTAATTTGCTGTTTGCCTCGTTTTACGAGGTCACTCCCCGTAAAACGGAACAAGGAGCAGATGTAGGGGCGACCCCGATAAAAAGCGGGATTTTCAACCGCGTCGGTCGCCCACCTGGCGGTGGCGTACGAAATACAGTGAAATTATTCCCGAATAAAAACGTGAAATTTTATCATTCACCAATTGAGCCCTGACAATTGGTGAATGGTGAAATACTCGACGTTGTTGAGTTAGCTAAAAGTCATCCGATAATCTCTTTTAATTTTTGATAAAACATCTCATAGCGCTGGGTTTGGGTTGCCGGTTCGAGATGCACCAGTTTCTGCCGGATTGTTTCCAGTGCAAATGCGGATGCGATTTCTAAAACAATGTCAATATCTTTGGTTGGACGAACTTCCGGGGCACCAGGATCATTGGCGTAGAACCCGGCTACTGCGCCACCTACATAAACGACCTGATCATTTAAATCATCTAATACTCTGGCAATGGTCTTAATAGCTTCAATACTTTGTGCTTTTGTATGCAGCACCAATTGCTCCAATGTTTGTATATATGGTATGTATTATAAAATCCGTTTTTATAATTCATTCATGGCCTGCTGTTTTTCCCGCACACGACCCAGGCGTATGGCGTCCACTAAAGCTAGGAATTCATACAAAACCGGATCTTTGGCGCAGGCTCCCGGCACGCCGGGGTGCAAGGGTTCAATGGCTTGACCGCGCGCTTCACCTTCTGCCCATGGCCAGACATAAGATTCTTCGGCTGAAATATAATTATTAAGCGGCAGCGCGCTGTGCGCGGTGGGCATGCCGCGCTGAATGGCACCCGGTTCAGCCGGATATACATAGCGCAGGCCATGTTCAAGGAAATCCAGTAGATTGTTTTTCATCAACCTCTTTTTGTCGGCAGAGAGCAAACCTGCAATTTGGGAACGGTTTAACGATTCGCTGACTTCCGATTGACTAATATCAAGCGCAAATGCTAGTTCCTTCACAAACCATTCTCTCGTACGCAAAGTAGCTATTTTGAGCAATACTACAATGTCCTGTGAGCGCATTCCCCTGTGTTTTTTCATATCTTACCCCGATTTAACTATCTTGTATCGCGAATCGCGATTCACGATAATTTAATTAAGATAATCAAACGTAGATTTCAAGTATGGTTTGTGGATAAATATCTTTGCGTTCCCCGCGCTGTAAGCCCTGTTTTACGGGGTAGGCGAATCCCCCGAGTATTCGGAGTGATCTTTGCGGTTTAAAAAACAAAGGTCATGAGATAATTACCGTGCGCCGATGGTTCTTAATAAATCCGGATCGGCATCCTTCCAGATTTGACTGAATTTTTGCCTATGAATATCAGCCAGGGATGAATTTCCCTTTTTATTATATATGCGAGAAAGATAAAAATTAGACAGGGCATCATTTTGATTATATTTAAGTGATTTTTTTAGCTGTTTCTCTGCCAAATCGTGCCTGTTTATATTTGGTCTCATTAGCATTTCACCAAACGAAGCATTGAAAAAAGATATATCGAAAGCCGACCCATGATCGGCTACCTTGTGTCGTATCGGACCATCAAATTCCTCAATGATAGGCAGGATTTCGTAAAGATTTCCCATTTTAGCTGCCCGGCAGGCTTTAAGATGAAGATAAAATTTATAGATCCCTCGTCTATAGTTACTTGAATTAATATTATTTTTTTGTATGATTTCTTCCATCTCATATAATTCTTTATTAAAAGCCTGCATATTACCCAGGCGTAGATAAATTTGTGCCAAAAGCCAGTGTAAATCATGATTTCGTGATATTACATCAAACGTATCGTGCATTTTAAGAGCCTTTTGACAATAAAATAAGGCTTTATCAAAATGACCTTTATAGAAAGCAGTCAGCCCCATTAGATAACGACCTCTCGCTTCGGAATCGATGCCCGTACAATGACGGATATATTTTTTTGCATTGTTAAAGACCTGGTTTAGATCTCCTCGTTTTAAGTTTATTTCACATAATGTCCAGTATAGATAATCTATGGTAGAATCAATTTTAACCGCTGTTTCAAGTGCCCAGATAGCGCTATCAAGCAAACCTGCTGCCATGTAGCCATCTCCCATACTATCATAAGCATTGGCCGTCGAATCCAGATTTTTATAAATACGAAAATTATTCAATGCTTTTTGATGATCCCCCATTTGACTATAACAGTAAGCCAGATGGTTGTAAGCGAGTTGAAAATCACTATCCAGTTTTAGCGCCTTTTTGTAATAGGGGATCGCATTATTTATATCACAAATCCGGTAATATGACTCGGCAACTTCATATGCCGCTTCTTTATTCAAAGGAAATTTATTATATACATTACGCAAAATAGTAATTTCTCTTGCAATATTATTTGAATACCTGGCAATTAAGGCCTCTGCTCTTAATGAATCAATCTCACTCAATAAATTCAACTTTGGTTTTATCGCCTGCACAAATTGGCTTGCCGGAACATTACTGCCTGCGAAGGAAAGTGCACTGGCCAGGCGCAATTTTGCCAGAACAAAGTTTGGATCGATATTCAAGGCATTTTTGAAATTTAAATTTGCTTCCGGGATATTTAATTTATTCCAGGCGATTTCACCCTTATAAAAATTTGCAAAAGCATCCCAGCTTTCTGTAAATGTTGATGTCTTCTTTTCTGATTTTAATACATGCCGGGTTATATTTTGAATCACCTCGCTTAAAAGTACGGAAGGATCATAAATGGGATATTCTAATATTTCATTATAATTGAGAAAACTGAGGATACTTGCATACTGCGGTTTATAGATATTAATACGCAGATTGAAACCCGTGTCTTTAAAGGTTAAGTCTCCTGATATTTTTAATTCCGGCTCATTTTCCGGATACAGCTTCCTGAAGTTACTATAAGGCATCACACTTTTATCACCGGATTGAAGAAAAGCATCCTTCATCAGATATGTTATCATTCCTCCCATAAGCGGGTCATCTTCCGGTATAATATTATTCAGGAGAATTTCATCGATGACAATCACATCGTGCCTGATGCTTACCCGGTCAATAAATACACTTGAGAGTAACAAGGTGATAATTATCAGCGGAAGTAATAGTGCGAAAATAAATGCCGGTCGTTTCCATACAGGTATTGTTGTATATTCTGACTTTCCTTTGTGAAGAATTCCCTCTTTTTTCTCTCCGGTTCTACTACCTGGATGTTCCTCCAGGTCATGAATCAATTGATTCATGTTTTTGTATCTGAAACGTGGATCTTTTACAAGTGCTTTTTCTATGATATGATCGAGTGCAGACGGTATGCCCGGTCTGACACTTGACACCGGTTGTGGATCTTCACTAAGAATGGAATAGATGACCGACGGTTCATATTCTCCTCTAAAGGGCGGTTTTCCGGTTAGTATTTCATAAAAGACAACACCTAGCGACCAGATATCCGTTCGCTCATCAACAGGCTCCGCACAGATTTGTTGAGGCGACATGTAGGTGGTTGTTCCCATAGAACTTTTCGATGCTGTAATATCCTTATCACCGGAAATTTTTGCCAATCCAAAGTCAATAATTTTAACCGTACCATCGTCTGCAATAATAATATTACCGGGTTTTATATCGCGGTGAATAATTCCCGCCTTATTGGCCTTTGCTAATCCACTTGCGATTTGAAGTACTATATTTACTGCGGTGTCTTTATCCAGAGGTCCTTTTTTTATGATATCCTTTAAAGTTTTACCCGGGTAATAAGCCATAACGATATATATCTGATTTTCTTCAGTTTCATCAATTTCATAAATCGTACATATATTGGTATGGTCAAGTGAGGATGCTGTTTTTGCTTCCCTAATAAACCTCTGTTTAACCTGAGAATTAATACTGATCATAGAGGGCAGGAATTTCAGGACGACAAATCGATCAAGTCTGGAATCTTTGGCCTTATAGACGACACCCATCCCTCCCTCGCCCAATTTCTCAATGATGGTATAATGACCAATGGTTTTACCTATCATAGATGAATGCCTCAAAATGCCAAAGAAAATATAGGGGGGTACTATAAATCGTATTAAAATAGTTATATCAAAATGTATATGCAAGAAAAATGTGTTCTCTGCGCTTCACTAAAAAGAAAACCACAAAGGACACAAAGTTTTTATAAATTGATTTTTCTTTGTGATCTTTGTGCCTTCTTTGAGAACTTTGTGGTTTATTTTTATTAAACGACAAAACATGTCGTTTTTATATGTATACTACAAAAAAGGATGGTACCCTTCTAATAAAAATGGAGGCCCCGATCAGTCCAGAACTGGTTACCTGGATCCTCGGCTGGCACACGGCAATAAAAGTGACAAAACCCGGATTATTAATTGAAGATATTATCAAGAGACTGGAAGAAACTTTGAAAATGTATAAGTAAAATAAAATCACTGATAATAATTAGGAATTCGGAACTCGGAACTTGGAACTGATTACTGGTTTCTCGTTACTTGCCACTTTGGATTTATTGATTATTACAGATTTCGAAAAGCAAAAAACGAGTAGCGAGCTGCAAGTGATATGAAACGAGAAATGAGCATAAAACACCGAATTCCAAATTCCGAGTTCCAAGTTCCAAATAGTAATATTATTCTCAATGCCCTCAGTGGTTAATAAAAATGCCATAAAGGAGAATCTATGTCAGATCTAACAATTCAATGTCCCAAATGTCACCATCAGTTCCCGCTTTCCGAGGCAATGACAAGTCAGATTGAGGAACATCTCAAGCATGATTTTGATGAAAAACTTCAGTCAGAGGTGGCAAGGGCCAAAGATGAGGCAGCCAAACTGGCCGCCGAAACCGAAAAAGCAGAGAAAGAAGCGATGCAGGCCCGGCTTGAAGCACAGGAAAAAAGTCTGAATGAAGCCCGTGAAAATGAGAAAAAACTGCGCGGTGATCGTGCCCGGTTGGAAGAGGAAAAAAAAGAAATTGAATTAACCGTACAACGTAAACTGGACGAGGAACGAAAAACGATAGAAGAAAAATTACTTAAAAAATTCAGTGATGAGCATTTTATGAAGCTCAAAGAAAGGGATAAACAAATCACCGATTTGAACCGTCTTGTTGATGAAATGAAGCGTAAGGGTCAGCAGAGTTCAATGGAGCGGCAGGGAGAGGTCTTTGAAGATGACCTGCTGGAAGTCTTAACCCGGCAATTCAAGGATGACGAACTGGAACCGGTACCAAAGGGTGAAATGGGTGCGGATGTGATACACACCGTCTACAGTCCATCCCGTCAGAAGAGTGGTGTGATCTTATGGGAAGCCAAGAATACACAAAACTGGGCTGAAAAATGGGTTGAAAAACTGAAGGAGGATCAACGTGCTGCCGGTGCGGATATTGCTGTTTTAATTTCCAAAGCCTTGCCAAAGGATTTTGAGAATTTTAGTGAATACAAGGGAATCTGGCTCACCTGTCATGCTTCAGCCATAGGCCTGGCTACCGCGCTGCGTCAGCAGCTTATCGAGGTGAACTTTGCCAACCAAGCCCTCATCGGCAAGGATGACAAAATGGAAGCGATGTACAGCTACCTCTCCAGTCCTTCATTTCGCCAGAAAGTGGAAACCATTGTTGAGACCTTCACCCAGATGCACACCCAGTTGCAGAAAGAAAAAACCGCGATGAAGGCTATCTGGGATATGCGTGAGATGCAGATCCAGCGTGTCATCGACAGCACTACCAGAATGTATGGAGAAATGAAAGGCATAATCGGCCAAACCATGCCTGATATTGAAAACTTACAATTGGACGATGGTACGGAGAGGAAATTAATCAGCGAATAGGAATTTTCCTCCCTTTGATTACACCTGGGATTTGGGGATGTGAAGAAGATGATTCTTTTACGATAGAAAATTGAACGCGGATGACGCGGATTTACGCTGATAAAAAAATTAAAAGATTATAAATATGATCGGCCATTTTAAAATTTGCCTGATATATTCCATATTTGCTTTATAAATAATTACATTAGTATTTATACAACACTGACATCCGTCCGGCTGGAAATAACGGTATATGTAATAGGCTGAATGCCATATATCAATAATATATCACTCCGCTGGGGTTTCAGGTCAATCAAAATAGAGGTTTTCTATAGACATTACACGCCCGGGGTTCCGGTATTGTTTAATTTAGTTGTAAAATTAAAACCGCGTAGCGGTGAAATGTCTCTTGTAGATTTATACCCTATAAAATAGTAAAACCCCTTTTGGGGTGGCATCATTGTACATTACAGATAATTATAATTTGTATTGCTTATTTGTATCCTCCTTCAAGATCTAATAATTACCCGGAAATATTAAATCAATCTAATTCACAAAGGATTAATATTTTTCAAGCATACATTAAGCGGCCTTTTGGCTGTGGAATCGTATCTCCATATTTTTTCGCTGTATCAATCCATAACTCTATGGCTTCTTTAATATTGGTTAAAGCATCATCATAATCTTTACCATGCGCCATACATCCCTGAAGTTCGGGTACTTCAGCCACAAAAATATTATCTTCATCACTCCAGTGAATAATTATTTCATATCGATAGTTCATCTCGGGCCCTGTTTATATTAAATTACATAAATCATTGAAGTATATATTTTTGTCGGATAATCCATCTAATATTGTACGAATCAGCTTGTCTTGCTTGGTCATATTGATAAGAATATATTGTAAAATCAGGAAGTATGCAATATATCAATGGAGTTTAGTGTTCCTTTCCTCAACCAGGTTTAATTGCTCTAATCTCCCTCCTATTGCTAAGTACCATTTCTAAAATGTCTTTTTTTTAATTTCATTTCCTTTTTTGTAAATTATGGCCAATTTAACTGAATTATAGTTTTAAATGGAGTTTAAATACTTTGTCACAAAACATTAAAAAGAACAGATCGAATTTAATATCAGGAATTGAAATTAAAGAATTATCGAAAATCAGTTATGAACTTTATACTTTACTTGCTAAATCTCAAAAATCATTCTCCTATGATACATTAGTTTTACCCAAAAATAAATTGAGCGAGTTGTCTGAGACAATTGTTGAGTTTGCCGAAGATGTTTTGAGCAAAGTAGGGATTTGGGAAAGTCTTGAATTCTATAATAATGATCTATTCGGCACTCCACTGCCATATTCACTGCCTTGTAACATGCATGCGCCTGATCAGGCTATCAGTAAAGAAAGACTACACTATTTGCTATGGAATAAATATACCGAGCTGATCTCTGACTACACTATATCTCCAGGTCATAGAGATATCTATTTTATTGCAGGGGTAGTCTTTAATTTTTTTGAAGGACAAAGTAATAAAATCACCTCGCTTAAAAATTCTACGTTAAAAAAATTCTTTAATAGTTCTAATCTATATGGCTGGCAGGTAAAGAAAAAATTAATATGGCTTGGCAAACATTCTTATTTATTCCGCCATAGTTATAAAAATTATATTGACGAAAATGGCGGAAGAGAAGATATTCCTGTTATCGATGATTTCATGTGTCAAAATTCTACAAATTGGTCAGGTCTGGGAGTTCCGGATATTTTAGCCTGTGTGCTTGATATATCCGGTGATGAACGTATTGAATTAAGAAGTTGGTATCAAAGACATTTGTCGTATTATAAAATGGAAAAAATATATAATGATATGCTTGAAGTTAACAACATCATCAATGATAGAAAATATTTGATTAGAGTTGGCGAGGAAAGCAGGCTATTCAGAATTGGGCAGATTATATTGGGCAGCTTAGTACCATGGAATGGCGAATGGTATTGGTCTGGTCTGCAATCTGATTGTGGTGAGTTAAGCGCAGATGATATTGAGGAGATAAAAAAAGATTTTATTCGGAAATCACCACAAATAATTTACAGATTTTACGATTCACTGTTAAAAAAGTCGAAAGAAAGTAATAAAGTCCATTATCAGAATTTTAGAAAATTTCATGGCGACAATTTAATAGTATTTCCGGACGGACATTCTATGGCGTCGGCGATACAAAAACAACATCGTTTGGAATATGAAAGTCAGGATAAAAAGAAGGTTAAGGGAGTGATGGAGAGGCATAATTTAAAAAATCCATGGCCAAACTACTCATATCCGCAAGATATATTAGATTCTGATGATGGAATTGGTTTATTTTATAATCCCGATGAAGGCATGGAGATCATGTTATCATTCAATGATCTTTTAAGCGGACTTGAAAAAAAAGAGGGAAATTTATCAGAACCGGAAACGGATGCAATTCGTAGCTTTATTGAGTCTGAATCTATTAGTGTCAATTTTGTGAAGAAGTTGGTTGAAAAATATGGCAGTAAATCGATTTTAGAAACCTTTTTAATAAGGGATAGAGATGATATAGATTATTTGGCGTATATTTTGAGATGCTATAAAGGAGAATATTATCGAAATAGATATCCGAACTTGTCATTTCACTGATTGGCGTATTAATAACCTTCTGGTGTACTAATTTAATTTAAAAAATAAATCGGTATGGCTTTTTCATCTTAACAATATCAGTTTCTTCGTTTCGATAAATCCTTTATCTGTCATTATTCTATACAAATAGACGCCACTCGCAAACCCCGTCGCATCCCACACCACCTGATAGATGCCTGCCGGTTGCCTTTTTGATACCAGGGTGGCCACCTTTTGCCCCAACAAGTTAAAAATAGATATATCAACATCACTGATCTCTGGTAATTGATAATTGATCATTGTAACAGGGTTAAAGGGATTGGGATAGTTCTGAAAGAGTTGAAAATCTTCAACCGTGTAGTTATGCGGTGAGTCAGAAATATATGTAAATACCTTATCATAAATATTTTCAGGTGATCCATCTAATAAATCAGGTGCAGATGCCAGCACATCCATAAAACCGGCACTCCATGACGGAAGATCTGGTTCCTTCTTGTTCTGCAACATTTCACGCCATTGCTCATCTGTCAGCCGGTCAGAGATCGGTTGTTTAAATTCATAATAAGAAAAAATGGCTCCCTGGGTCAGGCGCAATTCATCACCTTCCGGGACGATGACATATATCTCCAGCGGATAGCCCACCGCCTCTTCCAGGCATCGACCGGTATTTGAGTCGGTATGGACATCGGCAATAACTGCCATGTCATCCGTATCTTTCTCCCAGATTTGTTGTGGGTCGGGTTTTTCAACGATCAGGTCTTCCATGACTTTGCCGAAACAGAAAAGGTTTTCATAATTTTGAACAGAAAGCGGTATATTTTCCAATTCCTTTATCGATACATCGCGGAGGAATAAGAGCAGGGACTCAAACAGATTTAATTTTTCCCGAAAGCCCGGCAACAGTAAATCGCGATTGTGCAGGCCATCACGTGTAAATTTGACCAGGCTGGCCAGACGGGCATAGAGGTGAGGATTGGGCTCCACATAACTGCGCGGTGGACCGGGAGGTATACAGCAGGGGCTCATGCTTTGCTTTGCATAGAGAATGGCATCGTGACGCAGTTCCGTCCAGGAGGCCAATGCCGTAAACAGTTCTTTATCCGTCCAGGCCGTCGTGCACATAAAATAGGGATACCCGTCTGATTTTTGATACAGCAGCGGCATCAGGCAATACAGCCAGTTCCAGTACAAATTTTGCGCCCAGTCCGCAGGGGATTTCAGCGAAAATTCGGTTTTGAATTTACTGATCTGTTCACTGTAATTCAGATAGGATGTTTCATTATAAACCGAATCCAGAATAGCGTAGGCCCGCTCGGATCCTAAGATAGCCATAATATCCAGACCTTTCGGCATCCAGCGCTGATAGTCAGCGCTTCCGACATACGGATACACCAGACGGGCAAACATATACGAGTCCGGGATAAAACGCTGCCCCATGAATCGAAATCCTTTATAGGTAACAAACGTACCATATATCCAGTTCGGGATGGCCGGCTGCGGGAGCTGGCGGGCTTCGGCCATGAATTTAGCAAGCAATAATGAATCGGCCAGATTGTCGGCGGACAGATAAATAAAATCCGGACCATAGATCTGATCGGTAATATCTTTATAATCATAGACATTGGGATCATCTGTCTTTCCAACAAAAAAGACAGTCGGAATATAGATGTTTTCCCATAACGATTTGTTATCCAAAATGGCAAACAGTTGCTGTGTCAGCAGCAGGGCCTGCAAGGTATGCCGGGCACTCAATTCGCCGAACAGATCCGGTTCCATAGTGAATATCGTCCAGCCATACCACATCATGGTCTTGAAATAAGCTCTCAGAGTATCATTTTGCGTGTAATGTCCCCGCGGAATAAACTGGCTGTAATCGAGCTTGGAAAAGGAGCCCAAGACAGGTGAATAGTGAAATCCATCACTTTCTGAAATAAGGATTAATTCAGAATCGACCAGTGCTGATACCACTGGTGGTACCGTGGAATTCGACGGTTGTAATAAACTCCGGGCGACATACAGGAAGGCCAGATTGTGTTTAGCCGCTTCTCTGGCTAGAGGACTCCCGGCATTTTCATAAATGTAACTGGTTTGGTCGATCATTTTATCTGTCAAATCGTCCAGCGCCGGTACGAATTTGTTCATTTCAATCACAGCCAGCATTTTATCGTACAAAACGTGATAGATATGCAAAACCGCATCAGTGGTCACGAATATCGGCGTCCCGTCAAAAGTGCTTATATTATAGATATCATAGAGTTGGGTATAGCAGCTCTTTTTAACGGCGAAATGATTTTGCCGCAGGAGGTTTAATTCATATTCGTCAAACACATGTTCAAACAACGAAAAATTAAGCACATTGGAAAAATCCGCTTTCACCGTATAGGCCGGAACCTGTGGTGTAAAATCGGCCGGATAAGGATGATAGATGGCAAATTCAGTGGAGATATCATCGCTGATGTCAGCTATCATTTGCGCATCAACACGCTGACCAGCTAACATGATGATAATTATGGTTAAATATTTATATAACTTCATTTCTTTAACCTCTCGCATAAAATTTACGTATGATAATATACATTATTGCAAATCATATGCCAATTTTTTTAGGTGTAATTATGTATCTTCACAGAACTGTTAATATCTATAATTCACTATGATACCTGAGTAAATCATAATATTCTTTCAGAATTAATTCTCAAATAATGGATTAATAAATACGAATTTTTTTCGGGGTAAACGAAAAAATTTCATACCCGTTTCTGATAGGTTTTATATAATCGGATCCAGCATATCTCTAATAACTGATCATTTGTCATTGATCATTGACAATATATTCTTTAAAATTCCTTGTCGGGTAATCGAACGTATGGATATTATTCCCTATATTTTATTTTGAATTAAATACATATTGACCCACCCCCTTTTATCCCCCTCCCTAATCCGATGAGGGAGGGGGAAATAGGGGGTGGGTTATAAATCTGATCTGTATTAGTTTCATAGGAAAACATTACTAAAATAACAAAGGTTTTGGTGGTAAAGGAATAACAAAACTTTAAGAGCTCTTTATGAAAAATCTGCTTTCCCTCTCCAAAGATAAAATCAAAGTCGTCTTATTTGAAAACATCCATCCACAGGCCATTGAAGTTTTTCGGGAGAACGAGTATTCTCAGGTGGAAACCTGGCCGGCCGTCACATCAGAAACTTCTCTGATTGAAAAAATCAAAACGGCCCACATTGTCGGTATCAGATCCGGTACACCCATCAATCAATCGGTATTGGAGCAATCCAGAAAACTTATCACGCTTGGCTGTTTTTGTATCGGTACCGATCAGGTTGATCTTGCCCGGGCCACGCGAATGGGGATACCGGTTTTCAATGCGCCCCATTCCAATACACGGTCAGTAGCCGAACTGGTGATCGGTCTGGCCATTATGCTGATGCGCAGCATTTTCCCAAAGAGCATGGCTGCCCATAACCATCAATGGATAAAATCAGCAAAAGACAGCAATGAACTACGTGGAAAAATCATCGGAATTATCGGCTATGGTCATATCGGAGCCCAAGTTTCCATCTTAGCGGAAGCACTGGGGATGCAGGTCATCTATTATGATATCCGAACCTGTTTACCGCTGGGAAATGCCAGACCGGCGTACACCCTGGAAGACCTGTTAATAATCGCAGATATCGTCACCTTTCACGTACCGGAAGATGAAACCACCATTAATATGCTGAACAAGGATCGACTGGCATTGATGAAGGACGACGCTTGTTTGTTAAACGCCAGCCGTGGCCGGATTATCAATATTGATGCCCTCGCTGAAGTTTTAAAACAGGGCAAACTTCGTGGCGCTGCCATTGATGTTTTTCCTGATGAGCCCAATTCAACACAGCATCCCTTTGAATCTCCGCTGATCGGCATCAAGAATGTAATCCTGACACCGCATATCGGAGGTTCTACACAGGAAGCTCAAAAAAATATCGGTACAGAGGTTGCAAATAAACTGATAAATTTCAGTGATCTGGGGAATACCGAAGGAGCCATTAATTTCCCCAATGTCAATTTACGACCCAACGAACAGGCGACCCGCCTGTTGCATATCCATGAAAACCGGCCGGGGATGTTAAAAAAGATCAATGCCCTGATCGCCAATAGAGAAATAAACGTTGTCGGGCAATATCTGGAAACAAAAAATGAAATCGGCTATGTTGTTCTGGACATTGAACCCTTTGATTCCCGGGAAAAATCAAAAGAATTACGAGCGGCACTTGAAAATATTGAAGGCACCATTCGTACCCGGGTTTTGTACTAACACCTGCGCCGGGCAATGATTATGATGTTGTAAAATACACGGGACTGTCTTTTATTGAAATTCTTGTTTAGGTCGGTGTAAACTTCTGTTTTTTTTATTTTCTCATTTTTTATATATTCTACTTTAGCTAAATGATTTGGTAGTGTCAAAAGTTCTATGAAAAAATGAAAAAAGGGATAATAATACGAAACCACAGAGGGCACAGAAAAACACTCTGTGTCCGCCGGAGGGCGGATCCCCGCCAGTTGGCGGGCAGGCTGCCTGCTGGCGTGATACTCTAAAAGGATCTATTATAAAATTAATATTGGTAGAATGGTTATTTATGATATGGAAAAACACCAGGATCTAATCCCTGGTTTACTTGCTTATTTTTTGTTTATATGAATGGGATGTGAGTAAGAAGAATTTCTGCTAGTGAATCCAGGTTATTTAGGGAAATGTAAATTAATCAAAAGATCGAATAAAACGAGGAATTATATGTTAAAAATTTGAGAGTACACAGAGGGGGAGAAAAGAATAAACTCGTTTAAGTTATTAAATATCAAATAATTACTCTGTGTGCTCTGTGGTTATTTTTTACACTACCAATGATTTGAAGAGGAGAACAGTATGAGCCATCATTACATTCATCCCATTATAATTTTTCTAACCGTCTTTTCGCTCCAACTTTCGGCACAGGAGACCCGTCTGTTACGCAATCCCGATATCAGCGATGAACATATCGCGTTTGTATACGCCAATGATATTTGGGTTGCTGATCGAATCGGCAATAATACTCAGCGACTGACAACCTTCCCCGGAATTGAAACAAATCCTCATTTTTCACCTGATGGGAAGTTAATTGCTTTTACTGCAGAATATGATGGCAATACCGATGTATATATCATTCCTGTTGAAGGGGGTGAACCGACCAGACTTACCTGGCACCCGGCTGTCGATGTGGTCCGGGGTTGGAGCCATGATGGAAAGCGTATTATGTTTGCATCTAGCCGCGGAAGCGCTCCAATTGGAAGAGTTATTAAATTCTGGACCATAAATATCGAAGAGAAAATGCCAAAGCCATTACCAATCCCCCGAATTGCTGAGGGTAAGTTCTCCCCGGATGGTCAAAAAATCGTTTATCAAAAAATATTTCCCTGGGAAAAAGAATGGCGTAATTACCGCGGCGGACAAAACAATCCCATCCGTATTATCGATTTAAAAACTTATGAAGAGCAGAAATTACCGTGGGATGGAGCAAACGATAAAAATCCGGTATGGATTGGTGATGTCATATATTTCCTGAGCGATCGTGATTTTGCCATGAATGTCTGGTCCTATAATATTCAAACAAAAGTTTTAAACCAGGTCACTTTTTTTAAAGAATTTGATTGTAAAAATCTGGAATCCGGCGACAATAAACTCATTTTTGAGAATGGAGGTTATCTTTATGTTCTTGATCCAACGAACGGCAAACCTCAAAAACTATCCATCGTCGTTCGTGGTGACTTTCCATGGGCCCGTCCTCATTGGGAAAAAGTAGATTCGCGAGTAACCGCTTTCGCGTTTTCTCCAAGTGGGAAAAGGGCCGTGTTTGAAGCCAGGGGTGATATCTTTACTATACCGGCTGAAAAAGGTGATGTTCGCAATCTTACCAGTAGCTCCGGAATTGCTGATCGGAATCCTGCCTGGTCCCCCGATGGTGAACAAATTAGCTGGTTTTCAGATGAAGGTGGTGAATATCAATTAGTCATCACCGATCAATTCGGTCAGAATAAAAAGAAGATTAAACTTGAAAATCCTACTTTCTATTATACACCGGTATGGTCACCTGATTCCAGGTATATCAGCTTCGTTGATACCGATCGTAATTTATGGGTTTTGAATATCGCGAACGGTGACGCGGTTCTTATCGATAACGAAGGTTTTGCTCATCCGGAACGGACTATTTATCCTGAGTGGTCACCTGATTCTAAATGGATCGCATATACAAAACGATTAACCAATCAATATAATGCCATCTTTGTTTATTCTTTAGACCGGGAAAAGTCATTTCAACTAACCGATGGATTGTCTGATTGTAAATCCCCGGCCTGGGATGCCGGCGGTAAATATCTTTATTTTCTTTCGAGTACGGATTTCGGATTGAATGTAGGCTGGTTGGATTTAAGTTCCCTTGAACGGCCAATACGAAGAGCTATTTATATGGCTGTTCTTGCGGCAGATGAACCTTCACCACTACTTCCGGAAAGTGATGACGAAAGTGCAGAAAATGAGACCGAAGATGAGGATGAAGATGACAAGAAAGACAAAGAAAAGAAACCGGAAGTTAAGATTGATTTTAAAGGGATTGACCAAAGGATCCTGGCTTTGGACGTTCCTGCGAGGGATTATCGTGGTCTGAATACGGGAAAAGAAGGTACAGTGTTCTATTTGGAAGCCATCCCTAACGAAGAAGGTCTTAAACTTCATCGCTATATCCTCAAAGACCGTGAGGCAAAAGATGTTGTGAGTGGTGTTTATAACTATGAGATTTCCCATGATGGTGAAAAACTGCTCTATTCTACGAAAGACAATCAATGGTTTATTGCGGATGCGAATGATGAGGTTAAATCCGGGGAAGGGAAAATAAAAACGGAAGAAATGCAAATGAAAGTGGATCCAACCCCTGAGTGGAAACAGATATTCCGGGAGGCCTGGCGCTTCCAGCGTGACTACTTTTATGTAGAAAATGTACATGGACTGGATTTAGACTGGGCATACAAGACCTATGCACCCTGGGTCGATCATGTACGTCATCGTACCGATCTTACTTATATTCTTGATATTCTTGGTGGTGAAACTTCTATAGGGCACTCTTTTACCGGTGGCGGTGATCTGCCGGATGTCGAAAAAGTCCCGGTAGGTTTACTTGGTGCAGATTATAAAATTGAAAACGGAAGATTCCTCATTGAAAAAATATATACAGGTGAAAACTGGAACCCGGATCTACGTGCTCCGTTAAGCAGTCCGGGGATCGATGTACGCGAAGGCGATTATCTACTCACGGTTAAGGGGGTGGAATTAACAGACAAAATGAATCTTTACAGTCTTTTCGATCAGACAGCCGAGAAGCAAATTACAATTAAAGTTAACGGTAAACCGAGTATGGACGGCGCCCGTGAGGTGACAGTTGTCCCGGTTAAAGATGAAACCGGTTTGCGGCGTCTTGCCTGGATCGAGAACAACCGTCGCAAAGTGGACGAAATGTCCAAAGGTAAATTGGCATACGTTTGGTTGCCTAATACATCGGTTGCAGGATACAAAAGTTTTAATCGTTATTATTTTGCCCAGAAGGACAAAAAAGGTGCTGTTATTGATGAGCGATTTAACGGTGGGGGATATATCGCTGATTATATAGTTGACCTTCTATCCAGGGAACTTCTTGGCTACTTCAATAATCCGGTTGGTGATCGGCAGCCGTTTTTGGCGCCCAATGCTGCCTTATACGGGCCAAAAGTAATGATTATTAATGACGCAGCAGGTTCCGGAGGTGATATGCTTCCTTACATGTTCAGGTTGAAAAAAATCGGACCACTGGTGGGAACGCGCACCTGGGGAGGCCTGGTTGGTATCTGGGATGTACCAGCTTTAGTTGATGGCGGTTACATTACAGCACCACGCGGTGGCTTTTATAATCTTAACGGTGAGTGGGATATAGAAAACGAAGGTGTCGCACCGGATATTGAAGTTGAGCAGGAATCAAAACTGGTCAATCAGGGGCATGATCCTCAACTTGAAAAAGCGGTTGAAATTGCGCTGGAATTACTCAAAGAGAAAGAAGTGAAAATCTTGCCCCAACCCGCTGACCCTATTCGGGTAAAAAGACCAGAATAGATGATGTTATAACCAAAAACTTTGTTTTTTTAGCAAAATTATTTTAGTCACTTTAGATCACTTTTAACTTTAGGCACTTGCGGTTCACCGCGCTATGAATAGATCAGGTTAATTGTTTAGCCAATTGAATTTATTCACGCTCGAGGTACCGTGTAGTGAAATACTCATCTTTTACATTCGGTTTAAACTTTATTTTTTCCACTTTCATAATAGATTTCCGGTCACTCTGTTTATTTTCCATTTCAATGTGCATCAAACGGTACTTACGGTTTTGGATGTCCAGTTCTTTTATTTCATAGACGGTAAACTCTTTATGCAGTTCCTCATCGAGGTCAAAATATACCACTTTGCGGATCACATAATTCTGCTTCCCGATATAAGATATTTTTTTTGAGAAACCATTTTCATCGGCAATATCATCATCTTTTGGGGTGATTTCTATTTTCCAACACAGGACGCCATTAATTTCTTCTTCACCTAAAATCTTATATGTAAAGTCTTCAACGGTCGGTGGCGTCATATCGGCATAGGAAAATTCTGAGCCCATAAAACTTTTAGCATTCTCTGAGCTGACAATACGCCGAGTCTTTCTCAGAGCCGGCATATAAAGCCATTTATCGTCATCATTTTCACGGTAATCGAAGGTCAGGAAACCGGTGCCTTTCACATCGGCCGGGGCCAGAAAGCGGATCAGTTTCTTTTCGGTTTTACCGTTGTCATATAATTTGGATATTTGGGCCAGTTTGCGTACACGTTGACGACCTTTTCTATCAATGATAGTCATGGTGGCAACCGCTTCAACCCCGGCGACCCGTGTGGCTTCAATGGATTTTTCCTGAATCTGCTGGCCGGTCAATTGCGATTGGGCACGTAATGCTACAACAGAAAAAACGAGTGATAGAATGACTGCATATATTTTGGTTTTCATGATATTGCTCCTTTGAAACATAAGGTATGTGTAAAAAATAACCACAGAGTACACGGAGTGTTTTTCTGAGGTCTCTGTGGTTTCATCTTTTAATCCTATTTTTCATAGAACTTTTGCTGCTTTGGGTTCAAGGAATTTTGGTTTTAAAACGATAACCAGAGCCGGGATGACTACCAGCGCGCCGATCAGACAGGCAAAAATGGAAACTACTACCAGAAAGCCGAAAAAACGGACCGGCACAAAACTGGACATTAACAGCACAACAAAACCGATGATTACCGAAAAAGCATTAAACATGATACCCCGGCCTGTACTCAGCAGCGTATGTTTAGCGGCTTCTGAATATGACAATTCGTTATGGAGTTCTTCTTTATAACGCCACAGGAAATGAATAGTATAGTCGATGCCTACCCCAATCATAATGGATGATAACAAGGCAGTAACCACATTAAGTTCGATATTCAGCAAGCCCATCAAACCAAAAAGAATGACCATAGAGAGCACCAATGGAATGGCAGTAATGATTCCTGCAGAAAAAGAGCGGAACAGAACCATCAAAAGCAAGGTAACCACAACCAAAGCCAGAGCAAGTGAGATAAACTGTCCGCTGACTACTTTGGCTGAGAGGTCCGAAAAAACATCAGCGATACCGCCCACCATATAAATATCGGGATCATTCTCTATTCTATCTCTTATTCGGTCGACAACCCGCCTCAGTACGGGTGTGCTGGAAGTGTTAATTCGGGCAGTGATGATGGCGTGTTCATAGGTAAAATCGACCATTTTTTCAAAATCATCCGGATCGCCGCTCATATTGTATAGTTCAAAGTACTGTGCGATAGCATTGCGGGTTTCAGGGATAGCATCATATCCTGCTTCGTCTTTATCATTGAGCACACGACTCATTTGCCTTACAACACGAGCAATTGAAATGGTATTATCTACTTCTGGATATGCGCCGATTTCTTTTCCCAATTGGTCTATTTTTTTCAGAATAGCCGGATTTTTGATATCGCCTTTAAAAACAACAGACACCGGAAAAAATCCACCAAGTTTCTTGTTGATCAGATTTGCTGAAACGGCCACCGGATGATCATTTTCATAGTAATTAATCGGATCAGTATTCACAGAAACGGAAAATATCCCGACTGAGGTGAGGGTGCAAAAAAGCAGAGCGCATAGAATCACTGTTTTAGGCCGATCCGTTACAAGATTTCCAAACAAAGCAAGTATACGTTCCAATACAGGCTTTTTACGGCCGGTGGAATCAGTCAAAATAACCGGTTTGGTTTTAGGAAGCAATGAGATCACGGCAGGAATAAAAAACAGACTGGCGGCCAGGGCAAATAAAATACCCGCTGCAGCCAAAATACCCAACTGCCCGGCAGGAATCATAATATGGCCCTGCAAACACAGCATTCCAACCATGGTGGTTATTCCGGTAAGTAAGATGGGTAGCCCAAGGCTGCGAAACATGCGTTTGGCCAATTCTTTTTTATTAAAAGTATTGCCTGGAATATTATCTTCCTGATATTTGGCGATCATGTGGATGCCGTAATCGTTAGCAACGGCAATTAATATAACCGGCAGAATTATTGTTATTACCGTTAATTCCCAACCAAGTAAAGGGATCAATCCCATTGAAAAAAGAATCGACATTAGTACGACTAAAAATGGCAGAAAAACACCACGCAACTGTTTGAAGCAGATATACAGAAACACCAGCATGATTAGCAGGCCCAGCGGTAGTAACAGACCTAAATCTTTTTTTGTATTGTGGCCGGTGTTATAACGTGAATAGGGTGTTCCGCCGATAAGGACTTCTTCATCACCAGGATTATTCTGAATGAGCTTTTCAATTTCAGCTAACAAAATTTCATCCGATGTACCTGTTTCCACCATGCCTATAACCGCCGTAACCTGAAAATCTTTGGATACCACATTGCCATAAACCATATCGTTTTCACGAATTTCATCACGTAAAATCATGCAGTCAACATCATTCCCGGTAATCCGTTTGACAGCCGGATTGACAATTATTGCTCCATCTTCGCTTTTGATATGCTTCAGCTCAAACAGGGACATCACTTTATCAATCCCTTTGATCCGTTTCATCTGGCGGGACATTTTTTTGATACGTTTAAGAGTTTCCGATTTAAGCACATCATCCGATTTTACCAGAACCATTATCATCTCTGAGCCGCCGAATAGTTCTTCAATGCGACTTTTATTCAGCCGGGAATCCATTTTCTCCGGCAAGTAGGTCAACATATCCGGATTCATCCGGGCTTTAGGTATCTGGCTGGCCGGCAAAACGGTTATCAGGACAAAACCGGCTATAATCAGCCAGCGAAATTTGATTATTTTCTCTGATAAATTATTCATATCCATTATTAACTCCTAAAATGATGCTCTCAATTCGACAAATCCTGCGCTTCTGTATTCATCCAGCATGCCGAAAAGTGTGTCCTCCAGCCCGTGATAAATCTGAGCTCCGGCGGTGACTCGTAGATCATCCGCGAAATCATAACTGATTTTTGGTTTGATGAAGATTTCTTTTGTACTGAAGTTGATTAGTCCCAACAGTTCCAGTTCAAGTGTTTCGTGAAAACATTTTAAGGCAGGGCGAAAAGAAATGGCGTTGCTCCATTCTTTCAGCTGACCGGAAAGCATCCGGTTCCAAAGGGCGATTTTATATTTGATGAATTCCGGCCTGCTTTGCCGGATTTGAGGAAGATCCTTATATTCGAAAACATGTTTACCGATGTATTGAACAATCAGACTGAAATTACCACACTCGCGATCCAGCCCTAAAATATACTCGACCTGCCTGTGGGGAATGGATTGCCAGGTATTCTCCTTTTTATCCGGTTTTCTGTAAGCAAATTCTCCACGTAATCCGAAAGCCCCGATTGTAGTTGAAAAATCAGCGCCCACCATTTGTACACGGTAAGCAGATGGATAAATATTCAGATTGTTATTTTCCGTAAAGGCTGAAAGGCCGGGCATGGGCAGAAACCCGTTATAATATGAAAGAGAACCGTCGACGGAGGTCCCTTCAAAGTGCAACTTCAGGGCAAGGGAACTATGTTTAATTTCTTCATTAGGATAATCCGCTTCGCCGCGTTGAATGCCATCCGGCAATTGGACGTTCGTGAAGGGCAATACCGATGGTTCGTAAACCGGAATCCAGATGGCTTCCAGACGAAATTCAGACCAGTTATAATAGGAACGGATTAGAATATTGCTAATCCGGCGGTCATCTTCATCAGGGGAAAAAATAAGCAAATTTATTGGTGTGATTACATTGGTTGGATTATATCCATCCGCCTTACCCCACTGTACCACCTGCTGCCCGATGCGCATATCAAAAGGTCCCGTATAAGCGTTTACGTAGGCTTCGCGCAGGATGAAAGTGGAAGTCGAGCTTTCATCGTTGTTGTTGCGAAATCGCAATTCGCTATAGGCATCTCCCCACTGACCTTTGCGCAGGCGAAGTTTAAAAACCGCTTCTCCATACCTGTCTTTGGTTTCGTACCCGGATTTTTCCGGAACAGGACCCACATAAATGTCGCCCCGAACATATCCGTTCAATTCATAATTGAGTGCGGTTGAGGAAGAGGAATCTTCCTGCAAGGCATCGTCAAAAAGGCTTTGTGCCGGCAAACTAAAAGTGGTTAAAAGTAAAATTAGAATTAATTTATTAAGCATTTTTTCTCCGAATCATGATTAAATTTTTCATAACCAAATTCGGTTAATTGTATAATTATTATTATACATATTTAGTGATGTGCGATACTCGCTATAATTATCTAAAAAAAATGTTTTCATAACCTTTTTTTACACTTTAATGATTTATATCGTCATTCATTATATACGAATATCGGTATATATGTTTCAAAAAAAATGCCCTTATGTTAATTTTTACAAAACTGAGTTTTTTACTATCCATCAGAAATTTGTGTCCGGCTCATTTTATTTGATACTTTCTGGAACATACGGATGAATTCATCCCTTTCATTTTCATCCAGAGCTAAAATTAACTCCTTCGCTTGTTTTAAATCGTGTTCTTTGTGTGTATCCCGGATTTTCCTGCCGACATCGGTTACCTCCAGGGAAAAAGAACGCATATCACGATGATTAATTACCCGACGCAAAATTCCCTGCTTCTCCAGTTTTGCAATAATACTACTGAGCGTTGTTTGTGGAATGCGCAAGTATTCACGAATTTCTTTAAGGATCATATCAGGGTGTTTATAAGCCATTCCAATAAGATGCATTTCTATAAATGACAGTTTTTGAATATTTTCCGATTTATAATCGGGTCGGTTAAACATTATTGCAAACCAGATCTGGTGGAATGCTTTGTTTACTGCTTCAATCTGCTTTGAAAGTATATCTTCATTCATAATATTTTATATACCTATTTTTATTACCTATTTCGAATATAACGAATATCGTAGTATATATCAATAGTTATTTAGAAAATCTAAATATTTTATATGATTACGTAGAATAAATTACTTCAAAATCGCATCACAATTTATTAAATTGCCATTAATCCGCTAGAAGCATATGAAACAGGAGATACACCTCAACAGGCGAAAGGTGGTAATAATGAAGATCTTTGTTACAGGGGGAACAGGTTTCATTGGTACACATCTCATCAGACGCTTGAAAGAGACTCAGTATGAACTCTATTGCCTTGCCAGAGTGACAAGTCAAGTCGGAAAACTGGAAGAGGCCGGTGCCATTGTGATTCGTGGAGATGTCACGGACAAGCAATCTCTTTTGAGCCGAATGAGGGGCTGCGAGTGGGTTGTCAATCTTGCAAACTTCTACGAGTTCTGGACCCCGAACCGGCGCATATATCACGATGTGAACATCAACGGGACGAGGAATGTGATGGAAGCTGCCATCGAGACTGGGATTTCGAAGATTGTGCATGTGAGCACCGCAGCGGTTTATGGCAATGCAGAGTGGCCAGTCACTGAAGCCAGTGAGATGGGAACAAAGTGTTTTACTGAATACGCACAGACGAAACGCGCAGGTGACCTCATCGCTTGGGAGCTATACGAAAAGGAAAAACTTCCGCTGGTCGTGATCTATCCTGGGGCAGTTCTGGGGCCAGATGATCCAAAAACTGCCGGACGATACATAAGGAACGTGATTCGTGGAAAGATGCCGGCTCAGGTTCTCACAGGCAGCACATTCCCGTTTGTACACGTGCGAGATGTGGCGGAGGCCATAGTCAAGGCTCTTGAGAAGGAGGATAACATTGGCGAGAAGTATATGATCGTTTCCGAAAACATGACGTTCGGCGACATAAACCGGACGCTTTCAGATATCTCCGGTACAAAGTTACCGAAACTCGTGCTGCCGGATTCACTCACCATTCTCGGGGCACATCTTCTAACAGGACTTGCCAATCTTGTGAAGAAACCGCCAATCCTCGATATGTCAGTGGATCAGATGCGTTTAATGAAGCATGGATTGCAGGTAGACGGAAGCAAGGCTACGAGGGAGCTCGGTCTTTCATACATGCCTATACGAGCGGCCTTGGAGGAACAGGTCGAACAGATATGAGGGGTTTGACAGGCGTGGCCATTGCATAGTTTTCTGTCTGCTTAAAATTTTACACTTAAAGGTATTATCACATCCATGTTTTAACAAGCGTCCAGATTCCTAAAAGGGTAATCAGGCCGCCAACCAGAAAGTGCATGATTTTCTGATTAATAATTCGCGTCGTAAAAGCTCCAAACGGGGTTACAAATACAGAACCTAACAATAAGGCTAATAATAACTCCCAGCAGAGCATGTGCGGGGCAAAGAGGTGATCCATAAAATCGGCAAAGGGCATACTTAAAACCCGGCCGTTTAATTCCAATACGGTACGGCCAATGATAAATGTAACAAAGCCAACAAGACAAATAGGCGCTTCTGCCAATGTGGTTACGCCAATGGCGTTTTTATGACTTTGCCCGGATAAAATCTGTCCTCCGGTTACTACCGGACCGAAACCGCCTCCGGACATACCTTTATTAAAGCCGCTTAAAATCCCTATCCCGATCATTCTTTTCCAGGAAAAATTGAAAGCATAATTCCGCAATATGATTATACCCATTGTTAAAACAAGCACTCCGATATAAGTTTTCAAGACGATTTTGGGCAAGTTTATTGACAGTAAAGCCGCAAAAATTGTAGCTACAATACCAAATCCGCTTATATACAAAAAAGCTTTAAAATCTTTCGATGTACGACTAAAAGATACGTTCCTGAATTGATGGTGAAATACAGAGGCCGTTAAACCGCCAAAAGCTTGTGAAAGCAAAATAGAGGGTACCACAACTAAAGGATCGAAACCCATAATGATCAATGTTGGGGCCAATATAGTCCCATAACCCATACCCATAGACGAGTCGATAAATTCACAGGCGAAGGCCATCATAAAAAGCACTAAGAATAATCCGACTGTTATTTCCATGATTTTACTCCCTTTTGAAATGTTTTATTTGCCAAAGAAAACACCTTAATCTGTTTCAAAAAGTGTTAGCCTGAAATCTAACATCATCCAGGCCCACTGAGGCATTCGATCTGAAAGTCTTACAGATTGCATTGTACGCATATAATCGGAAGGATTAAAAAACGAGTAACCGGCGTATAGTCTTAAACATGGGAGTAATTTATGCTCTATGGTGAAATCCAGCTCAGTTCCCATATAATTACCGAAAATATTACTGCCATCAGCGATACTTTTAATAATTGATCTATTATCCTGAAGTGTGAAACGGTGAAAATCCGCCCGAATACTGGTATTGAACAGTACTTCATAGGAGGTGCTTAACCAGACATCGGTCAGACCGCGGGAATTAGTTGCTTTGGAAAAATCACTAAAATAATCCATCGTTCCGTAATAGCGGTGTCTGGATCCATATAACAGATCGAACTGCCTGTTAATATTTCCACTGCGACATTCCGCATTACCTGATATATAATCTATACCTGCACGGGCAGTTAACTGTTTACTTTCCCACTGTATACCGGAAGTCCATAAATATGCCTGAACCGGTATGCTGTATTTATTCTTTCCGAATTGAAAATAGCCGGAAAGTGAATAGTTGAATGGAGGTGTATTTAGAAATAGATATCCTCCAATAGTTCCCCGCATATAAATGACCTCACTGCTGTCCGAAGCCGTATAACCGGTAGCAATAGCCACTAATGAGAAATAACCGATATCTTTGATGGATCGTCTTAGATGCAAGAAATTAAGAGTCTTCATCTTTTCTTGTTCGTAATAATTACCAAATTTGTTTTCCTTTTTGTTGTTCAAAGATAATCCCAGATGTACATTCCATTCTTCCAGTTGTGTTTTCAGAAGCAGGGCGTTGTAGGCAATACCGTGTTGGTTCCAGTTACGTGTGCTGAGTAAACGTTCATCATCATAGGCAAATACCTGCCTGCCGATGCGGAACGAGCTTTTTTTACTGAACAGCCACTCAAAATAAGCCTGGTGCAGATCTATACTTGCTTCGCTGCCATGCACACCGGTGGCTTTATATATGGTGTCATCTCCCCAGACCCGCACATCCTGCAGGGCCAGCGCATACCTAACCTTTGAATTTTTGTAATGAAGATTAAAACGAGATCTTTGGCTGATAAAATAAGCGGGTTTATCATTTATAGTGGGCAGTTTACCGTATCCGTTTCGGCACTCAAAACGAGGCCGGACTTCTGCACTCATGGAAAACTGTGCAAATACCTTGTTATTGCAGTAGAATACATTCAATAAAATTATAATTACCAGGATTTGTAAAATTTTTAAATCCATATTATACATATTTAGTCTATCTATTTAGTATAGTTTAAAATAAAAAAAACTAAAGTTGTTTTATGAGTTTTTCCTCAATACGTATCATTTCAGCTAATGTAGCCTTTTTTAGAATTTCAACGGTTGCATCCCTGACCTCTTTAAAAACATGGCGAATGGAACAGGTTTTTTCATCCTTGCATTCGGGACAGGGTTCATAATACTGATAGGTAACACACGGTATAAGGGCGATAGGCCCGTCGAACAGACGCATGATTTGGGCCAGATACACTTCCTGCGGTTTTTTAATCAAATAATATCCACCACTTCTACCCCGGTGACTATTGACAATACCAGAGTTTTTTAATTCATACAAAATACCTTCTAAAAATTTTTTAGGTATATTTTCATCCTCTGCGATCCTGCCGATCATGATCGGTCCATCACCATAACGTTTTGCCAAATGAATTAAAGCAATAATAGCATATTTTGATTTTTTAGAAAGCATTTCGTATATTCTTTAAAGTATACAGAGTTAATAGAGTTTGTGTAGTATAATAAAGAAAATCCTAATTTGCAAATTATTTTCTCAGGGAAACTAAATGTTTGAAATTTATTACACTGCAGTAGTCATCATTTTAATGACCATCTTACTGGTTAAAGAAATCTATAAACCGTCGCTAATCATATTTTGCGCTCTTATAGTACTCTACTTGGGAGGCATCGTTTCTATTGATGAAACGTTTTCAGGCTTTTCCAATCAGGGTATGTTAACTGTCGGTGTATTGTTTATCGTAGCCGGTGCCCTGCAAAGCTCAACCACATTCGGATTGGCCATTGAAAAATTTATTGGGAATAAAGCCGATAAATGGATTTATTTTCGATTAATGATGCCGGTTGCTTTTCTTTCCGCTTTTTTAAATAACACACCAATTGTCGCCTCATTAATTCCCGTGATAAAAAGATGGTCTAAAAAAAATAATCTTGCCGCTTCAAAATTTTTAATTCCGCTCTCTTATGCCGCAATATTAGGCGGAATTTGCACCCTTATCGGTACCAGCACCAATCTGGTTGTGCATGGCTTATTGTTGGATTCCGGTCTGGAAGGATTTTCATTTTTTGAGATTGGCAAGGTCGGCCTGCCGGTCGCTATTATTGGTATCATCTATTTCTCTTTGGGTGGATATCACCTGCTGCCGGAAAGGAAAGACATAATGGCCCAATTTGGCGAATCTACGCGCGAATTTGTAATCGAAATGAAAGTGGACAAGGATTACCCGCATATCGGCAAGTCTATCGAAGAGGCTAACTTGCGCCACCTGCGCGGCCTGTTTCTCTTTCAGATTGTACGAAACGGTAATGAGATTGCCCCGGTTACACCTGAAGAAAAAATATTATATAATGACACGCTTTTTTTTACCGGACTGCCGGAAACCATTTATGACCTGCAAAAAACACCGGGTCTTCATGTTTTAAAAGACGCTGATTTTGATTTGAAGAATATTGATTCCGATAAATTCAGAACCTTTGAGGCGGTTGTGTCTAATTCTTCTCCCTTACTGGGATCAACAGTTAGAGACAGTGGTTTTCGTACAAAATACGACGCCGTTATCCTGGGTATCCACCGCAGCGGTAAACGCATCGAAAAGAAAGTTGGCGATATTGTATTGCAGCCTAATGATACCTTGTTCCTTTTAGCTAAAAATGATTTTGAGCGCAAATGGTACCACTCAACCGATTTTTCTCTGGTATCTACCAGTATCAAAGAATACTCAAAACCAAAGAAAAAGGGAAATTTTGCTTTAATACTCATAACCTTAATGATTATAGCCGTAACAACCGGTTTAATTAAATCCATGCTCATTGCCGCGGCCATCACAGCCGGGATAATGATTCTAACAAAGATCATCAGTTATGGCGACGCAAAAAATGCTATTGATTTTGATGTGCTGATCGTTATCGCTTCCGCCTTCGGGATCGGAAAAGCCATTGCCAATTCCGGCATTGCCGATATTTTCGCAACTTATCTGATTAATTCTCTGGGTGGTTTTGGTATTATCGGGATTATAGCCGGGATATTCTTCATAACAAGCCTGTATACGGAGATAATCACCAATAATGCCGCTGCTGCTCTGATTTTTCCCATCGCTCTTTCGACCGCTATTCACTTGAACCTTGACCCAAGACCGTTTATGATCATCATTGCTATTGCCGCTTCTTCGTCTTTTGCCACGCCGATCGGCTATCAGACTAACTTGATGGTATATAATCCGGGGGGATACCGCTTTTCTGATTTTTTAAAAACCGGGACAATTATGAACATTCTTGTGGGAATTTTAGTTACAATAATAGTCTATTATTTATTTTATGCAGGAATCTGATATAATACAAAGAATGAGAATAGAATTTGATCATTTTATGAAGATAATAAATTGTCAATTGTTAACCTTGATAATTCATTTCTCGCAATGACGCAAAGGTTTTTATCCACGAATTACACTAATTTACACGAATTAAAAATAGATTTTCTGTAGATTTCTTAGTTAGAAAATAAATTAAAACTAAATTTGTACTCATTCGTGAAATTCGTGGACCTATTTACTTTACGTCTTAGCGTTCGCCGGTAGGCGAATCAGCCTGCCGGGTAATCAGGTGCATAGCAAGATGGCAAAGACAAAACAAAAATCCATTCAGCCTGAAAAGATGACCGATTCCAATAATCACCTTATCAGGTCCATAATTGCTCAGTTCAACCTCGTAATGGCCCGCCCCGATCAGGTAAAAAAAGACTGTGATAAACTTCGCCTGCTTTGCCAAGAACCGCTTTCCAAATCAACAATTTCCGATTTAGAGCCGCTATTCCCCCTGCTGCAAAAACGCTCCGGCCCTATTGCCGAACATCTTTTTACTTTCCTGGAAGAAACGGCAGTGAAAGGCCCTGATCCACTCCCTTTCACAAAAACGATGCTTAGCGCCCGTGATAAAAATCTGGCCCTTCGCGCGCTCAAATACGCCGTTCGGTTAGCTGAAAAAGGAATTCTAAAAGTAACCCTTGACTTTATCCAATTCCTGGCCGGGCGGATGAACATGGAAAGAACACCCTTTACCGAAACAGAGGCGATGCTTGATATCCAATCGCTTATCAAGCATTATGATCCGGGAGAGGGATTCCGCTATAAAGACCCGTTCCTGGCGCTGTATCTGGAAGAAGATAATATGGACCTGCGCCGGCTGGCTGCCCGGCTTTTAGACAGCTCCGGAAAAGCCGTTCCGCCTGATGTGGCGGAAATCGTGCTGGGCAAAGAATATTACAAGTTTTTTGTTCCCTATCTTGCATACACCCGCGCCACCCATATGGATCTGCTCTGGTTTCAGCCTGTTCCGGGTATTTTATCGTCTTTACATAATGATTTTATCCGTGCTGAAAAAATAATCGGTGAAAAACTTTTATATGATGTTACTGCAAAGATTGGTTGGAGCCGCCTTAATCTGGGATTGGAAGTACAAACCTTAATCGGCGTTGCCATAGATGGTTCGCCTCCCTTTATAGTGTCTGAAGCGGAATCGTTTCTATTAGAAAAATGCAGGGGCGCCTGGCGGTCTTCTGAAATATTTCTTATTGTCGCTTGCGGTGGTCAGGTTTCTGAAGAACACGGCAGAGAAGACGAGAATGATCCCATCACCCGTTTTCGATCCTACAATTTAAATCATGCCGCCCTCCTGAGCGATTTTCTAAATGTGGGTCCGCTCAACGTGAAAAAAGTCCGGGATATGATCGGCCGGATGGATCAAATTGTGGAAGACTACGTGGTTTTATTCAAGCCTTTTAGCGACGAATGCGCCGTTTTACCCGGGCTATATCGGGAAATGAGAAATAGAATTTTTGCTGAGTTGGATGAAAATACGGATCAGCCGCAGCTTTCGGCGGATTTAACCCGGCTCGTACAGTCCTTTGAAGATCCCCATTCTCTGGGCGAAGTGCGTACCCTGCACGGTCTGAAGAGATATTTGCACCAGCAGGGTCTCAGCCTCGGTTTCAGACTGCTCGAAGAAGGCCGGTCGCCAAACCGCACTGTGGATATACTTATTGCTACTAAGGATGGCATTCAATTTGTCCTGGACAAAATTCGTTATGCCGATTTCGAACCGGCCCCGCAGGATCAATCTTCCGCTTCGCAGATCCCTTTTTCCGTGGAGCTGCTCATCGACGGCTTTGCCCGGCAGATGCTGCACGGCCAGGAGCAATTTCCCCATGTTGATATTTTCTGCTATGGCAATGAAGTTCACTATTACTTTGGATTCCGCAACCATCCTGCTTTTTTACGCATCGATTTTGCCCCGTCTCTACGCGGAGGCATGATTGATTTGGAATATTTTGGCGTCAGCAATTATGAACTGGACCAGCATCCTAATATTTCTCTGGATGCTATCCGAACTTTTTTTGAGCGCATGGAATTCGACATCCTGATTGAAGGAACGCGGATTCACGCCCGTTATGATAAGGAACGCGCCCTCAACCTGGGAGACATGTGCAGGAAAGCGCGCCATATATTCCGCATGGCTCCCTATTTTATGGATCTAGACTGGACAGTTGGCTCTCTGGCTCTCGAAAGCGAAGCGCGTCGGAAAGTAGCTGAAGCCTGGACGGATTTTTTTCTAAGATGGGGTTTCCTCCCGCTTAAAAACATTCTGACTAAAAACCGCAGCAATATTCTGACCGGTTTTGTGGATGAACCAACCGGGCGGCGGCAAACAGTCTGGTCCGGCGAGGGCAATTATGAAGATATCTATACAGGTCTTCCCCCGGCCGGATTTTATGAAGATTTCATAAACATAATCCGCGAACCGGGTCTCGATATTGCCCTACCAGCCGCAAAGGAAGCTGACAGACATCCCGGACAGTTGGATCTTGAAGAAGGGACGCTTAATCCACTCCGGCAGTCCGTTACACGCGGTGAACTTATTCAAACAAACGAAGGATTCAAACCTCAGTCTTCCGATCTTTTTTTTCGCGTACATGAAGCCGAGTTATTTGCCGAACTATTAGCTGCCGGATCAGACAAAATAGCCGCAGCCATTGGGATGGCACGTCTGGTGCGACCGCTGGAACGAAGTATAACTTTCAATACAACCGGAAGCGTTAACGGTTATCTCGTTCAGAGCGCTGTTCTTGCTCTGCGCGGTGAAGAAATATGTTTTTACGTGCTGCGAGGAGCAGACGGTATGATCCGTCTTGCTTTTTTTATTCGTGACCAGGTTGTATATAAACGACGCAAAAATAAATCTAAACCATGGATTTCAAATGCTTGTTATGAAGCATCCAAACTTGCCGCCCTGTTGCGCGCCAACAATTTTGTTGATACCCTGCCCGAACTAATCGGCACTGACGACGAAGCGGAAGCCGCTCAATTTCTCAACGAAATAAAACAGAGTATCCTGCCTCCGGAGAAAGCGCCTTTGCGCGGCGAGCGTATTGTAACAGGGTTGAAAGCCTCACCGGGTCGTTCCGTCGGCAAAGCTCTTTTCGGAACGGAGGGGCGTAATCCGCAGGACTTCCCGGGATCAATATTGTTAGCTGCATCCATAAGGCCTGAAGATACAACTTTCCTTTATTACGCGGACGGGATTGTCTCCACTGGCGGCGGTATTCTGAGCCATGCCGGACTTATTGCCATGCAGTTCCACAAACCGGCGCTCATTATTTCGGGCAAGTGGCGGACCGATTCCGGCGATCAGAAAATTCTGATTTATAAATCGCTTGAATATAAGATACTACAGAAGAAGATAAACGATTTTAACGTTTGTATCCGAACCGATATTCACGAGAAAGAATACACCCTGCGGGAAGACGATCTGCTCATTTTAGACGCCCTGGCCGGGAATATGCGTGTGCTTGGTCAGGAAAGGGACATCCGGGCTCTTCATGAAGGATTCCGTTTATACAGGGGCGCGAATGCGATGCTTGCTGCTGTCAAGAAAGAAAGGGAAATCCTGAATCTGCGCGGCAAGCGGCTGCGCGCCCGGCATCAGTTGGAAAATGTCCTGCGCCGCTGCTCTGATCCCATAACGGCAAGATACGCCATATTTGAAATCTTACTAAATGAGCCTGCCGCTGAAACAGGAATGATTCACATGGATAAGGGTATTCTTTTGACGGTTCTTTTTAACAATCCTGCTTTGGCAACCGATGCGCGGGATTATTTGATGGTGATCATGGCTGAATTAAAAAGCAGTTTTATGGAAACCGTTCACAAAGCCGAAAGCGATATTCCTTCTTCCGATTGTGCTTACGAAGTTCTTTCTTTAAGGCTGGATACTATTCACCATAAGCGAGCGGTTGATAGCGCCGCAGCAGCTCTGGTTGCATGTGATATAAAAAAGCCCGCAGATGAAGATTTCGGTAAGGATAATTTCGAATCGCTGGCAGTAGGCCGTCTCTCTGTTTTAAGGAAAAAACTGGTCCGGGAAATTAAACGTCTTTCGAATAAAAGGGATGATGATCCCCATGTGCGCCACTTATTGCGCCAACTGGAGCGCATAGACACGATTCTTACCATAGATCGAAAAACCAGTTCTGCAATTAGCAAACTGCAAAAGCAAATGGCTGACAGAGATGCTGAAACAAGAAAAAATCTTATCGATTGTTATGTAATTGACCACAGCGATGGCGGTTTTGAACTGTTTCAGATGATCGGCTGGAAAGCAGCCAATCTTGCAGAGATAGAGCGTCTCGCCGGGGGCGATGTGATTCCGCCCTGGTTTGCGGTTACAAATAAAGCCTTCATGGAGGCGCTGGATACAACTGTGACCGGAACGGAAGCGGGAGCGGGCCGCCGGGCTGCTCAGGGGTCTTCTCTTCGTAAAGCCATAAATTCCGTTCTGCGTCGGGATGATTTGAATAACCAGCAGAAATATCTGCAAATCAGCAGTCTTTGGGAACGTATACAACTTCCGGATGAGCTGCGCCGTGCGGTTATTAAATCCTATCAGGAAATTACCCGCGTTTCGTCTGTAAAAGAAAGAATGAATCAGGACTCCGACCCGGTCTATGTAGCCATTCGTTCTTCCTCACAGGAAGAAGATACCGAAGCAGCGGCCCGCGCGGGTGAATTTGAGACCTATTTATATATCCACGGTGAAGATCAGCTTCTCCATTATCTAAAACGAACCTGGAGCGGTTTATGGACCGAACGTGCTATCCATAACCGGACCGTTTTAGGCGGGGATGCCGCCCAGACCGGCGGCGGCGTGGTTGTGCAGCGCATGGTCAATTCCCGGGTATCCGGCGTTTTGCAGACGGTTAATATCCCCAGGGGTAATCTCAGAGAAATGGTTATTAACGCCGGGTTAGGCCTTGGAGAAGGCGTGGTTTCCGGAACAGTCGCTGCGGATCAGGTTACTGTATCAAAGGAAACCGACTCTGAAAAAGAGGCGCTTCGTTTCAGCTATATTACCAGCGATAAAACCGAACAAATTGTATTTAACCGGCGCGCAGGATTCGGCACCGTTTGTTCACAAACCCTTTATCATCAGCGATTGCGGCCTGCGCTGGAATATGTGGAGCTCTGTCAGTTGGTCAGGATTGCCGCTTCCCTGGAAAAAGCCTACGGCTATCCGTTGGACATCGAATTCGGAATAGAAGACAGCTGCTTATGGCTTTTACAGGCACGACCGGTAGCTTCATTCTTATCTGTACTTAATGAAACTTTGGAACGCTTCCCAATAAGAATAAATGGCAGCAGGTCGATACAAGTATATTTGGAACGCAAATAATCTAGCTAGTGGTCTTTACTTGTATAGATTAAAAGCCGGTGAATATAATAAAGTAAGAAAGATTGTTTTAGTGAGATAGTATCACCTGGATTAAAAATTCTAAGAAGGTATATAATTCATTTTAGAAAAACAGAGATCGGATTTTTAATAACGAGCGGGGTTAATCATGATCAATCAGGAAGATTCACTCAAATACCATAAAAGTCCCAAACCGGGTAAAATCGAGGTTAAGGCTACAAAAGTCTGTCTTACGCCAAGAGAAATGCGTCTGGCCTATTTACCCGGCGCTTCTTATCCTTCCCGGGAAATTATGAAGAAAGAAACAGAAGTATTCCAATATACAGCAAAAGGGAACCTGGTCGGTGTAATTACCAACGGCACGGCAATCCCCGGCCTCGGAGATATAGGGCCGGCGGCAGCTAAGCCCATGCAGGAGGGAATGGCTGTGCTGTTTAAGCGCCTGGCCGACATCGACGTTTTTGACATTGAGCTGAACACGACAGATCCCGACCGTTTTATCGAAACCGTAATCATGCTGGAGCCTACTTTTGGCGGAATCAATTTAAAAGATATTAAAGCGCCGGAGGGCCTGTATATTTATGACCGTCTTCGTGAAAATCTTAAAATTCCGGTATTCCATGAAAATCTTTACAGCACGGCTGTAGTCGCTGCCGCTGCTCTGTTAAACGCTCTGGATCTTGTAGAAAAGAAGCTTGATGAAATCCGTATGGTTATTTGCGGGGCCGGAACGGTTGGCCTAGGATGTGCGCGGCTGTTTAAACGCCTGGGCGTCAATCCTGAAAATATCCTGATTTATGACGTAAATGGTTTGCTGCATTCGCAACGGACCGATTTGTACGATTACCAACAGCCTTTTGTCAGGGAATCGCAAGCCCACAATTTAGCGGATGGTTTAAAAGACGCGGATGTTTTTATCGGCGCTTCGGCAGGAGGGGTTCTGAACCTGAAAATGATTCGTTCCATGAACCGGTACCCTATCGTTTTTGCCCTGGCTACTCCCGACCCGGAAATTGGTTATGAGGAAGCTAAAGGCAGCCGTCAGGATGTAATAGTAGCTACTGGTTTGGATCAATATCCTAACGCGGTTATGGACATACTAAGCTTTCCTTATATATTTCGCGGCGCACTGGATGTGCAAGCCGGAGCTATTACGGAAAACATGATGCTGGCTGCTGCCCGTGCTCTGGCTGATTTGGCCCGGGAGGAACTGGTAGAGGAGGTCGAACGGGCATATGGTCACGGACACTTTAGCTTTGGCCCGGAATATCTTTTGCCTAAAGCGATTGATCCGCGCATTTTAGTAAGGGAATCCGCTGCAGTTGCCCGTCAGGCCATAGAGGATGGGGTGGCAAATCTTAAAATGGAGAGTGAGGCATATGAAGACAATTTGGCCGTCCGTTTAGGCACAGGACGGGAAACGTTACGTTCATTAATTATGCGGGCGCGCCAAAAATCGCTTAGAGTGGTCTTTTCAGAAGGAAGCAACGAAACTATCCTGCGCGCATCGGGCATTTTAATAGACGAAGGTATCGCAAAACCCATTTTGTTAGGCAACGAAGAAGAAATCCGCCGTGAAATTGATCTGCTGGGTCTGGATTTGAGCGGCGTAACCCTGATCGATCCAGCACGCAGCCAGTATTTTGAAGAATATGTTGACGAATATTTTGCCATGCGCCGAAGACGCGGCGTTATGCGTGCCACGGCCGTTCAGCATATGAGCCAGCGGGATTATTATGCCGCTATGATGGTGCACAAGGGCCATGCCGATATGATGATTGCCGGTTATTCTACCCATTATGTTCAAAGTTTGCGTACGATTCTGGAGGTTATAGGAACTGCGCAGGATATCAGGCATATTTCCAGCTATTATCTTATTCTGCTGCCGAAAGACGTGGTCTCACTGGCTGATTGCACCGTAAATATTAATCCAGACGCCGAAGATCTTGCCGAGATCGCCATTCTGGCTGCAATGAAATGCCGTTCGCTGGGTTTTGAACCACGCGTGGCCATGCTGTCTTTTTCCAACTTTGGCAGCGTGGATCACCCTAACACGATCAAAGTTCGCCTAGCCACGGAAATGGTGAAAAAACGCTATCCTGATCTGGAAATCGACGGTGAAATGCAATTATTCGCTGCCCGCGATTTGGCGCTGCGCGAAAGTTATTTCCCGTTTTCCACTTTAAAATCGAATGCCAATGTTCTGATCTTTCCCGATCTGCAGTCCGGCAACCTGACCCTGCATTCATTGCAGTATATGGCCGAAGCGATACCGATATCGGTCCAATGCTGATGGGAACACGCCTGCCGGCTCATTTAATACAGTACGGGGCAACTGTGGAAGAGGTCGTGAACCTGACTACCGTATGCGCTGTTGACGCCGCCGCGATAAAGGAGGATAAGTAATTTCAGGAAATCAGTGACCTATATTTTGCAGAATATATTTAAAAAGTTAAAGTATACAATAATGTGGAAAACAATATGTTTTCGGATAATATGAGGTCCGAACAACAAATCCAAAAAATTATGGATGTACAGCTTACCGTGCTTTATGACAGCGTTTCTATGGATCACGATATGCAGACCGGGATCGGTTTTTCCTGTTTTATCCAGGTTGGGAATATTAAAATCCTTTTTGATACCGGCAGTGACGGGTTGATTTTGCTGGAAAACATGAATAAACTGGGCATTGATCCTCGTTCTATTCAACTTCTTTTAATCTCTCACAGCCGTCTGGGCAACATTGGCGGATTAGAAGATTTTTTAAATCTAAACCGGGATGTATCGGTTTATATCCCTGATAAATTTCCTGCGCTTTTGGCTGAGAACATAGAAATATTCACAAAAAAAGTACACCGTGTTCTGTCTGTAGAAGAACTATACCCCGATGTATTTTCGCTTGGCGAATTTTTAGGAATATTCAGGGAACAAGCCATAGCTATCCGATCGTCAAAAGGAATTATTATTGTTGTTGGCTGCGCGCACTACGGTATTGAAGCAATCCTTCAAAGGACAAAAGAAACCTTCCCGGATGAATTCATCTTTATGGTAGTGGGCGGATTTCATTTTAGCGGCCTGGGTAAAGAAGAAAAATATAAAATTATAGCCGATTTTCAGAAGTATAAAGTACGACATGTGGCCGCCTGTTTTGGTTGTGAGGAAACAGGCCGCAAAATACTCCAGCGTGCTTATGATAAAAATTATATTCCCTTAGGTGCCGGTGGCTCGATCACAGTTAAAGCAAATAAAATTTAGTACGGTGAAGAAAATTGAATTTGCCAGTGAAGACTTAGCGGTATTTAATGATCTGGTGAATATAGTAAAAAATCATACATAGAGTTCAATAATTCCTTTCAAAATTATTTAAATTATTTTGAAAGCCTTCGCCCGAATAATTAATAGTTATGCAAATAGTGGTGTCTATTATTATATGATCAAGGTGGGTGAAATCAAGGATGTAAAGAAGATGATTCTTTTACGCTAGAGAATAGAACGCGGATGACGCGGATTTACGCTGATAAGGAAATAAAAAGATTATAAATATAATCGGCCATTTTGAAATTTGCCGTCCCGGAGTAGATGAATAAATTCCATAGAAAAATGGAATTTTTCCGGAATTTCTGAGGCTGCTCCCGCCAGAGGGCGGACAAGCAGGCAAATTTCAAGGGGCCTTGATTTTTTGGTTCTTTTTGATCAAGCAAAAAGAACATAAAAGATAGGCCGCCGGAGGCAATAAATGAAAAAACCAAGGTATATCCTAATCTTCTTATTAATTTTATATTCTTCAATAAGTGCACAAAACATACTTTCTGTATTATATTTTGAAAATACGACTGCTGATCCGGAATATCAGTGGCTGAGCAAAGGGTTGACCGATATGCTGATCAGCGACTTAAGCGGCATACCGGATATTAAAATAATTGAACGGGAATCACTGGAAAAAGTACTGCAGGAACAAGCGCTCAGTCTGACCGGATTGACCGAAGAAGGGTCCGCTGTAGAAGTAGGAAAATTGCTACAGGCTGATCAGCTAATCTATGGTGCCTATATTGTCAATGATGATGTGATCCGGATCGATATGAAACTTGTGGCTGTGGAAAGTGGTACCATCTTGCATGCTCTTGATATAAAGGGTGACATTGATGATATCTTTGAACTGGAAACAGAACTGGTCACCG
The DNA here is from genome assembly GCA_023132435.1 of Calditrichia bacterium. Lineage (GTDB taxonomy): Bacteria > Calditrichota > Calditrichia > JAJRVZ01 > JAJRVZ01 > JAGLYF01. The sequence continues at coordinate 923 of JAGLYF010000059.1, read as the reverse complement.
ACCTCCGGCTACACTTGAACCTGAAAGAACGGCCGGTTCCGAGGAAGCCCGATACGAAATCGGTAGATGCCCTGGCCCGGTATTATATCGCAATTGATCACCTCGATCACAAGCGTTACGCGCAGGCAGAAACCGAATTCACCAAAGCGACAGAACTGGATCCCCTGTTTTACCGGGCCCAGGAGGGATTGGCCGAAGCCTATAAATTTCTAAAAGCGTTTAAAAAACACCGGCAGCAGCGCGAAATCGCACAGTTATATGCTAAACTAAATAATCTCAGGGAAAGAATTGAGGCCCCGAAGTTTTTTACATTTGCCGATATTGTGATGTCACCGCAATACCAATCGTTGACACCAGAACAGCAGAAGGAATGGAATGCGACACATAATGAATATCTGATTTGCAACACGCCGGCACAATGTACCTGAATATCATGCTGACCCTGGACGAGATTGGCCGTAAAAGCGCTGAATATTTTAATGACACCGATCTTGAACAAAAAATGTGGCAGCAGGTTGTCGATATCGGTGAAAAGTCCAGGACTATCTATACCAATGATCCGTTCCTTTCAGAGATTCTATATATCCAGTTACTGGCCTTATACAGTCAAAAAGAATATCAGCAATTGAAATCCAAAACGGAAAAATTTTTAATGACCTATCCGGACTATCGTATGATTGAGACCGTTGAAGATTGGTATGAAAAAGCGCTTGAGGAACTTTCAGGTGATAATTGAAGGTAAATTGATTTCTCGCCCGTCTGAGCCGGGCAGACAGCAGCCGCAACGATTTATTTATCTTTTAATAGACCACGGATGACACGGATTGAACGGATTAACACAGATTATTTAATCTATTTTTTAATTCGGCCATTTTGAAATTTGCCGTTAAAGGGCAAATGAGGAAATTCCGTAGAAAAATGGA
>JAGLYF010000058.1 GCA_023132435.1 Calditrichia bacterium | reverse complement strand
TCAAACAACAGATGAATTTCGGGTCGATTCCGACTAATATTCTGTCTGACACGGCGTGTGGAAGGCAATAAATCCAGTTGATACTGAATGTCATCAGCAACACGGCGCATGACTTCAAAATCACGGCCTTTGATTATAATACTCTCTTCTTCTCCTCCGATGCCTAATAACCGTTCAAAAGACGCTCCGAGATTTCTTCCACCACGTCCGAATCTCGCGCTGGATTCGGGTTGATCAAAACTTACTTCACCGATATCGTGTTCATCGATTCTTTCGTCGATAAGTTCTTTTGTTTCCGCTAAAGTCCTGTTCTCTATCTCCTGATAATCCTCTTTTAATAAGAGCGTCACAATGGCCTCTTCTTCGTATATCTGACTGATTACGTCTTTAACCTCTTTAACGCCCTGTAATCTCTCTTCCAGCGCAGTCACAGCAAGATCAGTTGATTCCAGAGTAGACCCACTGGGCATGGTCAAATACAAGTTGAAATCTTCTAATTGATCCGATTCAATGGTGGCCAGACTCACTGCCAGCGCGATCAATACGCTAACGAAGAATAACACTAGAGCTGAAATAATGGTACGGAGAGGGAAACGGATAGCGGATTTAAGGAACAGAAAATATATCTGCACCATACGATTTCGCAGAGTAACTACCTGAAATCGATTTTTGACATCTTTTTCCTTTTCGAGCAGGTAATAGACCAGCATTGGTATCAGCATCAACGCGACAATCAGTGAAACAACCAGAGTCGAAATAATGGATACACCGATTTGGTAACCGATGAGGCGGATCATAAAATTTTCAGCAAAAATAAAAGGGAAAAAAACAGTAATTGTCGTCAATGTTGCGGCAACAATAGATCGCCAAATCTCCCGGGTTCCGGTCAAAACAGCGGCAGAGGCAGATTGTTTAAACTGATATGACCTGTAAATGTTCTCCAGAACAACGACGCTGTTGTCCAGCAACATCCCGACAGCAAGTGCCATACCGACAAGAGTGAGACTGTTCAGTGTTATACCAAAGGCATAAAAAAGATTAAATGAACTAAATATTGAAATGGGCAGGGCCAGGGCGATTACCAGAACCAGCCTGATATTTCTCAGGAAAAACCATAAAATTATTATAGCGATTAAACCGCCGGTCAGAGCAAGGTCGGTTATTAAATCCAAATTACTTTCCAGTAATTCGGCACTGTCTTGTTGAACAACAATCTCGATATCCTGTGAAGCCAGTTTTTTATTTAACCGATTGATAACCTCATGGGTGAGATGGGCAAGTTCGATAAGATTAACCCGTGTATCACGAACTAATTGTACAGTGACCGCATCTTTTCCATTGACCCGGCTAATCGAGGATTCCTCTTTGACATTAAAATTTATTTCTGCCACATCTTTTAGCAACAGTGGGATTTTTGGTTCAACTACGATGTTTTTAAGGTCACTAATATCTCGAAAATCAGCAACGAGATTTACATACACTTTTTTTTGCTGCTCATCGAGTCTTGCCAGAAATAGTTTTTCCTGATAATTTCGTGATATCAGATTCCTGATTTGTGATGGTGTCAGATTATAAGCCGCGGAGAGTTCCGCATCGAGAACAATCTCAACTGCTCTCTCCCGGCCTCCAAAGACTTCAACATTGGCGATACCATCAATTGATTCAAATTTCTCCCTTATTTCGTTTTCAAAAAGATTACGTATCCGATCCACACCACCACTTCCGCGAACCTGCAGGTTCATAAACAGGTTTGATAACTGTTGGGTGTCAATTTTTAATACCAGCACAAAAAATTCTGCAGGAAGGGTTGTTTTCACCGCATCTACTTTTTCCTGTAGTTTTAAATAGGCATATTTCAGATCGATATCCGGATTATAATAAACCAGTATCCGCCCCTGCCGCTGGTCGACAAACGATTCAATCCCATCAATACCCTCTAAAGTACCAATGGCCCCTTCCAGTGGCATGATTGCCTGTTTCTCGATATATTCCGGGTCTGACTCGCGAACCCCGCTGACCTGGACGATCAGAAACGGTAGTTCAACACTAGGAAGTAACTCCAGATCAAGATTGGTATAGGAAATATACCCTAGCAGGGATAAACCGATAAAAAACATGCTGACAAATGTGCGGCGTTTTAAAACAAATTCAAGCATCGAAATAAACCGGATTTTCTATATTTATAGTTTGTACTAATTAATCCTAAAGTTCATTTTTGTAGATATGATTATCAGGACAATTTAATTCCCCCTTAGCAAAGGGGGCAAGGGGGTTGTCAATCAAAAAGGGTTATAGACAATCAGGCATTTTTACAACCCCTTAATCCCCTTTATTAAGGGGACATTAGACTATGCTTATATTAAAGATTCTGGTCAAAAAAACAATTCTCAACTGGTTATATGACACTACTTAAACAGGTGTATTTTTTCTTTGAACTGATCGAATACATCGTAGACACAGGGGATCACTACCAGAGTTAAGAGGGTAGAGGTGACAAGTCCACCGATCACCGCCAATGCCATTGGTGAGCGGAGAGCCACACTTTCACCAAATCCTATGGTAAGCGGTAGTAGCGCCAGTATTGTGGTCAAACTGGTCATTATAATTGGGCGGATCCGTCGTTTCCCGGCTTCTACAATCGCCTCACTGCGGGATAATCCCTCTCTCTTTAACTGATTAATTGCGTCAACCAGAATGATAGAATCATTGACAGCAATACCAACCAGCATGATCATACCGATATAGGCCATTACGTTAAAAGATAATTGCATGATAAAAAACAGATAAACTGAACCAACGGCAGCCAGAGGAATAGTGAGCAATATGGTAAAAGGGTGAATCAGAGATTCAAACTGAGACGCCATTACCATATAAATGAGAATAATCGATAATAAGAGAGCAAATTTGAGATTGTCAAAGGATCGCTGCCGCTTCATCTCCTCACCCGTGATTTCGATCTGATAGTCCGGGGGAATATCCATGGATTGTAAGTGTTCTCTGATTTGATCGGCAATTTTATCCAGCGTTTTATCGCCTTCAATCTGTCCCAGGACCAGACCGGTACGAACCTGATTACGACGATTTATTTCTTTAGCACCGGTTGTTTCTTCCAGATGGGCAATTTCGTCAAGGCGAATTTTCCGTTGTCCGTCATTAATATAGATCCCTGAAAGTTGTGTCAGAGGAACATCGGGTAGTTTTATTGTGATATCGCGTATTTCTCCTTCACTGTCCCAGCTTCCAACCTCTTTTCCCTGTAACTGATCCTTTAACTGAGCGCTAACTGCAGCAAAGTCAAGATTATAAACGCCTGCCCGGATTCGGTCAAAAATAATATTGACTTCCGGGTGTCCCTGGTCAAAAGAGGATTTAACATTGACAATATTTTCCATTTTTTCAAGAAATGATTTTACATCCAACGTTAGAGTACGAATTGTGTTCAGATCATTACCTCTTACTTCAACAACCAGCGGCGCTTGCTCGGTACCGAGTGTGTTTTGCAGCGATGATTTTTCCTGATAAAAGCGAAATTGGCGATCAGGCGAGTTTCCAAAAATATTTGCCAATAAGGTTATTATTTCTGATGATTTTTTATTTGAGTTTTGTTTGATAAAAATTGTCAGTAAAGCGATGTTGCTATCCTGCAAATCTTCCACCCCCTGCTCGCCTAAAGATTCCGGTAAGGGTCCAACCCGGGTATATAATCTTTCAATCTCCGCTCCGATAATATCCCGTATATGTTGTTCGATTTGTAATGCTACCTTATCCATATGTTCCAGAGATGTACCTTCTTCAAGTATAATCTCCATTTTGATCACATCACTTTCACTCTGGGGCATAAATTCACTGCCTATAAATTGAAGTAATACCAGGGCGATAAGTATTAATAAAACCGCGCCACCAACGACCTGCCAGCGCCTATCCAAAAGATGGATTAATAATTGCGGATACCAGGGGAATCGATAGGAAGCACTATTAACTTCCTTTTTTTTAGGTTTTAAAATCTTATAACTGAGCATGGGAATAACAAAAATAGCGACAGCCAGAGAAGATAAAAGGGAAAAGGCGACTGTCCAGGCCTGGTCTTTGAATAATTCTCCTGCCGCACCGTGCAGATACACGATAGGTAAAAATACGACGATAGTTGTAATTGTTGAAGCGGTTATCGCCCCGCTAACCTGAGCAGTTCCGACAATTGCTGCTTCCTTTAGTCCCAAACCGGATTCAAGATTTCGGAAGATATTTTCCATTACTACAATAGCATTATCAACCAACATTCCTGCACCGAGTGCAAGACCTCCCAGAGTCATGATGTTTATGGTCAGATCATTAAAATACATCAGGTTAAAGGTGGCAATAATCGAAACAGGAATAGCAATGCTGATAATGGCCGTCGTGCCAATACGTCGCAGAAAAATATACAAAATAGCAATCGCCAACAATACGCCAAACAGTGCCGTCTGTTCAACTTCAACGATCGCATTATCAATAAATGTTGCCTGATTTTGCAAAATAGTGAATTCATACCCCGGTAATGCTTTTTGCAGCTGCTTTAAATCGTCAGTTAAAGTTTCAACAGCTTTTACCGTATTATACCGCGTCTCTTTATATATGGCCAGAGCAATACAGCGGCGGCCATCAATCCGGACGATATTTTCCGGTTCTTTGTTTTGATACGTAATGTCGGCAATATCTTTCAAAAATAAGGGTACCAACTCTGCTTCGTTACCGGGGGCAGGTTTTTCACCTACTATGACGTGACGAATATCGTCAAGATTGTCAAACTCCCCGATACCTCTTATAACATACTTCAGGCTCAACTCAACAATTGACCCACCGGATGCAGTGACATTGGAGCTGAGAATTCTGGTCGCAACAGTTTCCATGTTGAGGCCATGCGCATCCATTAAATAAGGAGAAGTCTTAACAACAACCTCTTTTTCTTCCGCCCCGATAATTTCCACCGCAGCAATTCCTTCTAGCCTGGTCAACTCGTTTTGCAGATAATTCTCAGCCACACGACGTAGTTCATCCATATCATTTATTTCGGGATGGTAAAATCCGATAATCATAACCGGACTGCTATTGGGATCATGCTGGCTGATGGTGATATTTTCAAGATCGGAATTTTGAGCAAAATTTGTCAGGCTTTTCTGCAAATCGAGAAAAGACTCATCCATATCAGCATCCCAGGCATATTCCACTGTAATTTGCGCTGTCCCCACTTTCGATACAGATGAAACATCGATCACCTTCTTCTGCCTTATTGCCAGTGCTTCAATGTTTTCTACAAATCGTTCTTCCATCTCTTCAGGGGGTCTTTCACCGGCTTCAATTTCCACAAATATCCGTGGATTATTAAGATCAGGAAAAAGATCTACGCCCAGATTTGTAAATGATATATATCCAAGAAGAAAAATGGCCAACACGCCCATAATAATCGTGATCGGATAATTGACTGAAAATTGAGAAAATGCTTTCATCTTACAATCTTTACTTTTGAGCGGTTACGTAAGCTTTCAAACCCTTTGATAACCAATCGATCACCTACTTTTAGTCCTTCCACAACTTCAACCTGGTCAGCATTTTCAAGACCGCTGCTGATCACGCGTTCAAATGCAGCCCCTTTATCAACAATAAATACCGTTTTACCCTGTCTTTTGGATAGAATGATGTCTCTTGGTATAACGACTACGCTATCTTTCCGGGCAACGATTGTTTCCACTTTAACAAACATACCGGGACGAAGTAAATGCTTATCATTATCCACATGAATTGCTGCTTTAAAAGAACGTGTATCGGGATTCAACGCGGGTGCAACCTGGGTGACTTCACCCCACAGCGTATCGTTAGTGAGACTGTAGTGAGTAACGCGTAATGGTTGCCCGATTTGAATACGGTTTAGTTCTTTTGCCGGATAAAAAACTTCCGCATAGAGCTTGCTAAAATCCATCAGTTCTACCATTTTCTGGTTTACTATTACTTTTGTCCCCGGGGTATAGTAGGGCAAATCAACAATCACCCCTGAAAATGGCACTATTATCTTCATTTTTTGCAGTTGAATAATTGCATTTTTATAGACATAATCGGCATCAATATAGGCTCTTTCTGAGTTTTTTAACTCTCTTAGCGTAACGCCACCTTTATCATAGAGGGATTTCTGCTTTTCAAATTCACGCTCTGAGATATCGAGGTTCAGTTTTTGAGATTCAATTTTGATATTATTTTCATATTCAGGATTATCAAGACGAATGATAACTTCATTTTGACTGACTTTATCGCCCACACCGAATGATTTTTGTGTCCGCGGATTTTTAGAAATCCGATACGTACCTTCAATTTCCGATGTCAGGATTGTATTTTTTATCGCATAAACCGTAGCAGTAGTCGTAATAAATTCTTCAATGGTACCTGGTTTCACTTCCTGAATACTGACCGGAACACTGATTGCCAAATCATCTTGAATATCCGTTTCTGCACAGCTGGAAAATAACAGACCAAGGCACAACAGATATAAAAATCGATTCACGATTTTCTCCTTGAAATAAAATAATTGATAGTTATAAATTAGGAACCGGTCTCAGCGCCGGTTGATTTTTTTCAAAATCCCATAAGGATTCTATTTTTAAATCCAATAAACTCAGTTTGTAGTTAATCATGGCATTAACCAGACCAATTTTCCGCTGTGACAACTGGTTTTGAAACAGATTCAGATCCATACTGGTCAGATCCCCGTTTCTATAGCGTTCAAGGTTAATATCATAAGTTAGCTGAGCACTCTCAACATTCTCTACTGCCAGTTCAATTTGTATTACCTGGTTTTGCACATTACGATATGCCCGGCGAATACCGATCATTATTAATGTTTTTTGATCATTTACATTTAATTTACTTTGTTTTACCGACGCCTCTGCTGCTTTAATTCGGGAGCTCCTCTCCCCCCAGTCATATATTGGTATCTCAAATGTCAGACTAACCAGTTGGTTTTTTGTCGGTACATCGTATACCTTTTTTAAATTCTGATCGACGCCAATTAGTCCGTAAGATAAAGAAATGTTACCTAAAAATTCGTTGAAAGCTCCTGCCCGGATAACATTGTACAGGCTTAAGGCAAGATCAATATCCCGTTGACGCAGTTCCGTTCGGTTTTTTAATCCATAGATGAGTGCAGAATCAAGATCTACATTGACTTGCTGTCGAACAATTTCTGCAAAAACATTGATTTCGTCAGTAATCTCAATTCCGATTAATCGTTTTAATTCATCCAGAGAATTTTCAAGGGTTACTTGTTCATTCTGAACCTGTGATTGACTGGTGGTCCGGTCCAGCTCTGCCTGATAAAGTTCTTCCTGTGCTGCCAAACCGGCCTCGACCTTGTTTTTTATAATATCATAACTTAGCCGACGATTTTGAAGATCTTCCCTCGCTACTTGTAAACTCATTTTGTTTTGATAGGATTGAAAAAAGTTTTGTGCGACCAATACTTCCAACTGTAATTCCTGCAACTGGTAGTTCAATGAGGCATTTTCAAGATCCAGCTCAACTTCTTCCAAACCCATTTTAGTCCGGTTATAGGTGAAAATAGGCTGATTATATGATAAATAGAGATTGTTACTGAATGTTTCCTGATGGGTATCAGAAAAATCACTTTTTGAATCAAGCCAACCGAACTGATTATTTAGAGATATAGTACCATCGGTCCAGATTATCGGTTGTATGATCGATAATGTTCCGGAATAACTTTTTGTTTCAATCGTATTCCAGGTGGAGAAAAGAGTATTAAATTCACTTTGATGGTTATAGTAAAAAGGTTCCAGACTCAAACCAAAGCGTGATTTAAGAGAAGCTTCCTGGGCATTGAGCAATTCCTGGCTTCTTTCCAGAGCATAACGCGCTTGTCGTATTTCCGGACTGTTTTGTTTGGCTAAGTCCAAGGCATCCTCAAAGGTCATAGAAAGTTTCTCCTGAGCATTTAGCAGGGAGAATTGAAAAAACAGCAAAACTATTGTGATTGATCTACTGATATGTCTTTGCGATTGTAAAAATTGCTTGTTCATGGGACAATCCTATTATTAATTTTTTACCCATTTTACGGCGTCGGCGATAACAAAACGGGCAGTGGATTCATCAGTTAACCTTACCTTTGCCTCTCCTGCAGAAAGATACCATGACCCCAGGAAATTCCATCCATATTGTGCTGCGTCAACTGACAGTTTTACTTCTTCTACCCCGCCATCATGATGAACCAGATAGGTATAATCACCAAACGAGATTCCCTGCCGATCTCTTCTCCGGCGCCGGAAATCTTCTTTATTAAACACATAAGCATAAACATCATAAATCCCGGCTGTTTCTATTGGTGCAATCCAGGATACATATTTAGATCCGTTTCCCGGCCGGATATAATATGCAGAGTGAACATAGGTACCATAAAATGTGGTGCTTTTTATCAATCGCCACTGATGGGGCGGATTCCACCATTGAATACGATCATAAATCACTGCAGCAGTATCTTCCTCTTCATTGTGTATCCATTGTTTTAAGATACTGTTAAAAGGCGGATTGAATATTTCAAAACCATCGTCTGTATTATCCATAACTATCTCATAGGATGGTGTTATTTCATCTATTCCGGTTATGACTTTTTCACCTTCAAAGGGTGTTTTATTTTTATCTAATTCGGCTTTCTCAAAACGTTTTGTATACACCAGTGGAAGATTACGGGCAAGCAGGAAATTAATATCCAAAGCACGAGGTTCTTCATCGAGTAATAAACCAAATTGTTTACTCTGATGGCCATTAAGCCGGTAGATAGTCGGGATTATTTCCTGATAGGCAGCTCCCATACCAAATCCCACTCCCCGACTGCTGTATTGAAACGAGACTTCCATTAATCCATCAGTAGAATCCGTGTTGAATGTTTTGAATTTCACCTGGGTTCGGATTCGGTCACCATCATAAACTTTATAAAACTGTACATCGAATATCTGATAAGCCGGAAGGACGCGCTCGTTGTACCATGAGTGCAAATAGGAGTCTATGTTAAAGTTTTGACGCAAAGGCATTCCACCAAAAAAGGTGTTAAAGTCTATCTGACTGAATTTTGATTGATCCACCATCCGGCTAAAATATGCATTAAAGACTTCCGGACCCAACTCATTTTGCAGGATTTTTATGATAAATGCTCCTTTCTGTTTGATCATTTCCGGAAGGATCAATTTATTTTCCATTGTGGTCAGATATTCGGCCAGACTTTTAGAGGATAATGCCTGGCTCACTTCTTCTGCAGCAGTTAATCCTCTTGCGCGCCAGATTGGACCACTCTCTTCAGTTTCATGAACACGGTCCGATAAAAAGGCCTCCAGAGCGGTATTCAGTATGGGCCATTCTTCTCCCTTTAAAAAGGTGACGTAGGTGTAATAATTGGGAAAAATATTGTAATCGGGTTGATAATTACTGGACGGTCCACCGACGCGTAAACCACGCATTACCTTGCCACAAAAGGTTGAATTTAAAAAGGTCTTCAGAACGGATATTTGAGTTTCAACTTCGGTTAATGTTTGATTTGAACGATCCAGTCTGCGATCCATGGATCTCTTAATTCGCCCGAAGTCGGCGCCGGCGATAGTCGCAGCATTTTCCTGAAACCAGATCTGTTCGGGTAAAACAACCTCCTGTGCGACGGTCCAGATTTTCGGATAAACATAATATTGTAATGGTACCTCGATCAGACTCAATCGTTTGAAAGGATATTCTAAACTCAGACGTACTTCATAATCCTGTGAGACCTCCCGGATCAAGTCGGTTAACGTATCGCCGATCTGGGAAAAATATTCTTTATAGTAATCATGTTTTGATAAGTGATAGAAGTTATATTCCACACTATCAACCTGGATCGATTCTTTTTCATATTTACCTAAAATCAGGGAGATATCCGACAGTGGATAGTCTGATAAAAACCGGTAATGTCCGGGACTCTCTATAGTTCTTGTGCCCTGAGATAGAGGGGTTAAATCCGAATTGGTATGTACATCCAGTTGGAAGGGAATAAAATATCGATTGGTTCTGTCGGGAAAATTTGCTCCGGGGGGCAGACCAGGGCGGGGATACCACAAACTTTCCGGAGGCAGAAGCACATAGTCATCCTCAATAAAGGCATGTTTCCGCGCCGATTGGTATAACCAGAAACTGAAGGTGTTCTGCTGTTCAAAATCCTCAATATCCAGATAACATGCAGCCTCATCTATTTCACCATAATAGTGTATTTGAATCGAATCCATAAAACCGGGCAGCAACAACCTGTCACTATTTATGCTAATAATATGGTTTTCCTGTTCAAATTTTAAAGATTTGCCATCCCTTAAAATTTTATCCACACGTAAACCCGGATTGATCGAAAACAGATAGTGATCCTGCGGCGCTTCGCTCAAATTCTGAAATACATAGTGGCTGGTTGCTCTATAAGATTCACCAAGATGGTAAAAGTCAATTTTACAGGACAGTGGTGTAATATCCGGCTGATGTATATACTGTTTATTAAGGATTGCCATCCGGGATCGTAAAAGTTGTCTGTCCGTAAAGAATTGCAGATAATTGGGTACACAATACATACCGATGACGGTGAAGAAGATAATACCGATAATTGTAAGACGTTCCAGAATAGCCGATTGTGTGAGCCGTTTAAAAAGTAAAATTGAAACTAGAATACAAACCATACCAAGGGAAAAATACAAACCCCTTTGCAGCAGCAGCAGTTTTATATTTGCCAGGCCAATAAAATCTGAATAAGCAAACGGAAGTTTGAGCGCTATAAAATCAAAAAGATAATACCATTTATCATAGAGATAAAATAAGACCACCGCATAATATCCCAGTAATAGCAGCACCACGATTGCCTGGTTTTTTATCAGATGCATCAGCAAAAATGATAGGCCAATCATAAAAACAAAGGCGGGAAAACCAATAAGAAGGGGATAGAGTATATAAGGGACCCAATTAAATGAAGTTTCACTGAATACCAGATGAATAGTTAGAGCGATAGCGAGGACAATGATATTAAGCGCGGCAAATAAAATAAAAATACCCAGCGCCTTTCCAATAAGGTAGCTGCTATTGCTCATTGAACGGATGTAAAACACCTCAGCGGTGTTATATTTTCGATCACGTTTGAAAAAATCACTGGCCATGAAAATAATAATTGCCGTTTGGGAAATGTTAAGCATGATCATGTTGGCGTAGGGGATTGCCGCTGAGAATCCGGCGAACAGGCGTGGGACAAACGGTAATGCACCGCTGAAAAACATGATATTTATCGATAAAAATATAATGATAATTAATCCGGCAAATATCCGGAAAAACCAGCCACGCAACAGGGTAATAATTTCATAGCGCGTGTTAGCCCATATTTTTTGATATTCAATCATCTTTAAAATCTAAATCCATTACGTCTGGTTTGATATCGGTATCATAATGATGTTCGATAAAATGGACATAGGCATGCTCCAGATTTGGATCAATAGACTGTGACAAATACTGACCTGTATTTTTTGCAACAACCTGTACTTTCCATCCCGATTCTGAGGGGATGGTTGAAATAACGGCATATTTTTCCTGAATATTTGCCAAATCGTTATCCCGGGCTTCAATTTCAAAGACATATCCTTCGGCTTGTTTGATTAATTCAGCCGGGGAACCTTTAAATCCAACGCGACCGTCGACCAAAAGAGCCATCTCGTTACAAGTACTGGAAATATCCCCGACGATGTGAGTTGAAAGAATGATAATTTTTTCTTCCTGACCCATTTCTGTGAGCAAATTCCTGAACCGGATCCTTTCTTCCGGATCAAGACCGGTTGTTGGTTCATCGACGACAAGAATCTTAGGATCGCTGATCAGTGCCTGGGCAATCCCCAGTCTCCTTTTCATACCTCCGGAAAGTTTACTGGCCAGGCGATCTCTGGCGGCAAACAAATCCACCTGTTCAAGATATTTATCAACGAGTTGACTTCTCTGAGAATTGGATTTAATACCGGCAAGCCTGGCACTATAATCCAGAAACTCCCATGTTTTTATTTTGGGAAAAGTGCTGAACTCCTGGGGCAGATAACCGAGCATTTGCCTGATTTCTTTACGGTGCCTCTGCAAATCAAAATTATCAATAGTTACAGATCCTTCAGATGGTTTCATCAGAGTAACAAGAATACGCATCAATGTAGTCTTGCCGGCGCCATTAGGACCGAGCAGGCCAAAAAGGCCGCTGTTGATTTCCATATTGATATTATCTAAGGCGGGTTTACTACCATTGTATATTTTTGATAAATTCTGAATCTGAATTTTCATTTTTATTTATATATTATAAAGAGACGGCCCATCGGCCCGTCTCTACATTATTGTTCTTTCTGTTGCCTTTGTTCTCTTCGGTCACGCCTGAATTGTTGCCTTTCTTCCTGATATTCCCGATATAGCTCAATTTGATCTTCGTAGAGAATCTCCTCGATTTTTTTAGTAGTTTCTTCCCGGTTCTCCATCATTTTTTTGCGCATCTGGCTGCGGTCACCCTGGAACTGTTCCCGCATTTCAGATATCGTTTCCTGTGATTCCTTATAAATCTGCTCAACTTTTTTTGATTGTTCATCGGTCAGGTCCAGTAATTCATTCAACCGGGCCGTCCGATCTTCAGGACTCATCCTGCCGGGAAAATCCTGACTCTCCGAGCAATATATTGCCGAAATTGACATAAAGGCAATAAATAAAAGATAATATAGTTTCTTCATTGATTTACCCTCTCTTTATAATTGGTATCGTTAAAATTAATAACACATTTTCAACATTAATTATTATTAAAGTGTATGAAAAAATTCCCCCTTAGAAAAGGGGGTTAGGGGGTTGTTTCTCCTTTTAACTTACATATTTTTTTCGCGATTATTTCTAATGTCTCTATAATGTTTTCTTAAACATAATAGCCGCTAATTCTAATGATGTTTAATCCAATAGCACTTAATCGATTCTCTCATTTATTGTCATAACTTTGTTTTCCAATATGTGTTACTTCGTCTATCTCTATAACCAAATGTAATTTACTGCAATAATCCCGACGCGTCATGACCAGAGTAAACATTCTGTGAACGTCGCATTCTTTCTTAGTTCTTTGGCTCTTTCTTTTAGTTTTGGATTGTAGTATATCTTCAACTTATAACAACCCCCTCCCCCCCTTTTTTAAGGGGGAATTATATTGTTGGTTCATCCGGTTAATGTTAAAGAATACCATTTTCATTTATATTTTTATTCCTCTGTGATATTTATTTCTTATTTTTTAAGAATATTCAGAGAAAGAGTATCTATTACTGCTGAACCGAACACACCAATACCATCGCCATCGATGTGAAAAATGGGCTCGTGCAGATTACCGTCAATATTCTGAACATTTCTGTGTGTATTATAAAAATGGTAAAAATTTTCATCTCCGGCATAGAGAACCAGACGATACGGACCATAAAACCATATTTGAAACCATGAGATCTCCATAATTGAGAATCCACCATTCTGATTTTCAGGTCGTGTCCACCTGACGCGATATTGAAAATTTTCTATTTTCCCGTCTTCCTCAAGTACATCGTTTATGTCCAAACCAAATGGGTTTTCGTAGATAAAAGTATGGATATCGGCATTCAATGCGCTGATTGATAAAAGATAAAAAGCTGAATTTTCAGATTGTTTGTAGGCTACCTGTGGTGTAATCAATTTCCCGGTCTCATCTGTTTCCCGATAAAACAAATCACCAAAGATAGAATTCTCACGATCGATCTCAAGACCTTTTTCAGGTACAGTTGTAGTCGAAGATGCCTGCAGGTCAGAATTATCAATATTTGCGGAAATATCCAATCTATAACTTTTACCATAATCAATTTCCAAATCTTCTTTTATATATTCATAAGCAAAGGTGTTTGGATTGTAGGTCAATTCATAAACGATATTTGTTTCGATATCCGTTAGATTTACACTCGCTTCACTAAGAGCAATCTGATTTTTATCAATGGTTGTACCGATCGGAAAGTTCCGGGTAATCTGTATATTCGATACCGGTTTTTCAGGATACAAATAACCGTTGATTACGATATTAGGTTCATAGGTACGTTCATCAATTGTAACCGAGGTTTTTCCACAGGATGATAATAACAAGGTTGTGAAAATTAAAATAAAACTATATGCAAATTTCTTCATACATTAAATCCTCTGGTAACGACGCTCTGGGTCGTTACCAAAATTCTTATCACATTTATTTTAGTGGGCATGGCACGCCATGCCCCTACATTTTGTTACGACGTGAAGCGTTGTAAAAAGGTTTACTTGTTACTCATCTCTCGTCAATCGCGTCTCGTTTTAATTATGTGCTAAAATATAACGAGAACCGAGCTGCGAGTCGCGAGAACCGAGATCAAAATTTTATCCTTACCCCAATTGTGGGTAAAAGTGGAAACATGTTAAATGTATCCACGGTTTGAACTATCTTACCTTCCGTTTCTTCATTTTCATATTGTATAAACCACACATTCTCTCTATTACCGATATTAAAGATTTGTATATAGGGCGCTAATATCCAGCTGTCATAATGATGTTCATAGGTAAGGCTGAGATCAAGACGGCTATAAGCGGGCAATCGAAAATTATTAATCGCCGTAGGATATAAAAAAAGCTGATAAAAGTCCTGATCAGGCGCACTGTTAGAATAATAAGTTGAGCTGGTTAAAGTGATCGGCTGGCCGGATGAATAGACAAAGTTCATCCCAAACAGCCATTTTGCCCGGTCATATTTATAACCTTCACCTTTCAGAAAACGGAGTGAATTTCTAATATCCATATTCATCACAGCGTTTATAACATGTGTCCGGTCATGACGGGGTTCAAACGGATTTTCCTGATTTATTTGGTCAACGATATATTCGGTACGGGCTAAAGAATAAGCCAGCCAGCCGTTGATCGTTCCATATCTTTTCCGAAATAGAAATTCTACTCCCATCGAATTACCATCTCCCCGGTCGAACAGACCTTTTGTTTCGGTATAGATAGGTCGCCCTCGCGAATCATAGGCAGATGGTTCAAAGTCGAGAAAATAATTTTTGAGTGAATAAAGATTTTTATAATCTTTATAATAGGTTTCTATTTCCAGGCTGATATTATTGGCAATCTCTTTTTGAAAGCCGAATATATAGTGCGTTGCCTGGGAACGATTATAATTAACATCGGAAGTTGTCCAGATATCGGCAATAAAAGGGCGGGGAATCTTGTTCAGATATTGATAATAGATTCCGGTAGATGCTTTAAGATTGATGGTTTCTGTGAGTCGGTATTTGGCAGCAAGCCGCGGCGCCCAGTCCTGAAAATCTTTTTCAGCCGCAAAATAATTGTATCGCAACCCGGGCTCAATGTACCAATCGGGAGTAGGGTTCCAGATAAAAGAAAGATAACCGGTATAAAACCTTCGTTGACGGTTAAGATCAATAATACCGCGTGGCGAATCCTGTTGATAAGTTGTCTCCAGGTTTTTGAGCTCAAATCCGAATTTTGTGCTCAGATTTTGAAATAAAGTATATTCTCCCTGTCCCTTAAAGCTAATATCAAATAAATCGTTTTGTTCCTCAACATCTGCTTCGGTAATACTGAAATTTGAAGCAAAACTGCTGACAGTAAACCAGAAATTTGAGAAAAAGTTCGGATTGAAGACATGGGTCCAGCGTAAACTTCCAGTGGTATTTCCCCAGTCATAATGTAACAGTGGGGCATCCGGCGCTGTTGAGTTAAAATTATAGTTTAAATCATCTTTGCCATTAAAAAAACTAAGGGAAAGTTTATTGTCGGCATTGATATCGAAAAAAGCTTTTATATGTCCGTCATAAAAGTAATAATCAGGAATATCATCGTAAAATAGTTTTGCTGTTTCACCGGCATAGGTTCTGCGATAAGAAGCGGAAATAGACCCGAATTGTCCGATTGGAGTTTGTAAGGTTACCTTTGCCGATAGCAGACTGATTTCCCCGGTCCCTTCGAACGATTTGCGATTTCCATCAAGATTGGTAATACTCAGCACAGATGATAAACGACCTCCATACTCAGCACTAAAACCTCCCTTTGAAACTTCAATATCCTTTATTGCATCTGTATTAAATGTGGAAAATAATCCGAATGCGTGTTCGGGATTGTATACATCAGCACCATCGATCAGATACAGATTCTGATCGGATGTCCCGCCACGTACATATATTTCAGAAGAATAATCAGAGATGGGCAAGATCCCGGGTAGACTTTGAAGAGCACGTAACAGATCTGATTCAACTACCGCCGGCAAATTTTTTATTTCCATCGGAGAAATATTAATTTTTGAAATATCTTTACGGAATAATAGCAGAGCTGTTCGTTCTGAATCGGCGGTAACAACTACTGTCTCCGTTTCCAGAAGGGCCGGTTCCAGCTGAATGGCTAATTTTATCGATTCATCATCATTCAGAGTGATGTCATCCTTGAAATCTTTGTAACCGATATAGGAACAAATCAAAGTATAAGCTCCCGGTGGTATATCGGATATAACAAAATATCCCGACGTGTTTGTAACCGATCCAACAGGGATATTTTCAAAATATATATTTGCCCCGCTGAGGGATTCTCCATTGGATTGATCAAAGACAAACCCGCTGATGCTACCGGTCTGAGCGAAAAGTATATTTATATTCAGAGTGAGAAATAAAAATAAAATCAATCTTTTGGTCACTGCTTATTTCCTGGTATTAAATTAAAGAGGGTTTTTTAAATTTAAACATTGGCCAGATAAATTGTTCCATCCGACCAGATTTAAAAAATATAACTAATAACTTTTTGAGTAGTATACGCATAAGAATAATATTGGTTATAAATTATCTATGATATCGCCGAAAAATTATTACTTATTTAACAGCCAACTGAACAGTAATCCAGTATTCTTCACCATCCATATCGGGCATTTGCGGTCTGTTACCTCCACCACGTATTCCACCGCCTCGCATGCCGCCCCTCATGCCCCCTCTGCCACGTCCACCCATATCGCCCTCCTGCATCGATTTCCGCTGTTCTTCCATTTCCGCTTTCAGATTTTCTTTTTCTTCTTCGCTCATACCAACAATTTCCAGACCAACTTTAATTGTTTTTGGATTCGATATGTTCAGGTAATAAGGAGATCCTTCCCAATCCTGACCATTTCCATCAATGGTAAACGCCTGGTTTTTCCAGGTACTTTCAATCTTTTCGCCACAACCGGTAGTCAGAACTAGTACCAGTGACAGATAAAATGAAAAGAATTTTAATTTCATATTATAATCTCCATTTGATTTAAATAAGAAGCCAGACTATTTTAATAACCAATAGTCCAGCCTCCCATCTAAAACTGTTTTGATGGCAAATAATATATGGTTTATTTTGTTAAATGTAGTCTATTTCATCAAAACAATCCTGTGGTTCAGGGTTTCATTTCCTGCAGAGACCCTGATGAAATAAACCCCTGATGGGACCTGTGTTCCGCTCTCATTCATTCCATCCCACCTGACGGTGTAAGTACCAGCCTGACGGTAATTATCTCCAAGCGATCTGACCCGTTTACCCTGAATATTATAAATATAAATGGTCACCTGAGCATTAGATTTCAGATTATACTCGATGTTGGTTTCCGGATTAAAGGGATTGGGATAACTTCGTATGCTCAAATTCTCCCCGGAAGTCTCTGCCTTAACATTTGTCTGATCATCAGATTCCTTTACTTCAAATTCCTGAATCATTTTATGTATCTCTTCTCTGATTTCCGCCCTTGTAGTACCTTCTTCCCGCATCTCTCTCATTTTTGCCCGAATAGTTTTTCGCTGTTCCCTATTGAGTTTATTCCACATCTCCCTGTGTTCACCGAAGTCATCCGGAACCTCGATCCCGTATTCTTTAAGCATCTTTCCGATCTCGGTATGAATCTCTTCCCTGGAATCTCCGTGCTCATGCATTGTTTTGGCTTTCTCACGGATAGCGGCTCTTTGTTCTTCGGTAAGTTCGTCTGAAAAACGCATGAATCCTCTGCCAGGTTTATGTCCTCTTTTACCACGAAAATCTTTAAAATCCTCAGAGATCTCAACACCATATCCTTTGAGCAGAGCCATAACCTCAGTATGAATTTCTTCCCGGGAAGCACACTGATCACGGAGGGATTCAACCTTTTCCTTAATAGTAGTTTTCTGGTCTTCGGAAAGCTGATCGGAAAAGCTCATAAATCCCCGACCATGTCTGGCTCCTCTCATCCCCTGAAAACCTTTCATATCATCAGGAAAATCCACACCATAATCTTCGAACATTTCTTTAACGGTATCTCTGATCTCTTCTCTTGATGCTCCGGATTCCCAGAGTTCTTTCACTTTGTTTTTAATTTCTTCCTGCTGTTCTTTGCTCAATTTCTCCATGAGTTTAAAGTGCGGCCCTTTTGGAAAAACATTTATCGCTTCGACGGAAGCAACATTTATTAAAATGATAGAGAAAATTACGAGCAATATTGTTGGAAAATAAATTAACGTCTTTTTCATGTCATCCTCCTGGGTTATAATAACTTTTTTAAGTTTGATTTGATTGGTTGTCTTGTCCATGGATGATCCTTTGTGTTTTCTTTATAGGGTTAGACAAGGCAACCTAAATTATATTCCCACCACTTAGTCAATTTTGATGTAAGTCTGTATAAAAGAGAATTATTGGTCTATCATATCGCTTTTGAATAATCAATATCCAACAAGGAATTATCAAGTATGAAGTATTACAGTGACACTTTTATTCAGTTAAAAGTGTGGGTATGTTAATTCTGTATGAATATCCAACATTCAACAAGGAATTATCAAGTGAGAAGTAATATTATGATTGGTATGATTATTGTATATAGATAATCAGGAAGTATCAAGGAAATTTGAACTATGAAAAAAAAGAAATTTGATCTGCTGGAAAGGCTTATTGATTTTGCAGTGAGGATTATTAAAGTAGCTGAGGCTTTACCGAACTGAGATGATAAAACCACGAACAAGACTAATACCTTTAATAAGTGAAAATGACGAACTCATTTCAATACTATTTCGTAGTGTTGAAACTGCCCGTAAGAATTTGAGAACCAAATAATCTGATCAAAATACTTCTCAATTGATAATTCCTTGTTGAATGTTGGGACTTCAATTTGATCAAGCAAAAAGGACATAAAGAAGTCCATTAGAGACAAAAAAAAAGGTGGAGGGTTAAAACCCATTTTTGGTAGAGGGTCGGGTACCCCGGCATAAATGCCGGGGTTAGTCATCCCGTGGCTGGCGTTCAAATCTCCCGCCAGGTTTGCGCATATGTGGTGGTCTCATTTTGAGGATCCGGGTTGCACGTTCCAATTGTTCTTCAGTCAGTAAGGGTTTTAACTTTAAAATAACTGAATCAGTATGCGCTCCTATTTGTGCCCGGGTATGTTCGAATTTTTTGAACAGTTTTTTATGTTGCTCCAATAAAATATTCTCGACTGCTTCCCGTTTATCCGGATCGGGATCGATCCTGTCTAAAATTCTTTCTGCAAATCCTTCCGGTGTCCTGAACCGGGAGATTCTATCCTCCAACATATTACGCCTGAGCAGGGAACTGCCAAAAGCACCGATAATAATTCCAATAATTAATACACCGGTTAGAACAAAAATGGATTTTGTTTTAGTGTTCATTTTATTCCTCCGTAACGAGTGCGAGGGTTGGATCATAGACGTCATTTACAGTGACTTCCGGAATCCCAAGCGCCCCCTCGATTGAAAAATGACCGGTAGTCGTGATGTTATATCCGGCAATAATAATGATCAGAATAGCTGCCGTGATGGCGATTGGCCGGAAAAAAACAAACAAAGATTCAAAAAACTGTTCACTCTCATCGATCTGTATTGATGAGCGGATATTCTCCATTACCCGGTCAGCGAAATAGGGCTGAAAAGATGTTGTTTTACTTCTCTTGATATCATCTCGAAGAGAAGTGATTATTTCTTTTTCCTGTCTTAATTCTTTTGTTTGGGATAAAGCCTGTTCGAGCATTTTTTTTTCCTCCGGATTAAGATCCGAATCGAAAGAGCAATAGAGTAAATCCCTTAGCTTTTTATCCATGATTCAACTCCAACATGGGTGAAAGTATCTCTTTTAGTTTTTTTTGAGCCCGGGCTAATCGGGAAAGCACCGTCCCGATCGGTACTCTGAGGATTTTTGCTGTTTCCTCAGTAGAATATCCATCAATTAATCTCAGAACTATTACCGACCGAAATTTTGGTGCTAATTCCCGGATTGCGTGCTGGATAACTTCTCGGTTCTCATCTGTATCAGTGTTACTATTTTTATCTTCAACATCAAATGTTTCATCATCCGAATGAAAAAATAACTGACTCCGTCTGCTTCGCCGTTTTATTTCATTTAATGAAAGATTGATCGCTATTCGTGTCAGATATGTACCAATGGCTGAATCCCCACGAAAATTATGCCGGGCTTTATAAAACCGGACAAACACTTCCTGGCCAATATCTTCAGCCTCAGAACATTTACCAATCATTCCGATTATCGTAGCGGACACCAGGCCTTCATATCGATTTATAAGGTCCCTGAAAACAGCATCATTGCCATTTCGTAATTCTGTCAGAATCTGCGCATCATCCATTGATTTGATGTTCTTTTCTTTATCTCATTAGACAATGCTAACATATAAATATTCCCATAAATTAAAAATTATAATATTATTATTAAAATAACCTCGTAGAGGTGAAATGTATATAGAATTTCGTAAATTAATTTCTGAAAACCCCAGCGGGGTGACACAATAAGTTATTTAAAACAAAATTAATGATTTATTTAGGCATTTTTCATATAATAGGAGAAAATAGAAAGAATTACAGGGAAAATATTATGAATAAAATGGAAGAAACCGTAAAGATTTATACACTGGATAAAGACGATGAAGTACTTCTTCCTCTGATTAAGGAGGCCTTTAAGAGGGAGAATATTCCTCTTCAGATTAGAAGTAAGTACGACACAGCCTATGATGGCATATTCATTGGTCAGAAAGGCCTGGCGGATATTAATGTATTTAACAAGGACGAGCAGAGAGCGATAGATCTGCTGACTGAGATCCTGGACTCAAATAAGCTGGAATGATGTATAATAGAACGCGGATGATACAGATTTTTTTTATGTCCTTTTTGCTTGATCAAAAAGGACCAAAAAATCAAGGCCCCTTGAAATTTGCCTGAACAATCTCAGAAATTCCGGGAAAATTCCATTTTTCTGCGGAATTTCTTCGTTTGCTCCGGGCGGCAAATTTCAAAATGGCCGATTTAAAAAATAACATTTTACTTTAACCTGCACAAATTTACATCCGGAAAACCTGTTCATTAATCCCAGTAATCTTCCAGTTCAACACCCAGGCCATCCGCCAGCCGGTTGACAAAATTGAAATAATTGATCACCAGATTTATCTGTAAAATGGCCTTATCGGAAAAACCAACGGATCGTAACTGCTCGATATCATCTTTTTGAACTGTAGATGGAGCACTGGTTAGTTTTCGTGCATAAGGAATGATAGATTTTTCCCGCTCGTTAGCTTGATCCGGCACTCTTTTTTCTGTTAAGGCCGATAAGAAAGCCTGATCAGCTCCAGTCCTGCGGAGACCCTCCCCGTGATGAACAATTCAGTAATGACAGCTGTTTTCTACGGAAACGACAACGGCGATCATTTCCCTTTCTTTCCGGGATAATTCAGATGGACCAAACATCAGCCCACGATACATTTGGATATGGGTTTCCATGGTCGGCGGATCTAAACTATGAATCTTCAGTATATGATCTATCATACCGGATTCTCTCGATCTGTATTTTTTATAAAGATCGGCTAATTCTCCATCAGCTTCTTCTTCGGGGATCATGTTAATCCAGGCCATCTGTATTCCTGTGGTTGTCTTTTTTTATCCCACGTTTTTATGATTTGTTATTTATGTCCAGTATAGTCAAATTATCCAACAAGTATAACAAAGCTCTCAGTGGTTAAAAAACGGTATTCAAACTTAATAAGGCCAAATTTAAAATCAAAATAGGATACAAATTGCGTTGTATCATTCCGGGGCTTTGGTTAAATTCTCCAACACTTAAATCTACGAATATAAAAGAATCTTCTCTCTATGAAAAACTTAAAAGGTGTATGATGTTGAAAAAAGAATTACTCATTTTTCTTTCTCTCGTTTTGATTGTCTTCGGTTGTTCTATACAGAAAGAACCACCTGAATCTTTTAAATCTGAACTGGAAGAAATTAAATCAACCTGGGCTCCCGATAAGCGGACAACTGTATTTGATTTAGAATATGCTTATGAACAAGGAGAATGGTCGAT
This sequence comes from Calditrichia bacterium, assembly GCA_023132435.1. Lineage (GTDB taxonomy): Bacteria > Calditrichota > Calditrichia > JAJRVZ01 > JAJRVZ01 > JAGLYF01. Next base: position 4,549 of record JAGLYF010000058.1, on the reverse strand, counting down.
TCAGGGTGAAACCACCGTTGCGGAAGCTCAGAAAGCTGTTACTGCATTGGTACAGAAAACATTTTCAGAAGATGATGTCAATCTGGACTTTCAACTTCTTCCACCGGAGGGATTTGGCGATACTACTCATGCTTTAGTAAATGTCAGTGTCGGAAATTTAAGACGAAACCCGAAACATTCGGCAGAACTGGTTGATCAGGTTTTAATCGGCATGGAATTAAAACTGATAAAAGCGAAAAGCTACTGGTATCTTGTTCAAACACCAATGGATTATCTTGGCTGGATTACCAGAGGAACGATAACCCGCCTGAGTAATGATGATCTGAAAAAATGGCAGGCATTAGAAAAATATACTCTGATGGTTAATTACGAACAAATTTTTAACGAACCGTCTGAGAAAAGTCAGGTTGTTTCCGATCTGGTCTTGGGATCTGTTTTTACTCAAAAATCAAACCGTGGACCGTGGATGGAAATTGAATTACCGGATGGAAGGACCGGGTTTGTTAAAAGCAGGAATGTCAAACCCTATCAGGCCACGGATAATACTACCTCTCCGGATTGGGAAAAAATTATTGAACGGGCAAAAACAATGATGGGAATTCCCTATATGTGGGGAGGTCACTCAATAAAGGCTTTGGATTGTTCCGGATTTACCGCAACCGTTTTCCGAACGGAAGGATACCAGTTACCCAGAGATGCCAGTATGCAGGTACTTCTGGGAGAAGAAGTTATGCCGGATAGTAATTACACGAATATACTGCCCGGAGACCTGATCTTTTTTGGACCACCGAACCGGATTACCCATGTCGGCATTTGTCTGGGGGGCTCATATTTTATCCATGCCAGTGGTGATGTACATATCAATAGTCTGGATGAAAAGGACGAACTCTATAATTCCTATCGTAAAAAATCATTTCGTCATATCAAGAGAATTATTAAAAATTGAGGCCTGGTATGAAACGTAAAAAATTTATAGAGGTTTCCGGAAAATCGTTACTGGGATTAACAGTTTTGAGCCAAATTCCTGTAAAATCAATGGCAATAATATCAGAAAAAAACATAAAAAGCGATGGAGGAACTATGATAGAGGTGAAAACAAAGCGCCTCTTCCTGGAAGATACCTGGACAATTTCCCGTAATTCGAGTGATTATAAAGACAATGTGTTTGTCAGGATCGAAAAGGATGGCGTTGCGGGATATGGGGAAGCAGCACCAAATGTGCGTTATGGGGAAAATCATAATAAAACAACCGATCGCATCAATGGTGTTAAAAGCCTGTTTGAAAAATATGATCTCTGGCATTATGTGGATTTAAAGGATGAGATATTTGCCAGCATTACAGATCAAAATTGTGCCCGCTGTGCTCTGGATATTGCCATCATGGACTGGATCGGTAAAAAACTAAACGCACCGCTCTACAAAATCTGGGGGCTGGACAAATCAAAAACACCCCTCACTTCTTATTCAATTGGTATCGATACGATTGAAGTTATTAAAAAGAAGGTACGTGCTGCTGAAAAGTATCCCCTTTTGAAAATCAAAGTAGGAAAAGATAATGATGAGGAAATTATCGAAGCTGTCCGCAGCATAACTGATAAACCGATTCGGGTCGACGCTAATGAAGGATGGAAATCCAAAGAAGTGGCATTGGAGAAGATAAAATGGTTACAGAGTATGGGTATTGAATTTATTGAACAGCCGATGCCCTCAGATATGATAGAGGAAACAAGGTGGTTAAGGGACCGGGTTGATATTCCAATCATTGCTGATGAAGCAGTCAAAACAGTGGCAGACATCCCTAAATTGGCGGAAGCCTATGACGGGATCAACATAAAACTGATGAAAGCCGGAGGACCTCAGGAAGCGATGCGCATGATCTATCTGGCCAGGGCAATGAATATGAAAATCATGTTAGGTTGTATGATTGAGAGTGCGATTTCGATATCTGCGGCAGCTCATCTTTCGCCACTGGTCGACTGGGCCGATCTGGATGGTAATTTGTTATTGCGGGAAGATCCATACCAGGGCGTAGGGGTTGAAAAAGGAAAACTGATTCTGAATGATAAGCCCGGGTTAGGTATTACCGGGGAATTTTAAATCTCTTATCCACGAATTTCACGAATTAGTTCGAATTAAACGAATTAATAAATTATAATAAAAAAATTCGTGTTAATTCGTGTAATTCGTGGACTTTTTTTTACTATTGTGGAACCTATTACTAATCGGTTTGACAGATCATTTTATGGGTGACAACCAGTCTTCGGGTACCTTTGTTTTACCTTTAAAAATATTAAAAAAGGCGTTTTGTACTTGTTCAGTGATTTTACCCCGTTTTCCGGATCCGATTTGGATTTTATCCACACTGCGAATCGGTGTAATTTCTGCTGCAGTACCGGTAAAAAACGCTTCATCCGCTATAAATAATGTTTCCCGCGGTATAATCACTTCTTTAACTTCGTAACCCAATTCTTTCAGAAGATAAATAACAGTGTCCCGGGTCAGACCAGGTAAAATGGATGAACTTAACGGTGGTGTCATCACAACACCATTTTTTATCACAAAGATATTCTCACCGCTACCTTCCGATATAAATCCCTGATTATCCAGAGCAATACCTTCGCTGTACCCGTTAACAATCGCTTCCATTTTTATTAATTGTGAATTCATATAGTTAGCACCAGTCTTGGCCAGAGCCGGAAGTGTGTTTGGAGCGATTCTGCCCCAGGTTGAAAAACAAACATCAACACCATTTTCCAGGGCATCACGTCCCAGATAGGCCCCCCATTCCCAGGTGGCGATATAAGTCTCAATCGGGTTGTCAAATGGATTTACTCCAAATGTGCCAAAACCTCTGATCACCACCGGCCGAATATAGCAGGCCCCAAATTCGTTCTTTTTTACAGTTTCTATACAAGTCTGAGAAATTTCATCGACTGTCCATGAAACATCCATTCGATATATTTTCGCGGAATCATGTAGTCTTTTTATATGATCATTTAATCTATATACGGCGGGACCGATATGTGTATCATAGGCACGTATCCCTTCAAAAACTGAAGAACCGTAATGGATAACATGGGACATGATATGTATGTTTGCATCTTCCCATTTTATGAATTCACCGTTGCTCCAGATATATTTTCCGAAGGTAGCGCCCATTTTTACTCCTGAATTGAAATTTTTTTTGTATAAAGCCCGTATATTATATACTATCCATCATAAAAAAGTTGCGGGCCGAACTATACAAAAGTTTAAAGAAGATGAGGAACATAGTCAAGGCATTTTGGCGCTATGAACATCAAGAAGGCACTTGAAGAGACAAATGGAAATAAAACACATGCGGCCAAACGGCTGGGTTTTAGCATCAGAACGATGAGGAATAAAGTTAATAAATATGATCTCTAGTTTGATGTTGGATGTTAGATATTGGATACTGGATGCTCGATTCTCGGTACTCGGCTCTCGCTGCTCGTTTTCAGTCGCTATGACTTTGTATCATTATTCACTCTTAAAATCATGTTTTTATTCTTCTTATGATTTAAAATGATTTATTTCATATTTTTATAAACACCAATAAACTCACCCCCTAATCCCTCTCTTGAGAAGAGAGGGGACATAATCTTTCATGTATTAATTAATAACTAAATTTTAACCGGGGAATTACTGTATGTAGCTATAATCGGCAAATATTGAGAAGCGAGTAACGAGAGACGAGTACCGAGCAACGAGAAGCGTGTGCCTACTTCCTCTTTTTAATAAAGTAGGTCACAAAGGTCTGTAATCCTTTAAATAATCCGGCCAGTGTGGCGATGGCATCGAGGGCGGGTTCTTTCAATTCATCCGATATTTTTTGCTGGATTTCCACAACATCACCGACCGCATGATTAATTCTTCTGGTCGCCCGTGACGTATGATTGGTGATTTCCTCCAGATTATCCATTATTTGCGGAAGATCCCGGTTTAATTCATCCAGGGTTTTTGAAAACTTTTGAAGGGTTCTAAAAAACTGGACCACGGTGGGTATGAGTAAAATTACCAGTACAGTAAGAACCAACAACAAGATAACAAGCGCTATTTCCCACACCATATTTTACTCCTTTGCATAAATCCTGTTAACTTATGCGTCCTTTGGTTTTGCTTTGCGGGGTTTCCTTTTGGGCTTTTCTTCCTCTTCTACTACGTCATCTTTAACGATTTCTTTTTCTTCATGCTTCAGTTTTTCAATAATTTTATCCCGGCCCTCTTCAAAAGATTTCATAGCAGCCTTGCGGGCATGTTCAAAATCAGATTTTGTCTGTGCGTATACTTTTTCTGCTTCTTCACCTAAATTCTCCCGCATTTCACGTCCGCTTTTCGGAGCGAGAAGAACACCTAAAACAGCGCCGAAAATCCCGCCCAAAATAAAACCTTTAAAAAAACTATCACCTCGGTCAGCCATATCATCCTCCAAAAGACAATGAATATGTTCCAAAAATAAATTAAATTGATTTCAAATACAAGTAGAAGATGTTATGGGTATTTTTTACGAATTGCCTCACATTAAATGTAA
>JAGLYF010000057.1 GCA_023132435.1 Calditrichia bacterium | reverse complement strand
ATATTTGTCGATTTGATAATCATAATGATTGACAGATTCAATCATCGAGGAGAAATAATCCCTTTGCTCGTTTTGAGATATCAAACCAATAATCCCGGGCATTTAGACTCCCTTTAGTTATAAAATTCTAGAAAATGTTTGGACTGTATTTTCCAATTCTGATAGTTACGAATATAATCATTGTTTACGGAGTGAAATTTTTCTTTGTAAAAATCTAAGTTACGAAGAGAGATTTTTATCAATTCTGATAATTCTTGAGCATCATCTATTTTATGAAGATAAAAACCATTTGTTTTGTCCTGAAAAAAAGGATGATAATTATCCAGATTACTTACAATGGGAATCGCTTTTGTGCTCATTATTTCAAAAAGAGTCGCAGGGAGTCCATCTTTTAATGGGATATTTACATTAATATCAGCGATATTTATTAAAGCACGGAGTTCATTATTAGTAAGCCACCTGTTTATAAATATAAAGTGATCTTGTACCCCCAGATCATTGGCCAGTTTAAACGTCTGATCTCTGTAATTTTCACTGTATGAACCCCGGGTAAAAATAAATTTTGTGTTCGGAAATTCCTCAATGACCTGCGGCATTGCTTTGAGTAAAGTGTGGTGATTATATATTTCCTTATGATTACGATAACTCAAGATGATATGATCATTATTATTGATCTTGTATTCACTCTTTATTTGGGTGATTTCTTCCTTCTTTGGATTTATAAGAAAAGTATAGTCCACACCCCAGGAAAATATGTTGTATTTACTTTTTTTGATAAAAAAGAACAGATTTTTAATCATATTTTCAAAATAGGGTGATAGAAGATGAATTTTGTCGCATAACAGCAATCCCATATTTTGTATGATCCTATTGACAAAATTCTTAGAAAAAAGATTTATATCGCTTCCCCATATGGAGATATAGTACTTATAGCTTCTTCTCAAATTGAGTACTGGAATTATGCAATCTTTTGCCAGGTAGTGAAGATGGACAATATCCGGTTTATATGTCTTTAGAATTGAGGATATCTCGAATGTTTTTTTGATCAAAGAAGTTGATGATAGTTGGTAGAATTCTATATCAACCGGAAACTGACTCTTGTCTAGTCCACTCTGATGCCGGCAAATTATGGCAATTTTATATCCATTATCTGTAAGTAATCTGCAAAATCGTTTTATATATACGTTTCGATCAGAGATTAAGCATATTCTTTTCATCTGGATTTCGCTATAAAATTTAGGCATTAAATACTTTATGGTTTATTATTCAATTTCTTGAGGATTACTGATTGTTATCTATAGAAGAGATAATTATCACTATCAAGAGTAATCACTTTAAATCCTTTTGAACGTATTAGATTTACAATTTCTTTCGTATTTTTACGTGAATACCGTTGGATCGAACGGTGATGAAATTCAACAAATATTTGACTAAAAGCGGATAAATCATCATCGCTGATCTGATAAAATAGCTCATACTCAACACCTTCAATATCTAGTTTTAATATATCAATTTTATCTATACCTGTTTTTTCAGGTATCTGCTTCAGAGTTATCGAATCTACTTCATATTCATTAATAGTATCTTGAAGAACATTGATGTGGTCAGTAAGTATTGAACCGCTTTCATTCTCGAGACTTTCCCGGAATGTTATTTTGCCCTGAACAGGTGAGATAGCGTAATTTAAATATTTGAATTTACCGTTAGATTGTTTCTCATACTCACGTAACATAGTCTGGTGTTTTTTTGTGGGATCAATACCAAAAGAATTCAAATTATATTTATTGATTAACATTTTTGAAAAGTCAGCCTCAAATCCGCATCCAACGTCAACGATTATACTTGAGGAATTGATATTATTCTTAAAAATAAAATTGGGTTGGAGAAATTTTATGCCTAAAAACTTTGCACGTGGCAAACGAAGCAATATTTTGATGCCTGTGATAATATGATAGGGATATTTTATGTATAAAATAACAGTATTTAAAAAGCGTCTGATTCGTGGAAATCGCCTAACGGTATCTCTAAGTTTATTTATCATATTTCTCCTCGATTGAGGTGATTAGATCGGAAAATGATTGTTCAAGGGTTAGCTTATTTCTCCAACCGAGTTCCTGAAGTTTACCTACATCACCCTTTAATACAGGTATTTCACCTGGTTGAAGTTTCCCCTGATTGATAGTAAGGGGTGATTTTATACCAATCATGTCTATAATTGTATTTAGAATTAAACGTATCTCAATCGCCTTACCACTCGATATATTATATACATCACCTATGGATCCGGAATTTAAAATTAACCAGTAGGCTTCAACGGCAGCCCGGACGTCAAGAAAATCTCTGGCGCTTGAAAGATTCCTGGTATTTATCACAGGTTCAACCAGACCGTATTTAATCTTAAGGAGTTGCTGAATAAAACTCGGAATTACAAATGAACTATCCTGACCCGGACCAACCAGATTAAAGGGACGAGCGATATATGTTATAAGATTATAATTTTTCGTATATTGCCTAACAACAATTTCCATGGCCAGTTTACTGCTGCCATAAAAATTTATTGGATTTAACTCTGAATTCTCGGATACCAGTTTGGCTTCAGTTTGACCATAGACCGCAGAAGAACTTATAAACAGGGATTTAACACTATTTAAATTATTCTGAACAATCCCCTCAAGTATATTTATTGTCGTAAATACATTTAACCGGTAAAATTCTTCGAAACTATTCGATTTATTGATACCTACCAGATGAATAATATAGTCAGGTTTTTCGATTTTAAGTGTCAAACTTGTTTGCTTCTGATCGAGAAGATCTATTTGACAGAGCCTAATTTTAGAAAAGGATTTGGTATCAATTCCAACAAGATCAATTTGATCATCATTACTCAAGAAATTGATCAAATGTTTTCCGGTAAATCCCTCAGATCCTGTTATTAAAACTTTTTTCAACTCATTCTCCCAGAATTCGGGTTTTTATTTCCCCGAATTCCTCATTAGCCCTTTCATAATCTTCAGGGCGACCAATATCTAACCAAAAGCCCTTGTGGTGATAGGCCAGAACTCTCTTTTGGTGCTGGAGTAGAGATTTTATCAAATCAGGAAAATCAAATCGCTCATTCTGCGGGATATAGTTTACAGTATTTTTGTTAAAGGCATAAATTCCCATGCTTACGTCGAATCGATGCTTTGGTTTTTCGATATATTTTTGGACCGTGTTATTTTTGTCAGTTTCTATAATTCCCAAATCAATTTGTAGCTCTCTGGTAAACATACCAATAGACACCATGGCATTTTTATTAGTATGAAAATCTAAAAGGTCTCGGTAATTCAAATCGGTAAGATCATCACTGTTTAGAACAAGAAAATTCTCATCCAGGTCCTCTATTAATTTTAGGGGGCCAGCTGTCCCAAGAGGCTTCTCCTCAAGGGAATATTTAATTTCCACGTCATACTTCTCTCCCTTCTGGAAAAAGGCCTGAATCAATTCGGATTGATGGCCAACTGCCAGGGTAATCCGATCAAAACCATTTCTTTTTAATTGTTTGATCACAATTTCCAGAATCGGATGTTCATCAATCGGCACCAGTGGTTTTGGAATTGTAATCGTATAAGGTTTTAAACGTGTACCCTTTCCGCCAGCTAATATGATTGCTTGCATATCTTTATCCTGTCAGATTGAATATTTTTCTGGTTTATAGAATGATAAATTATCTTTTATAAATGCTATGGTTTTTTTAAGACCGGCATCAATCGTGTATTGGGGATTCCAGTCTAATAACTCTCTGGCCAGTGTATTATCACAAGTCAGTTCCATGACTTCACTTTTTGGAGGACGTTCTCTTTCTTCATCGTAACTAATCTCGATCTTGGGATCAATCAACCCTATAATTTTTTTTGCCAGATCACCAATACTGATTCCGACTCCTGCTCCGATATTTATTACTTTTCCAACAGTATCATCATTCTCTGCTATTTTAATAAACCCGTTGACTGTGTCTTCAACATAGGTTAAATCCCGAATAGGGGAGAGAAGTCCGAGTTCTATTTTTTTATCTGTTGTAGTAAGAGCCTGTGTAATGATTGTTGGAATTATCGCTCTTGCCGATTGACCTGGTCCGTATGTATTAAAGGGGCGAATTATTGCAGCCGGTAAGTCGTAAGATTTAAAAAAACTCTCTACTATTTTATCAGCTCCGATTTTACTGGCAGAATAGGGAGACTGTCCCTGGAGAGGGTGTTTCTCATCGATTGGTGTATAGATAGCCGTCCCATAGGTTTCGCTGGTAGAAGTATGAATGACTTTTGATACTTGCTCTTCAAGACATGTTTGTAAAATATTTAGAGTCCCGAGTATATTTGTCTTTACATAACTTTCAGGGGCAACGTACGAATAAGGTATTGAAATAAGCGCAGCTAAATTGAAAACGGTATCTACCCCATTTATTGCTTTTTTTATCGATGTTTTATCTTCAATGTTGCCTCTGACAATATGAATTTTATCCAAAATATCTTTCGAGAAGAAATCCAAATTATCAAAACTACTTCTCGAACTATAGTGGAGAAAAGCAATTACGTCATAATTTTTCCTGACTAATTCTGCCACAAGGTGACTGCCAATAAATCCCCCGGCCCCGGTAACTAAAGCTCTTTTCATTTCAGGTGTGCTCCATTAATCTAAGATTAGTTGATTTTTCTCTATTTAACCGGTTATATTACCAGTCTTTTTGTTTAACTTTTGAGAATAATATTTTTCCAAATAAATTGGTGATTATAGTGAATAAACATTTATAACAATACATTTTTTGATTTCAACATTGTTTTTACTATAATTTTACCTGCTTTACCGTTACCAAATGCTTTTTCCTGTTCAGACAATTTATAATCTCCGGTATATTGGATTATCTTATTGATATTGCTTCCAGCAAGCTGATTCCAGTTGCCATTAAGAGTTTCCACCCATTCTGTTTCTTCTCTTAATGATATACACGGCTTCTTTAGAAAATATGCTTCCTTTTGCAAGCCTCCACTATCTGTAAGCACTTTTTCACAATGCGATAATAAATGAATTGTGTGCAAATAACTGGTCGGATTAATAATTTGAATATTAGCGGCTACATCAATATTATAGGATTTTAGATACTTTTTTGTTCTTGGATGAAGTGGCAGTATGATTCGTTTTTGAAGTTTGGACAGCGCTTTAAATATATCCGACAGTTTCTTTTTATTATCCGTATTTTCCTGCCGATGAATGGTAGCCAGATAGAAAGGTTGATCAATTTTTTCATAAGCGTTTTCATTATTTTTTAAGATTAATGTATAAAATAGAATTGAATCATACATGACATCGCCAGAGAATACAGTTCTACTGCTGAGACCTTCCTGTTGTAAGATATTGACTGCTGTTTTAGTCGGTGCAAAAAGTAGAGAGGAAATATGATCCGTTGAGATGCGGTTGATCTCTTCTGGCATTCTCTTATTATAGCTGCGTAAGCCAGCTTCTACATGTGCTGTTGGTATATGGATTTTTGTTGCTGCCAAGGCGCCGGCTATTGTTGAATTGGTATCACCATATACGATGCACCAATCCGGTTTTTCCTTTATTAACACTTTTTCTAATCTTTGCAAGATTAATCCGGTCTGTAAACCATGGGAACCAGAGCCAACTTCAAGATTATAATCAGGTTTGGGGATATTCAATTCCTCGAAAAAAATGCAAGACATTTTTTCATCATAATGCTGACCGGTATGAATAATTAAGCTGTTTACTTCTTTGTATTTTTTTAAGGCACGGTGAATTACTGCAGCTTTTATAAACTGTGGTCTTGCACCAACAATTGATATAATTTTCATGTCCGGTTATTCTCGATAATATTGTATAATTTTTTTAAATTCCGTGAATTATACGACCAGTTATAACGCTTTTTCGCTGCATTTTTTCCGTTGAGACTGAATTTATGTCTCAGGGTGGGATTTTTATATAATTCTCTGATTTTTTGCGCAAGATCTTTTGCATTTTTGGATTCATAAATCAGGCCAACTTTACTGGTTTCAATGACATTCTTGATGGAATCACAATTTGATGCAATAATGGGTACACCCATTAACATATATTGAGATAGTTTGTTTGGATGTGAATTGTCCGTCTGTACTGATTTTATATGGGGAATAATGCCGATATCAGAAATAACAAAGTAATTCTGGAGAACACCTTGTGGTTTGAATCCTTCAAATGAAACCATGTTCCTGATTCCCAATTTATCAATCAAGTGATGAATACGATTGGAGTTTTTTTCTTTCCCAACCAAAATCAATATCAGATCAGATAGATCGGTGAGATAGGAAAGTGCCTCAATAATTGTATCAATACCACGATGGTAGTCAAATCCTCCAATGTAACTGATAACAAAATTTTTACTAAATTTCCTGATTATCGATAAGTCTTTCTCAAAATTGATAAACTCATCAATGTCAACAGCATTTTCTAGGATGAAAATGTTATCTCTGTTTTTGACATAAGGGGTGATCCGGTTTTTCATTTCTTCAACAACAGTAATCACATAATCTAGTCTATTAAGCCACATTTTTTCAGAATTTTTCCACTTTTTTAAATTGATTATTAGATTACCTGGAAATGTTGAACTAAATCTGTAAGAGCTAAGAGCATCAGCATAATTCTCATGTAAATCACCAACGATCGGTATCTTCTCCGGGAGTTTATCCAAGGCTAAGAAGCCAGAAGGCAACATATACAAATCGTGAATATGCAATACCTGAATATCATAATTATGAATAAATTTAACGATATGAAAATGCCAGTAGTAGGGGTAGATATTGATTATTGTGTTGGTCAATGCTCTCAGTTTTTTCATAAGGTTTATAGAAACATTAATTTTAACCAGATGAATACCCTTAAAATCAAGACTAGTTGTAACAGTTTCCTTAGAACCGAAACAGAGAATATATACCTCATGACCGTCCTCGATTAGACTTAACGCCTCTTTTTCCACTCTATCATCAGGTGGAAATACATGATCCAATATCATTCCTATTTTCATATACAAGTCATCTCTTTTTCAATTTAGCGAAACAGAGCTAAAAATATATTACATTTTTATATTAACAAATTTATAATTTAGTTTAGACAATTCATTTATTTTCGAATAGAATGAGTAGAGGTTTTTCTCCTAAAGTTTTTTTTAATCTCGAATACTCATCATTAGTCAGAACCAGAATGGAAATCTTACGTTGAATGAGTTCTTCAGTTTTTAATCTAACTCTTTCCAGTTCTTTCATATTAATTCCTGATCCGACGACGACCAGATCAATTAATCCGTTATCCACACCAAGGGCATAATCTCCTCTCACAAATGCGATCTGGAGATTGCCGAGCTTTTGAACAATATTTGAAATAACTTTATCGATTCCTGTGGATTTTAAGACAATATTGCGGATATCTTCAAACAGAGTATGAGTGGTATTTGCCCGATATATTTTATTCCGTCCCTTAACTTCTCTGGTTAATATTTTTGCTTTGGTAAGTTTATTTAATTCGACACGAATACTGTTTGTCGATTCACCAAATTCCTTTGCCAGTTGACGTAAATAACCCGATGTCTTTGGATTAAGAAAGAATTTTAATAAAAGTTTGATCCGTGTTTTTGATGTGATGATTGTTTTTAACATGATTATGAGTAATTAAATTACTCATAAATATATACATAAAATTGTGCAAATACAAGTAAAATTTAAGATCGTTTAACGAGGTGCATGATAGTTGAAATTCCGTGGTAAACAAATCTGGTTGACAAACTGGAGATATAATTATGATTAGAGGCGATTTAACTGCTTTAGTGATTTATACTTGATTTTATACATTTTCAAGGCATTTGAAAAATTGTCTTGTTTTCTAAACGTTTCAGCATAATCCCAAAAGGTGTTATTGCCCGAATAGTGATACATCACCTCTAATTGACTGATGTGAAGCCTCTGATAACCCACAGTGGCCGGATCAATTTGAGGATACCATTCTGCTTTGCACAGGTTATACCGGGACCAGTATCCAAGGTCATATTCAAGCAAGATATTTTCTAATGTCTGAACCCCTTCATTAAACAGCCTTTTTGCCAATATGTTTTCTGGGAATACTCTGATGTAGTCCATTAATCCGAATAACGAAAAGATCATCCCATTCAGCACCAATGTAGGAATGTCTGCTGTGTATTCTTCATAAAATGGACCAAAATCCGTAGATGATGTAACCCCACCTTCATTTACTAGCTTTGTGAATGATTTCAGTGCCAGTTCGGCATAGTTGGCGTATTTCACCTTCCCGGTTAATTGATAACCTCTTAATAAAATGGATATTGCCCGACTCTGTGAAAATGCAGATTGCCAGGGACCCGGATTATTATATTGGGGCAGTGGTACCTCGGTCAACCAGCGGGCGCCCAATTCGTCATCAATTGTAGCATGATGAAAAAACCACTCAACAAATTTGAGAAAGCGATCTTGATCTTCAATGGATTTTGTCCTTAAATACGTATGATAAACAGCAAGTCCCATTTGTCCGATGGAGATAGGGAAATAAACATAATCTTTTTCTGAAACATCTATATAAGTTTTATTGAGTGGAATCCCATTTTCATCAAATTGACTGATTAATTTCTGATCTTTACCTGTTGCGACTCTTTCTTCATCAAAAATAAAATAGTAATGGCCAAGTTGTGAGCTATGAAGATCCTTTGAAATTGGATAACGGTTTTTCGGCGACTGCAAATCACTTATAAATTTTTCAAGCATGAATATTTTTTTGTTCAACGTCATTAAGGATTATCCTCTTGTGGAAAAATTATTTATACCTTTTTAACCAGGAGTTGATCAAATAACCTAGTCAATTTTTTTATGTTTTCTCCCGTCCGGTATCTATCTAAAAGTTTGTTGTCATCTAATAAAATAACGGATTTTTCAATCCAGGTTTTTATACTTTCATCAATGAATAATGATATGTCCTGTATATCATTCTCGGCAAATAGACGACCACTGTCTGTTTGGATTAGCAGCTCATCAAGGGAGCCACCTTTATCACCAATGGCCAATATTGGTTTTCTGAGTGATAGATAGTCGAAAATTTTCGCTGGTATGTGACCCTTCCCGTATACCGATGAAAAATTAATTAATAAGAGAAGACTCGCCGATTTTGCAATTTTCATCATTTCATCACGGGGTAAAAAATTTTGAGTTTCGATTTTTATATCTTGATATTTATTAAATTGCTCGATAAAATCGTTATATACTTTGCCAACAAACATAATCTGGATCAGAGATTTTTTATCGTGTGGTAACATATCAATCGCTTTTAAAATTGGGACAGGGGATTGGTATTTGCTCATATTTCCAAGATAGATGATTTGAAAATTTTGTGATTTAACCGCATCATTATTGACCGAATCCATTCCTGAATAAATTGTCTCGTACTGTTTGTCCATTTTTTTTCTAAACAGATCACACATACCGTCGCTGACCATTGTTATTACATCTGCATTTTTAAGTATGCTCATTTCGAGTCTTTTATTAAACCGGCTAATGAGGTTAATTCTTTCGATTTCGCTCTCCCAAATAGCTTCGATCCAGGGATCCCGAAAATCTGCAATCCATTTTAAACCACTCTTTTGTGCCAGTTTTTTTGCTCCCAACTGTAAGGAGTGAGGTGGGGATGTACTAAAAATAATATCAGGCTTATCATTCTTAATGATTTTAAGCCCCTGTTTTATCATGGCTGGAATCCATCCAACCCTGGCGTCCGGTAAAAATAGATTTGCTCGTATGATACGTGATATCTTCTCTGAAAATTTTTCATCCGGGCTTTTAATAATAGTATCTTTTGCTAATGCTTCATTTCTTTTTCTGCCGGTAAAATATTTATAAATGTTAAATGGCTCCAGAGTAGTTGTTTTATATACCTTACAATTCTCCGGAATCTTCTCCAGAAGGCTTTCATCCCTTGCAGGGCTTGTTGGATTTTTAACGGTTAATATGATTGGCTGCCAACCAAAATCGGGTAATAATTTCGTAAATTTTATTATTCTCTGAACACCAGGTCCACCGGCCGGCGGCCAGTAATAGGTAATTATTAATACTTTCTTCATTATACCTCAGAAGAAGAATCATTTTGTCTCTTAAGCATACCTGGAAATTTGTCTTTGAATATCATAATTAAAGAGAGTATCACAATAATATAGAGAATACCAGCCGAAGCATATGAGACATTAATAAAATATTTATATGAATCAGGATCGAAACTCAAATGAACCGTGTGTTTACCAGCAGGAATAACAATGGATTGCAGAGCATGATTTGTTTTGTAAATCTTATCGACCGGATTATTATCAACTGTTATTTTCCATCCAGGAGGATAATACATCTCGGATATCACAAAGAGTGTTTTCGTATCTGTATATACTTCAAATTGAATCTCATTGGGATCAAAAGATTTAACCACGCTCCAGCTTGAATCAGGGGTTTGAATGTTCTCTGATATTTTTTCCTCTAAAATAGCAGTTACCGATGGATCAAATTCTTTATTATTAATTTCCCTCAATCTGTCATATTCATCTGTGATGATTTTATACTCCCCAACAAAAAAACCACGTGATAACCGGTCTTTATATAGGTAGGTATATAAGTTATTCTGACTGTCTTCCAGAACCAGATTTAATTTTTCATGTGGTATTTTTTGTGAAGCAATAATATATTTTGTATTGAGGATTTTTAGTAAGTTAAAATTCACAGAAAAATTTTTATCCCACCCTTTGTAAAGATTATTTTCAATCAATTCTTCGATTGTATACATCTTAATAGCCGAATATCCGCCTATCGTTTGATGATAGTAGGCCCAACGGTTATCGCCAAAAAACTGACCTATGGGAAATATCCGGTATATCTCTTTATCGGCTAATAAAAATTTATCTGTTTTGGATTTAGCAAAATATTGTCTTTCTGTTTTTTTAAGGTCTGCGTATTTATTTTGATAACGATTTTGAACATCAATAAGATCAAAAAGAATAAGAACAGTTAAAATGAGGATCAATATATTAAATGATATTTTTCTGAATAAATAGGCAAATATTGCTGCTCCGGCCAATATGACCATAATAAAATATCTGATCAAATCCTGTGATAGCAATTCTTTGCGAGCGGTTTTAATAATTTCCAATACACGTGGATCATAGCTGTCTTTCATAAAGCTGTAACTAAATCCCTGGCTAAATATCAGGGTGACCACGCCCAGTGCAAGAAATCCTCCGATGATGTAGACAAGTGGTTTATTTTCTTTAATCGATTGAGCCAGGGGTTGTAATGATAAGTAGTGTAAACCGTAGGCAGCCAGGATTGAAACAATAAATGATGTCACTGTCACACTCATGACAGGTGCCCTAAATTTATTGAAAAAGGGCAGATAGTCATAAAAAATACTGTAAAAAAATAAAAAGTGCCTGCCAAATGAGAGTAGTATCAGGAATACAGATAGAATGAGTAGACTGGTTATAAATGGTTTCCTTCTAAATGTATAAATTCCTATAAAAGCGAGTATCAGAGCAACGATACCCATATACTCATAGCTCTGTGTAAATGGCATGTGACCCCAATATCCGGGGATAAGCCTTCCTTTCAATTGTGGGGCAGCATCACCGGTGTATTTCTCTGCCGACATGCCACCATAAAACCGTGGAATAAACCAGGTCATCATCTCTGACGGATGAGTGGACCATTGGGTGGCATATTCAATTTGTACACCATCTGACGCAGATATTTCTTTGCCTGCTTCTTTTGGTTTTTCCAGGTTTATAGTGGTTTTTCCCCGTTTAGAGTAAGGGATGTATTCTTTTGCCAGAAATAGAGGCTGGGAAGACATGGTGATACCGAGGATCACAGCGCCAATAATCATGGCCGCTGATTTAGTAAAGGCGAGATACTTTTTTTCCAGTAAATCTTTCAGAACCGGATATACTCCTACAGCAAATATAAGTAAGGCAGTATAAAATACTATCTGATAGTGTTGGGTTCTTATCTGGGCACCAAAAGCGATCGCAAACAATGCCGCGGAGAGAATACTCCTTTTATCGAGGAAGTATAAAAATGTCAGCAACACCCAGGGTAAAATCATTAAAGCTCGAAATTTGGCCATGTGACCTTCTGTATACAATGATTTATAATGGGGCATGAGTATGAAAATGATCGTAGCAAGAAAACTTATGACCGGAGACATATTTAAATAACGGAATAATAAGTAAGAGCCAAAAGCAGCAAATAAATAAAAGATGAATACAGTGCTAAAGTATCTTGATATATAGTTTAAGATTGTATCAATTGAGAAGGTGACCGGGCCAATACGATGATATTCTGGCATCCCGGAGAACAGATAAGGATTCCAGAGAGCACGATCACCGGTTTCTTTAACATATTCCCTAATTTGATGTTTGGCACCAAGGGACCCAACGACGTCCACGCCCTGGGGGGATAATCCATCAATAACCATAGGTTTGAGCAGAATAACCAGCAAAACGGTAATTGTCACGAGGAAAATAATATCTTGTTGTATACGGGGCAAAGAAAAGCTTTTTTTTGTTTCCGGTTTTACCTGTTTGGTTTGCCCTTTTCGTTTTTTTGCTTTAGACATATGTTCCTCTTATTTGTAGTAACTTTTTTTAAATCCTGCGATTTCTTTCTTTTTTAATATCACGCGCCTGACAAAATTATGAATAAATCCAAATCCATATCCAAATATTTGTGCCGGCATAATCAGAGGTAAGAACAAGGCCGGTCTTACATCCTTGTAGAGACGGATGGAATCAAGCATGGAAAATACCAGTATAAAACCAAATAAAACACACCCAATCCAGAAAATAGTTCTTACCGGTTGTATAAATATTGCCAGTAAACCGATTAAAAGGGTAAATAATGTAATAATTGCTGGCATGGCATGGAGAGGCTCGATCATCGAATGATCAATCGTATATAAGTTAATCCTCGCAACTCCCCAATTAAATACCTGTTTGTAAAACCGTCGGATATTAGTTCTTCTTTTATGATAAACAGGAGCATTAGCGACAAAAACAATTTTTGCACCACTCTTTATAATTCTGTTGCTAAACTCGATATCCTGACCATGACGTAAGGATCCAAAACCACCTATTCTATTTATTATCTGCCGGCTAATCCCCATATTAAAAGAACGTGGGTAGAATTTTGCTAATTTTTTTCCTTTTTTACCCCGCAGTCCTCCGGTGGTTATAAATGAGGTCATACTATAATTAATAGCCTTCAGAATTGCAGGGAACTCATCACGATAGGTATCAGGACCTCCAAATGCGTCGGCTTTATTATTATTCAGGGCAGTATTGATTTCAGATAACCAGAATTCAGGAACCGTACAGTCGGAATCAATAAAGATAAAGAAATCGCCATCGGCCTCCTGCATCCCTTTATTTCGGGCTGCCCCGGGGCCCTGATTATTCTGCGAACAACAGGTCAGTGTATAGTTCGCTTCCTCTTGATATTTCTTTAAGAATTCAATCGTATTATCCGTTGAGCCATCATCGACAATAAGAACTTCAAATTTATTCCGGTCATACCGGAGATTCTGTATAGATCTAACCATCTCTTTAATCTCATCTGCACGATTGAAAGAGGGAATAATAATTGAATACTTATTAAATCTATTCTGGTTCATAATATTCAAAAAATATCAAGTTCACTTTGTAAAAGCGCCAGTTAATTTATTAAATGTCATAAACTTATAAAAATATAATTTGCTAATCATGGAATATTTAGTCTTTCTGATGATATGGTTGCTCTGCAGGTTATTTGCATTTGTAAAGACCCAACTTTAAATTATTTTTAATAATTTTGAACTCTAATTGATGAGCTTGAATAATTTATCTTTAGAGACGAAGCAACACTGTTTAACCACAAAGGACACAAAGAATGCACAAAGGAAATATTTACTGTTATGTCATCCCGAAGGGATCTTTGCAGTTGTCGGTACAGCTGTCGCATGCAACTGCAAAGATCCTTACAGGATGACAGAAGAAATGCCTTAGCACCTTTATGCGTTCCCCGAGTACGCGGGGAATATGAATAGACTAGGTTAGAAAATTTCGAGATAATTGTCTGATGAAAAAACTTATGATAATTGTGGTATCACTTCTAATATGGAACAATATTGGCTTTGCACAGATTGGTCTTGGTGCGAGTGCCGGAATGTTACACGCGGGTCTCAACAAATCTGATGTGTCAGATAGTCAGTTTGATCCCGGCTGGGGTTATGAATTCTTTATCAGACATAATCTGGCACAGATAGGTGATTCCCTGATGTTAAAAGCCCGATGGTCTTATCGACACTATAAAACAACAATAGAATTACCAAATGTCCTCGAAATATGGTTCAAATTTAATTATCTCACCTTTGATATGTTTATGGACTTAGTAAGATCTGAAAAATTTACTCTATATTCAGGATTGGGAGGAAGTCTGGTATCAGTTAATGCTGAGAAAGATTTCTTAGAAGTTACTAATACTGAATTTGTCCCTGAAATATTATTGGGCGGCGAGTTGTTGCTGAGTCAAAACTATAATCTATTTGCTGAGTGTTCGTTCCAATTTGGATCTATTGGTAATGTTAATGATGAGACTATCCCAATGAACGGGTTTCGGATTGTATTGGGTGCAACAATGTTTCTAGTATCGGAATAAATTCAGATGGATACTCAGGATCTTTTTAAGCCATCAAAACAAGAGAAAGTAATAAATTCTCACGAGGATCGGTTAATAGGTTTGACGGATTCGCTGGTATATTTACCACTTATATATGGTATCAATCATAATCTGGTCAGACATGATTTTGGAGTTAGCTTTGGAAGTATAATTGAAAATGCAATAAAACTGAGTGAAGGGGAAATAGAACTTGGTATCATCTCTTCACTGGACTATGCTCTGAAAAAGGAAACCTGGCATATTGTGCCAAACCTATGTATATCCTCCATTCAAAAAATCAAACATGTCCAATTATTCTTTAAAAAAGGATTAAAGAATATCCGGAAAGTGGCTGTGGATAAAAATGCTGCCAGTGAAGCTATTCTTCTCAAAATATTGATGAAAGAAAAGTTTTTTATGTCCCCCGATTATATAGAGATGGAACCCGATTTAGAAAAAATGCTGTTGAATGCAGAAGCGGCACTAATAGTCGGGGAAAGCTCACTAAATTATTACCGGACACATCGAAATCGACTCGATCTGAATGAAGAATGGCTGGATATGACCGGTTTACCATTTGTATATGCTTTTTGGGCCGGGAGAGAAATTACAATCACCTCCAATGATCTCAACGTGATTCAATCTTCATTTGATTTGGGTATAAAAAATCTGGAAAAACTATCCAAAGACTACGCACAAAAACATCAGGAAGACTGGGCGTTTTATCACGACTTTTTTACTCAAAATTTATCCTATTCCTTTTCTGATCAGGAAAAACACGGACTGAATGAATTCTATAATTATGCATTCTTCTATGGATTTACAGAATTTATCCCGGATTTACATTTCTACAAATCTTAAATATTCTAGATATCTAAACCACACAGATACTGATTCGCTAACCTTTTTCACTATCTTTGGATGTTTTAGCCACCCGCCTTGCAAAGACGGCAAGTCCTAAAAATAATCCACATAAAAATAACCACCATGGATAATATTCAGGGATTTCGATAGTTCTCTGATCTTTCATTTGGGTTAAAAATGAGAGGATGATGATAAAACCTGACATAATTTCCATTATCCAGTCAATTTTGGTAAGCCTGATTGGTTTATTCTGAATTTCGAACCTGAGAATTATATAACCTGCGCTGATTAAAGCAAGGGATACTAACACGGGAGCAATCACCGGTCCAACCCAGGGAACAGGAATAAGAAATAAAATATCCCAATCTAATATCGTGGCCGGCCAATCTATCAATAATTTAAGCCAGATGTAATACCAGATATCCCAGACGCCAAAATTAAATGAAAAATAGGCCATCACCTCACGACCGTTGCTACCTACCGATTTTGCATAAGCATAAAGCATTAGAATAGTAGCTGCTTCCCGTCCAATTTCAATAATTAAAATTCTGAGTGGTATTCCTGTAAGTGGAAATTGAAAACCATCCGGATAGTATAGTTCACGAAGGTAGACAACCACCGCAGATTCAAGGTATGCCATGGAAATAGCAAACAGGGAGGAGAAAATAATTTTGGTATGGAGGGATTTGAAATTCATATCGGACTGTAAAAAGAGATGTAGTCCATATAAATAAATTCAGTAGGCACACGGCATGCCGTGTGCCTACAATATTATATTAATCAACCTTAACATCGGAAGGTTTGTCTTCTTTACTGCCGATTTCGTAAAATCCAAGTTCCGATTTGTTTTTCATTTTTATCTGGATCGTACTGCCTTCGCCAAAGGTGCCTTTCAATATCTCATCGGCAATCGGATCCTCGATATACTTCTGAATGGCTCTCTTTAGGGGTCGGGCTCCATTCACCGGATCAAATCCGTTTTCGGCAATATATTTTTTGGCACCATCGGTGAGTACGAATTTTATATTTCGATCTGCCACTTTACTCGACATTTCATCAAGAACGATATCAACAATCTTCAGTGTATCGTCAAACTCGAGCTGACGGAAGAACACAACATCGTCGATACGATTTAAAAATTCAGGATTAAATATACGTTTTAATTCATCACCGATTTTACCTTTTATTTTATCATAATCAGAGGTGTGATCGTCAGTAGCAAAACCATAGTTTAAATTCTTTTTGATTTCCCTTGTGCCGATATTTGAGGTCATAATCAATATGGTGTTTTTAAAATCAACTCGTCGGCCCAGGCTATCTGTCAGATGTCCTTCGTCCAGAACCTGTAACAGAATATTAAAGACGTCCGGATGAGCTTTTTCAATTTCATCCAGAAGGATAACGGCGTAGGGTCTTCTTCTTACACGCTCTGTCAATAATCCACCTTCTTCGTAACCCACATATCCGGGAGGTGAACCGACCAGTCGGGAAACATTAAATTTTTCCATATACTCACTCATGTCGATCCGTATCAAAGCATGAGGGGATTCGAAAAGGTAATCAGCCAGTATTTTTGCCAGATGTGTTTTACCGACTCCGGTTGGTCCGAGAAAAATAAATGATCCGATCGGGCGGTTAGGATCCTTAAGCCCGGCTCGTGTTCTTTGTATTGCCCGTGTAATTACATCAATTCCTTCATCTTGTCCGACAACCCGGGTTTTTAATATATCTTTCATCTTCAGTAGTTTCTTCGATTCTGTTTCAGCAATTCTCTTGGTGGGAATACCTGTCATCATTGCGACAACTTCTGCAACATCATCGATATCAACCACTGCTGTACGGGCTTCTTCTTCAACTTCCCATTTCTCTCTGGCTGATTCTAACTTTTCGGTCAGGCTTCTTTCCATGTCGCGGAGTTTTGCGGCCTTCTCAAAATCCTGCAGTTTGGCCAGTGATTCTTTTTCGATTTTAATTTGTTCAATTTCATTCTCCAGATCGAGAATTTCCTGTGGAACAACGATATTGGCTATATGAACTCTCGAACCGGTTTCATCCATCACGTCAATTGCCTTATCTGGAAAATTTTTATCGGTTATATAGCGCTCACTCAGATGGACTGAAGCAACCAGTGTATCATCGGGAAAAGAAACATGGTGGTGTTCTTCATATTTGTGGCTCACAGAGCGCAATATCTCCAGAGTTTGCTCCAGCGTAGTTGGTTCAATCATCACTTTCTGAAATCTTCTTTCCAATGCACCGTCTTTTTCAATATGCATCCGGTATTCATCTAAAGTGGTCGCTCCAATGCATTGCAATTCACCGCGAGCAAGTGCCGGTTTAAACATATTAGACGCATCGAGAGAGCCAGAAGCGCCTCCGGCGCCCACGATTGTATGTAGCTCGTCGATAAAAAGAATTATATCTTCAGCTTTTTCCAGTTCAGTCATGATCGCTTTCATACGTTCTTCAAACTGACCCCTGTATTTTGTTCCGGCAACGATTGAACCCATATCCAGAGCAACAACACGCTTATTATGCAATACTCTGGATACTTTTTTCTGAATGATGCGTAAAGCAAGGCCTTCTGCGATGGCTGTTTTACCAACACCGGGATCGCCAATCAGAACTGGATTATTTTTCTTTCTTCGGCTTAAGATCTGGGCAACTCGTTGTATTTCTTCATCCCTACCGATGATTGGATCCAATTTTCCCTCTCCGGCCAGTTGGGTTAAATCACGGCCAAAATGATCAAGAGCCGGGGTTTTGGTTTTTTTAGCCGATTGTTGTTTCGGACGTGGTATGGATGGTTTACCGGCAAGAATATTTTCCAATTCTGTATAACAGGTTGTATAATCCACATTAAAAGTCAATAATATCTGAGCAGCAAGACTATCTTTTTCTTTAAGTATAGAAAGAAGAAGATGCTCAGTGCCGATAACATCATTTTTAAAATTTTTTGCTTCAATATATGTCATCTTCAGTGCTTTTTCTGCTCGTTTTGAAAGAGGTAGATTACCAATGGTCATCGTACCGCCGGATGGGGCGGTCGAATCTTCTATTGCCTTCTTTAATTTGCCCAGATCACAATTCATATTTTGCAGGATTTTGATGGCAATGCCTTCACCCTCTTTTAGTACTCCCAATAATAGATGTTCGGTTCCGATGTAATCATGACCCAGTCGCATCGCCTCTTCTTTAGAATATCGAATTACTTTCTGAACACGACTCGTGAAATTATTTCTCATAATATATTATCCTATACCGGTCTGTTTTTTTTCTGGTTATAGTTTAGGGAAATTTCAATCCTTGTTGAAATGTCCTCCAATATTATTAACTATCGACGCTAATCTGTCCCGTATAAATTCTTTTGATTTGTTTTTAAAAAATTTACTCATGTGTTTATATCAATTCAAGTTTAACTTATGGAACGAAGAGAACACTATTATCTATTCCATTACTAGAATATGATCCAAAACATTAAATGTTCCTCCTTAAACCATCTTTTTTGTTCTTGACATTACAGTCCATGGCAGGTAATTTTAAATTAAACATTTACTTGAGGGTAATATATGCGGTGGATATTCTTGTTTCTGTTTATACCTTTGATCGTCTTTTCACAGGATCTGAATTTGTTGGAACCATTACGTCTGGTAGACACTCCAACAGCTGGGACCCTGAAAAGGGGTAGTTTCCGGGCACGACTTGATATTTATCCTCAGGGAGGAATTTTAGCTGGTATCGGTGCCGGTATTACTGACCGATTTATGTTTGGAATCTCTTATGGTGGTACCAATATCATTGGTACCGGTGATATCAACTGGAATAAGGAACCGGGGGTAACTGTCCGCTACAGGTTATTTGAAGAGGATTATTTTCTCCCGGCAATCCTGATCGGTTACGATTCCCAGGGATTTGGTGCCTTTATCGATAGCACAAAACGTTATATCAAGAAATCACCGGGGGTTTTTGCTGCGGCCAGTAAAAACTTTGTATTTCTGGGAACTTTGGGATTTCATGGTGGTGTGAATTACAGCTTTGAGCGTGGTGATGGAGATAAAGATATCAACATTTTTGCCGGCGTAGAAAAAAGTTTAAATCCGGAACTTACCCTGGTCGGCGAATATGATTTCGCTTTTAACGATGACGGACCCAACTCAGTCGGGACAGGCAATGGTTATCTGAATGCCGGTCTGAAATGGGTTTTTGCCGGAAAACTGGAAATATCTTTTGTCCTGAAAGATATTTTAAAAAACCGAAGAGGTGTTGAAGGTATGACAAGGGAAATCCGGATTGCCTACGCGGAAATCTTTTAACCCTCCCCCTTTAATCCCCCTCCCTAATCTGATTAGGGAGGGGGAAAGAGGGGGTGGGTTATCTTTCCCGGTACATTAAAAACCAGAGAGAGAGTAAAATCAAGCCGGCTCCGATGTAAAAATTTGAATGCGGATATTCTGCAATAAAAATGATGCCACTCAAAGTTGCCAGGACAGGTTCGAGCAACATCACAAGATTTACCTTGAAAATTTCCATATGACGTGAGGCCCAGTTCAATGTAGAGTGACCGAGCAAATTGGGGCCAATCGCCAGCAAAATCATTAAAAGCCAGCTCTGGGTTGAATAGCCCCAGAATAAATCCCCGATCATAAGTATATAAGCAGCGCAGAAAAATGAGGCACTGCCGTAGATATAGGTCAGATAGCGAATAAAATTTTGCTCATCTTTATGTTTTCTGGCAATCATAATATAAAAAGCAAAACAAAGGGCGGATATGATTGCCAGAAAATCTCCGATAAGTTTTGTCCCCGGTTGATTAAAATCTGCGGATACGATGATAAATATACCCAAAAGAGCGATGATGAAAATTGGAATGGTCCGTCGATGAGGGTATTCTTTTAGAAAAAATATAGAGACCATCACACCAAAAAGTGGATGCATGCTCTCGAGAAAAATGGAATTTGCAATTGTTGTCATTTGAAGCGAAGCAATCCAGGTGATGAAATGGGCAGCAAGAAAAAAACCAGCCAGGATATAATGCCAATGCCAGCTACGCAGGGCAGATATTTTTAATTTGGGATTTGCTGCCTGATAAATTAATAATAAACAAAAGCTTATAAAAACCCGATAAAAACTGATCACTGTAAACGGTACATCTCCGGTCCAGCGAATTAAAACAGAACTGGAAGAGACGATAGAAACGCCGATGATCAGTATTAGATATACACGTAACATTTCTGATTGTACCTCATTAGTCGATTCTCGTTACTCGTTTCTGGATACTCGATGCTGGATCCTCGATGTCATCCCGTAGGGATCTTTGCAGTTGCCGGTACAGAATTGCCGGATAAAATGATTATCCTATATCAAACATTTAACAACCCCCTTAATCCCCCTTTTTTAAGGGGGAATAGATCTGTATCATCCAGCATCTAGTATCCAGCATCCAGAATCCATAGACCCGCATGATACAGGTGCTGTAACAATTGCGCGGATAGGCGGTGGTAAAGACGGACATCTGAACTCTTTCTGATAATAAAATGAAACCGAATATAAAGAAATAGCAAATAAATAGAAATATCTGAATTATTTTTACTGTATTGGGATATATTGTTGATCCCAAACCAATATAATGATTTACCACGGAAACCCACGGAGATTTCACGGATTAATCAGAGTTGTAATATCGATCTTGCTATTGAAGATACAATTACCTGTTTGATGGCCACAAAATCTTATCAGGAAAAACGCAGGGTGATGTGGGATGCGAAAAAGGGGATTGTTGTATGAGGACCATAGGGCGTTGGGTGTAAATCGTGGTGTGTGTAGGGGCACGGTGTACCGTGCCCATTGGAAACAAACCACATTATTGCGTAGAGACGGGCCGATGGGCCGTCTCATAATATTATTTCATCGCGTTGTTGCGGCGCTGCGAGAAACGAGAACCGAGTAACGAGTAATTTTCCTTGGTTTTTAATGATAAAGGTTTTTAATTTATGCTAAATTCTAAATAGAATTGTTGACGGAGAAAACCAATGAAAAAGAATATTAAATTCATTTTAAACCTTTTGGTTATATTATTAGCTCTTTCATCTATGTTTTCATCCTGTGCCAGAAATCCAGTCACTGGTAAGCAGGAGTTTATGCTGCTTACCGAGAGTGATGAAATAAAAATGGGACAACAAACCGATGTCTCCGTTGTTCAGATGTATGGTATTTATGAAGACGAAAAACTGGCAAAATATATCAATGATCTGGGTCAGAAAATGGCTAAAATTTCACACCGTCCTCATTTGAAATATGAATTTAAAGTAATGGATAATCCTGTGATCAATGCTTTCGCAGTCCCGGGTGGTTATATCTATGTTACCAGAGGAATCCTGGCCCATCTCAATAACGAAGCTGAATTGGCTGGTGTGGTAGGACATGAGATCGGACATGTTACAGCCCGACATTCCGCTAAGAAATATTCTGAAAGCTATGTAGCCAATTTAGGGCTGGGTGTTGGGTCAATAATTTCAAAGGATTTTGCCATGTTTGCCGGTCTGGCTGCCCAGGGCCTGGGATTACTTTTTCTTAGGTTCAGTCGTGATGATGAACGACAAGCCGATGTTCTGGGTGTTGAATATTCTACAAAAGTCGGATATGACGCACGTGAAATGGCTAATTTTTTCGTCACGCTGGATAAAATGCAGAGTAAAAATGATCAGAGTGGTTTACCGGACTGGTTTTCAACCCATCCTAATCCAGCCGACCGGGTTGTCAATGTTCGCAAAGAGGCCGAAAAAAAACAGGCAGAACTGGGGAAAAAGGACCTGAAAATTGGGCAGGATAGATATCTGAATACCATTAACGGTTTAATATTTGGAGAAAACCCCCGTCAGGGATTTGTGGAAAACAATGTGTTTTATCATCCGGATCT
>JAGLYF010000056.1 GCA_023132435.1 Calditrichia bacterium | reverse complement strand
TGAAAAAACCAAAGCCCAGGTCGCAAAGAATGAAGCGACAAAAGTTAATGGCTTAAAGGCAAGAAAAGTATTTTCAGAAATATCCGACCGATCCAATATACTGAGGATACAATCCTATTTTATTGAAATGAGTGGACAGGTCTACATATTTCACGGTTTTTCTTCCAGTTCAGAATTCTCAAACTATCAATCTACTTATACAAAAACGATGATGGGATTCAATCGCTTAAAGGATAAAGCAAAATTAAATGTAAAGCCAGACCGGGTAAAGGTGGTGAAAGTAAAAAAGGCGGGTACTTTTAAACAAGTTCTTGATGAATTTAAGGTACATGAAAAAGAACATCAGGATATTGCTCTTTTGAATGGTATAAATTTAAATAATCAGGTTAAAATCAATACACAAATAAAACTAGTTAAAAAGGGTAAGTAACACCGATCAAAAGTATTATTTTTTCAAATATTCTCTTTTTATCCCTTGCAGCTGCTCTCTAATTCCCCGGGTAGCTTCAACAATAATATCATCCATTGTTTCCTGAGAACACATCAGGTTATCTTTATATTTGGTGAAAGTCTTTCGGATAATATCTTCAAAGGCCTTACGCTCAAGGTCTTCATTAATCCAACGTTTTTCCTGATCCATCATGTACTCCTTCTCAAATTATATAAAGAAGAGAATATTCAAATAGAAATAAGATTTCCAAAGGATTTTAACCACCGTGAAAACGGCTAATTAAAAGAATAAAAAACAGACAATAATATAAATTAGCCGAATTCATAAAAAAAGCAAGTCTTTTAATCTATTATAATAGGCTCATCCTAAATTTATTATAATAACCTGGATAATTCATAGCCCCTAAGACTCAAAGACGCAAAGTTTTTAAAATCATAGATTTAAGGTATCTTGAAAAAATATATTTAAAATACTCTATTGAAAAGTCACAATATAGCCAAGTGATTATTTCTTAGAGACTTAGAGTCTTTGTGGCCTAAATTTATGAATTAATCAGGTTAATAAATATTCGTGAAAATTCGTGTAATTCGTGGACATTTTTTTGATTGCAGCCTTGGCCGTGCTATGAATAGATCAGGATAGATAAAGTTAAACAGGAAAATTTCCTAAACTCTTGAGTGAAAAAACGATGATTATTATATCTAAAAATAATATATTAAGGATATTCGTTAACCTGAATTTCAAATTAACCACGGAATACCACAGATGGACATGGAAGATTTAGAATAAAATGCGTGATTTAAAATGTGGGGGAATGATTTAGGAGATTGGTACATGGTAAATAAAAAAGAGGTTTTTACCAACGGTCAAGAATTTTATGCGAATTTAGGTGAATATACCTTAAGCATTATCGAACGCGTCCTGGAACTGGATAAGAACAGTATCATAGACCGGATCTGGAAAAATGATTACACAGTTTGGGGCAAACAACCCGATGAAATCAGTAATCGTCTCGGTTGGCTGCACAGCCCGGATGTCATGACAAATACCGTTTTTGAGATCAAATCTTTTGTAGATAAGATCAGAGAGGCAAAGTTTAATAAGGTGGTTTTATTAGGAATGGGTGGATCAAGTCTGGCTCCGGAAGTATTCAGGTTTACATTCGGAGTAGCCATTGGTTTTCCGGATCTGGTTGTTTTAGATAGTACTGATCCTGGCGCCGTCCTGGAAATAGAAAGAGAAATTGATGTCAACAATACCCTGTTTATTGTTTCCACTAAATCAGGAGGTACGGTTGAGACTATTTCTTTTATGAAATATTTTTATAATCTGGTTTTTAAACAATTAGGTAATAAAGAAGCAGGAAAACATTTTGTTGCCGTTACCGATCCCGGTAGTGGTTTGGAAAAGCTGGCGAAAGAGATGGGTTTTAGAAAAATATTTTTGAATGATCCTAATATTGGCGGACGATATTCTGCTCTATCCTATTTTGGCCTGGTTCCGGCCGCCCTTATCGGAATGGATATATTAAAACTCCTCGAAAAAGGGAACAGAATGGCCAGTTACAGCCGTGAAATAGTGCTTCTTGAAACAGGGCAGAACAGTGCAGCCTGGCTGGGTGCAATCATGGGTGGAATGGCTTTAGAAGGAATAGATAAGCTAACTTTTATTTCATCACCTTCTTTAAAATATTTTGGTGGCTGGATTGAACAATTAGTCGCTGAAAGTACAGGTAAACAAGGAAAAGGTATTCTACCGGTTGATGGCACAGAGCCTGATGTACCGGATAACTATTCAAATGACCGGCTTTTTATTTATATGAAACTCAAAGGAGAAGATGAATACGATCAGGCGACAGACCAATTAGAAAAGGCCGGTCACCCGGTTGTCAGAATCATATTGGAAGATAAATATGATTTAGGCCGGGAAATTTTTCGTTGGGAAATCGCCACTGTAGTTGCCGGTCATATTCTTGGAATAAATCCATTTGATCAGCCTGATGTTGAATCCGCAAAACTACGTGCACGCGAGATGGTAACAGAATATAAGGAGAAAGGTCAATTACCGGTCTTACCGGTAACTTTCGAATCTGATGGTCTTAAAGTTTATTCATCTGAGAAAAGTGATTCACTATCCGATCTTTTAAATAACTTTCTTCATCCGCTCTTTTCCGGCGAAGATTTCCATAAATCAAAAAGATATCTGGCCATACACGTCTACCTTAAACCCGCATTACAGGTCAGCACTTTACTGGAAAATTTTAGAGCAAAAATTCTTAACAATTATGGTGTTGCGGTAACAATTGGATTTGGACCAAGGTTTTTGCATTCAACCGGTCAACTACATAAGGGTGATGAAGGTATAGGTTTGTTTATCCAGCTGCTGGCCGATATGCCGGAAGATTGCCCGATTCCCGATAATCCAAAAGACGAGGCCTCATCGATCAGTTTTGGTGTACTTAAAACATCACAAGCTCTCGGTGATCGCCAGGCACTGATTGATGCCGGACGCAAAGTGATGACGATTGACCTGGGCTCTGATATTGAAAAGGGGATTGAGAAACTGATTGATGTTGTTGATTGATACTGGATTCTGGATACTGGATGCTAGATGCTGGATGATGAAGATCTGTTTCCCCCTTAAAAGAGGTTGTTGCAGATTCAACAAATTTCCACATTATTGTCAAACTTAACTGAGGTTACTGTCATTCCCGCGCAAGCGGGAATCTATAAAAAAACAATAGGTTACATAAAATATGATTTTGGATACCTGCTTTCGCAGGTATGACATTTTGTATAATTTTATATATTCTGCAACACCCTGAAAAAAGGGGGAATAAATCGTGCCTTTCCAGCATCTAGCATCCAGCATCGAGAAACGAGCGACGAGTAACGAGAATCGAGTCTCACTTTATATGCTCAAGAAGATAGTTGATAATTGTATCACAAGATTTTGAGGATTCATCGAGGGTGGTTCGGATTTGGGACATGATTGACTCAGCATCTCCCCATTCCGGATGATTATACTGAAGAAAAATCGTTGATAACCGGGATAGATAGTCAGGATTAAAAGCATCTTCTGCCGCAACTGTTATACGATATAAATCCCTGAAGGTGCGGAGATTATAGAGACTTTGACTAAGAATATCTATCTCTGCGGCCAGATCGGGCAGATAAATCTTTATCTCCCGGAAGAAATCTTTTACGATGGGATCTGTAATTCCAAGAAATGCTTTTAACATCAGAGCGATTGCTTCAATATCACGTAATCCGCCCCTCGTTTCTTTAATATTACAGGATTCTTCATCGCACTGGCCGACGGATTCTTGACGACTCCTGATTTCATCAACCATTCGGGTAATATACCGTGCTTTGTTGCTGAATATAAACTGATCAAGGATCTTTTTATAAATGATCGATTTCATGATATCACTGCCGATAAGTATTCTGGCACCGAGTAATTGTGAGAGGTCAATAAATCCCTCCTCCTGTTCCGCTTCCAGATAGGCAGTGATTTTTGAGATAGGACTGACAAATCCATTTAAAATTTCACCCAATCTGTAGTGAGGTAATACACCCCGTTTGAGGATTTCACGATTCATTTTGGAAACAATCCGTGTGGCATACTGGATCACCACTTCATCGTCCGTATCGACGACGGCAATAAGATCGTAATCATCATCATAGGCTTTTCCACGGGCATGACCTCCTGCTGCAAGAATAGCAAATGTGTCCGTACTGGGTACTTTTGCCTTACTTTCTCTTTCCACTTCTTCCGTACAAATATCAAACAGTTTTCGCATAAAGTTATCACAGAACTCGGTGAATTCGCGGTTGGTGATATTCAAATCCACGCCGCGCATCGTGCTGATACCAACCCGAAGAAACTCAAGGTCATAATAGTCAGCAAGAAATTGTTTTTTATGTTCTGTATCCGGATACTTGTCAACCATGGCAAGCATCCCGGTTGAAATTTTGGCAAGCTGAGCATGATTGGTCAGCGCTTTGAGATATTCCGGATGGTGATTGATAACCCTATAAAAAAATCGGTGAAAATATTGACTCGACCATTTATGAATTTTACAAAGCTCTTTTAGCTGATCCAGATACTCTGTTAGTTCTTCATCATGAATCGTACGTGATATAATCTGATCTAATTGTTCATAGTGCGCTTCCGGAAAAAACTGCAGATACTCGTGCATATACTGGGGATAATAACTGTAGATCCGGCAAAAACGTTCTGTAATATAAGGCAAATCACCAAAATACTTGAGAAAGGCTAAATTCATTTTCTGGGCAACTGTTTCACCAAGCGTAATTTGTTGTTTTTTCCCAAGAATGGTAATCAGCCGGATAATGGTGAGTGGAGAATAATGGGCCCATTCAATATATTGCTGAATGATCTTATCCTTCTCTTTTTCCTGAAGTTTTTCAAAACCATCAATAAAGGTATCCAAAACCTCTTCATCGGACTGTAGTAGAGACAGAAGATCTTCCCAATATTTTGTTCCTTCAAAAAAACGGGCTGTTTTAATAAAATCCTTCGGCATCGATCCTTTATATTTACCATCAGCACCCCATGAATCTTTGGACATCAGATCTACAAACACGGATACATTGATGAGATGTACGGCAATACTATCCATCAAGCTGTCAGAAATCTTGCGTACTTCCTTTACATAGCGATAATAATCTATGATAAGTTGATCCCATGCCTCAACTGTGCCTACTGACTCATAACCCATCCGATCCGCTATCAATGATAATTGTCTTTGCTCAATTTCTTTTAAACGGAAGGTATCATCCTGGATCACAAATAGTTGAAGTAAAAATTTGAAGGTTTCCAAAAATGAGATTGCCTTAAAGAGTAATTCGTATTGAGAATGAAACCCCGGTTCTTTGTCCATCAGTATAGTCAGAATTTCCCAGGCGTTAACCTCCTCTATATTTAATATTGTTTTTTTAGCGTACAGGATAGATTTCAGAATTCTGAGGGCATCTGATTTTGGGCAAATAGCTTCTCGTTCGAGTGGTTTTATAAGTAAACCCCTTGCTTCTCCGAGAATACCGCGCAGGAATCCCTCATGGAAGCGTACTTCCTTATCAGGATTATAGAAATACTTGTGAATTACCTCTCTCTGAAACTTTTGATACAATTTGGTACTGCCGAGGATAAATTTGGCGTTTAAAAGCTCGGATATGATAACTACATCCTGGATTTTCCTGGATAACAGTTGTTTGTATTCGGAAATGGTTGTGGTATAGTATTGCTTTCCGACATGTTCTGAGAGGTACATATGTAGAGGTGTGGCGTAGACAAGCATATCCTGGGTAATTTTCTGAAAAGCGTTGTTAAGATTGGCGACATCGGAATTATCCGCAGTAATCACACCGATATCGATATCATCCTGATCGGCCCGTGTTCCCACACTGCATACAAAAAATTCCGGTCTGTTTTCCGAAGGGAGATATATATTTATTAGATTTTCTAAATAGACTCGGGTTAGTTCCCTGAAATCCTCGCCAACCTGAATCATGAAGTTATAATAATCTTCACTGAACGAAGTACCGGATGTGATCCCCAACTCCAGGATATCCAGGTTTCTAAAATTCATGTGAAGGAATTGCAAAGCATAATAACAGCTCAAATGTTGCACTTTTGTCCGGGGATCATCGGAGAGACCGGCAATAATGTTCATTTCTTCTCCGGGCGAAAAACTTGATCGCCAGAGGTGTACCTTCATCATTTTCCCGGAAGATTCGAGGCTGTGGATGAGGGAATCTTTAAATCTGTATATGGTATGAATATACTTCTGGTGGTGGTTTCCAAGACTGGAAACACGTTTTTCAAGTATTTCGAAAGGATTCATTGAATTTAACCGCAAAGACGCAAAGAGAGAGACTGTTACGCCGAAGGCGTAACAGTCTCCTCATTTTTAACTAAATCCTGGCCGTATTTGAAGGCGGAGATATTTGTTTCTTCCGTTCCTTTCGGTACTCTTGCACGGATGGCATTTATTATTGCTTCAGGAGAAACGACCTGTGATAGTCGCTCGATGGCTCCGAGAGCAATAATATTGGCAACAATTTTCTTTCCGATTTTTTCTTCAGCAATTTCCGTGATAGGGAAAGAATATGCTTTATACTTGCCTTTCGGTACCTCACGAACATAGCCGGAGTCTGTAATTATAACGCCACCGTCTTTAACTTCTGCAGCATATTTATCAACTGCTTCCTGGGTCATTGCCAGCAATAGATCAATATTGGTCGCTTTAGGATAATCAATATCACCATCACTGATAATTACTTCAGAACGACTGGCGCCTCCTCTTGCTTCCGGTCCATAGGATTGACTTTGAGTGGCATTTTTTTCATCATAAATAGCGGCTGCTTCGGCAAGAATTTTACCAATCAGAATTAATCCTTGTCCTCCCGCACCGCTGAGGCGAATCTCATAACGAAAACTCATATGTTTTTCCCTTTATCTTCTTTGAGCCTGGGACATGATTTTGTCATAAGTACTTATGTATTCCGGGAGTTCCCGGTCTGCCAGGACACCTGTAATAATTCTGCCACGCAGATCTTCAGGTGACATGGTTTTAGATTTTTCAATATTTACTGCCTGGGATTTTTGATTGAGAATAAGATCTTTCGGCATTCCTTTTTTATTTATTTTTCCATAAGCCGTAGGGCAGGGAGACATGATTTCTACCAGCGAAAATCCAATTTTCCGCATCGCGCTTTCGATCATTCTCTCCAGGGCCTTGGCATGATAAACCGTTGAGCGGGCAACAAAAGAAGCACCGGCAGCGATGGTTAATCCGGCTATATCAAAGGTGTTTTCCATCCCACCATAAGGCGCTGTCGTCGCGAAATCGCCCATTGGTGTGGTTGGAGATACCTGTCCACCGGTCATTCCATATATATGATTGTTATAGACCAGAACGGTCAGGTTAATATTTCGACGAGCGGCATGGATCAGATGATTACCACC
>JAGLYF010000055.1 GCA_023132435.1 Calditrichia bacterium | reverse complement strand
CTGGAACAACCGATACCGGAGACCATGGCGATTTCATTACGTTCCAATCCTATATTTTGGACAGCGCGTAAAATGGCTTTTAAGGCAATACCATCACCGCAGCCTTCACACCAGATATGGGGAAATTTATCTTTTCTTAATAGGGGAAAATAATCCATCTGTTAGAGGCACTCCTTGATTTTTGTGAGGATCTCTTCCGGATTAATCGGCTCTCCGGTTATCTTGTTCACTCTTAATACTTCAACTTCCCGGCGAACCGCGTGTTCCACTTCATGGGCAATCTGACCCAAATTTAGTTCAGGAACTATAAGGTGAGATACATTTTTGCTAAATTCATTAATAGCATCTGTAGGAAAGGGCCACATGGTTTGTATACGGAACATATTGACCGGGATATTCTGTTCGTCTGCCAATCTTAAGGCATGGCGTGATGAGCGGGCGCTGGATCCATAAGTGACAATCCCAATTTTTGCCTCCGGTACAATATTTTCTTCGTATTGAATGATCTCATCGAGGTATTTGTCTAATTTACTGTTTAACCGGGTTAACATCGCTTCGATTTGATCGGTGTCATTGGTTGGAAATCCGGTTTCATCGTGAACCAGACCGGTAACATGGTATCGGTAACCATCGCCAAAATTGGCCATGGGAGGTATTAAAGATTCATCATTTATATACGGGAGATACTCTTCGGGAGTTGTATCCGGTTTTTTACGATTGATGATTTCCAATTGATCAACTTCCGGAAATGTCACTTTTTCATGGACATGTCCGATGATCTCATCCAGTAAAATAATAACAGGTACGCGATATTTTTCAGACATGTTAAAGGCCTGAATGGTCATATCATAACTCTCACGAACGCTGGCCGGTGTTAAGGTGATGATCGGATGGTCGCCATGGGTCCCCCAACGGGCTTGCATCACATCTCCCTGAGCGGGCAGGGTTGGTAATCCGGTACTGGGTCCACCGCGCATGACATTGACGATTACGACGGGAATCTCAGCGATCGATGCGTACCCGATATTTTCCTGTTTTAGAGAGAATCCGGGGCCGCTGGTTGCCGTCAACGCTTTTACACCACCGAGTGAAGCGCCAATAATTGCGCCCATCGCTGCGATTTCATCTTCCATTTGTATAAAACGACCACCGATTTCCGGCAATCTTTTACTCAATTGTTCGGCAATTTCAGAGGAGGGGGTAATCGGGTAGCCTGCAAAAAACCTACATCCGGCATCGATGGCACCTTCAGCAACAGCGATATTACCCTGCATCATATAAGTTCGTGAACTCAAAGGGGCAAACTCCTATTCCGTTACGGATTTTTTCTTCTTCTCCGGCGGGTGAACAACAATGGCAAAATCAGGACAGAGCAGTTCACACATCATGCATCCGGTACATTGATCTATATCATCGACTTTTGCGACAAAATCTTCCATGATAAGGACATCGCGGGGGCAGATATCAACACATATCTCGCATCCCTTGCACCAGCTTTCATTAATAATAACCTGTGCCTTGTTACTCATTAATCCCCCTAGTGAAGGCAAGAAAAACCATATATTTTATCGGGTAGTATTTAATTTATATTTAATTCCGTACAAATTTAACAATTGCATATTTTTATTGCAAAATAAGTTTCTAATTGTCATCCCGGATGCTGGATACTGGATATTGGATGATGAAGATCTGTTTCCCCCTTAAAAAAGGGGGCTAGGGGGTTGTTGCGATTTGGATTTTTGATATTGGATGCTGGATACTTGATACTTGATGCTGGAAACAAGGTTCGTAATGTCATCCCGAAGGGATCTTTGCAGTTGTCGGTAAAATTGTGGATGTTAGAAACGCTAGACGCTAGACGCTAGATGCTAGACGCGAGACATAGATCGTAAAACGTGAAGCGTGGTGCGTTATGCCAGTTGGTGTGTAGGGGCATGGCGCGCCATGCCCAAATGATTAAATTAAATAATCAATATCCAACAATGAATTTCCAATAAAGAAGTAGGGACGTTTTGGGAAACGTTTTACAAGATGTATGAATCAAATTTCTGAATTAAGAACACCGGAAGTGTTCAATAATATTTATGCTTTGCGCTCTGAAAATCAATAGGTCGTCCCTATGGGACTTTAAATATTTTGGTGTTCCTCTAACCCGGCGCTTCCTTGCCCGCCGATTGGCGTGGCGCACCGGGCTACAAATATTTCGCCCCGTTGGGGCTTATAATTTGTTGATGTTCCGGTTTCCAGGGGCGTTGCCCCTGGCTAATATATTCTGCCCCTTCGGGGCGAGAATATTTTACTCCTCCACTTAATTCACTCCACCATCATAAATTCCAAGTTCCC
>JAGLYF010000054.1 GCA_023132435.1 Calditrichia bacterium | reverse complement strand
TGTTCTAATTGTTTTCTATAAGTTTCATCTCGCATGATGCCCTGATAAGCTATGATTTCACCTTTTTCATTTCGCACTGCAGTCGATGTCTCCGAGACAAAGATCTTTTCACCCTTTTTGCCTCTGATGACCATTTCGTAATCTTTAACCCGACCTTTGGTTTGCATTGCTTTTTTAAATTTTTCCCGGTCTTTGGGATCAAAGTAAAAGGCCTTCTCAATATCCAGATCTAAAACTTCTTTGACAGAAGAATAACCAAACATTTTTGCCCCGGCAGGATTCATATCAAGAAACTTTCCCTCAGGGGTCGAGATAAAAACTACATCCTCTGTTTCAGAAAATAATGTGCTATACTTTTCTTCCATCCGGATACTATGGGAAATTAAATCCCGGCGATGAATGGCACTGGCAAAAATCTCTCCTGACATTTTGAGTAAGTTGTCCACTTCTTCTGAAAATTGTTTCTCATTATTGACACTATCCAGACCAATAAATCCGCTAATCGTTTCATTCGGGTTTATCGGGTGTAAAATCATAGATTTTGTTTTCTCTACTTCCATGATTGCTCTGATAGTACTTGCTTTTCCGGGAAGATCCGTGATGGATGAGATGTTTACGGTTTGATTATTCAAAATAGGTTGAATCAACCAGCTAAAATCTTCACTATCAACCCGGTCGTGTTCTGCAATCTTTTTCTTTATCCCGTTTCGATAAAATTTGTGCGTAAGAGTTAATCTTTTATTTGAGTCTTCGAAGAGATAGATATAACTGCGATCTGAATTCACAAAATTGGATATTTCTTCCAGTCCGGCTTCAATCGCATCATTTATTTCACTGGCCTTTATTTCGATAAACTTGCGTGCCAGGGAGAGAACAAACTTCTGTAATTCTAATTGAGTATGAAGTTTATCTTTATTTTTCAGTTTTTCTATCAAAATACCCTCTATAAATGTTTATTTCACTTGCTTAAAAATTGTGTCCTTGTACAATAGAATTTTTTTGACAGGATAAACATAATATTTATCCCTTTAATCCTGTCAAAAAATATTACCGTTGCAAAATCATTTTTATTGTTTGAATAAAATGTTTTGTTTTCAATTGCAGAAAGTAAATTCCGCTGGATACTAGTTGATTTGATTGATTCAAACCATTCCACTCTATTTTATAATATCCGGCCTCCTGTTTGTCAGAAACCAGGGTTATCACTTTTTGGCCAAGAATGTTGTATATACTTAAACCCACTTCACTGGATATTGGTAATTGATAGATGATCATTGTACTGGGATTAAAAGGATTAGGATAATTCTGAGCGAGCTTAAATACTTTTGGCGCCGTTTTATAATCTTCCAGATTCTCGTCGATGTAGTCCGAAGTACCTACAATCAATTTGTAACTTACCTGATTTAAGGAGGTTCGGATTGGTTCTTTTCCCAGATTTAGCTTTGTCTCTGATGCTATAACCAACCAATCGTATGATTTGGGAAGATTCTTTGGAATTATTTGGATGTATTTATGACCACTAATATTGCTCCGCAGTTCAATGTCGAAGGTATAACCTTCAGCACCGGGTTCACGATAATCGGTTGAAAAGTGCCCATCATTTTCCGGAGAAACCAGATATAATGAGATATAATCCCCGATTGGCGGTGGTTCAGGGTGGTCAAGCCGGTCAATTCCGGAAGTGGCTGAATTTAGCGTACCGACATAATTAAACTGGTCTTTTATTTCACCACTTTCAGCAGATATTTGAATAAGCCAGTTATCCGCAAATTCAGGATGAGCGGGTTTAGGCAAGGATTTTGCGAATACTGCTTCATTCGCCGGTATAGAGATGACCGTATCCTGCGGGACGCTGACTGCATAACCCTTAAAAGGGTCCATAATGGTCGCAAATGGCCAGTCGCTCCCGTCGTAGTGTCTTAAAGCCGGACCGGTGCCTAAATCAACCCAGCTAACCGGGAAAGCAAATGGTGTGGAAATCATATTCCAGCCCTGCTGTAGTTCAATAGTATATTCATGGTCAGTTAGCACGGATTCTCCGTTATTTATATCCAGTTCAACAGGTTCCTTCGATATGAGCCAGACCGATTTTCCGGTAGGTAACGGTTTGTTCATTTCTCTAATTTCAGAGTAATCTGAGCCATTCGTACACTCGAAAATCCGGTAATTACTGTTATTATAGGAACCCAGATTGTCAAGGAACAAATCACTCAGATTCTGATCCGGGGTGGAAAAAGGTATTGAAATCATCTGGTAGGTTTTCCCGGGTATTTTTTCAGGAAACGCCCGGTAAGGTATCTGAACCGAAACGGCAATCGGCTGACTTTTTCCTTCCTGAGGATATAGAGAAAAGGTATGATTTTGGTTGACCTGCACATAATATTCCACACCACGCTCAGTAATTAAATTGGAATCAATTTCTGTTGACCAGACACTTGTTGTGCCCTGGTTCTGCAGTGAGAAAGCCGTAAAGGTAGTTTCACCACCCTTGCGGGCAAAGACGGTCGCGGAGTCGATAGGTACAAAACTGGTAATCTCAAAACTAATTGTTGCTGTTTGTCTGTTGATTAGGGGATTTGTGGAATTGGCCGGATCAAATGATATTGTTGCCGATCCATTCCCAATGCCAATACCGGAAAGTAATACAAACATCGTCGGATTCAGAGGATCATTGCTTTTGATCCATAAATTAGCCTTATCCGGACCCAGTTCCGCAGGATCAAAACGAATTACTATCTCCTGTGAATCCTGGGGAACTATCATAATATCATCTTTTATATCAAGAATTGAAAAGGCATCATAGGCTGAATATGTAATGTAAATACTATCCTGTGGTATAATTAAGTCAAGGTACCCCTTATTAGAAATATAGAATGATTTCTGTGAAAAAGAACTGGTATCGACTTGGTTAAATTCAAGGACATCTGTTGATACTATAATCTTTGGTACCCGGCCGTCTCCGGTACCTGTTCCTGAAAGTGTAACATTCTCCGCGGGATTTAAAGGATCATTACTTCTGATCCATAAGTTAGCCTGATCCGGGCCAAATTCCATGGGTTCAAAGCGAATTACAATATCCAGGGAATCTTGAGGATTTATCCTGATGTCTTCCGTAATGTTTAAAATCGAAAACGCATCATGTTCTGAACCAGTGATGTAAATACTATCCTCAGGGATAATTAAGTCGACATAACCCCTATTATAAATATAAAGAATTTTCTGCGAGAATAAACTTGTATCAACTTCATTGAATTCCAGAGCATGTGCAGACAATTCAATCTCTGGCAACAATCCTGTATCAGTACCTCTGCCGGATAACAAAACGAAAATCTCACTCTGGTACGGATCATTGGATAAAATGAGGATCTGACTATCTACAAGTCCGGTATCCACAGGCATAAATTTAATTGGGAATTCGGCACTGCTTCCGGGTTTAATATCAAAAGGGAACGAAACGGTCATATCGCTCAATTTAAAAACCGAATCAGGTGGAAATATATCAAAGTCTTCAATTGTTAATTGAAGATTTCCAATATTTTCAATAGTTAGAATCTGGGTAGAATCGGAAATGATCAGAACCTCTCCGAAATCCAATTTAGTTGATGAGATAGTTATTTCAGGCGCAATACCTGTTCCAAGCAACGTAACTGCTAGCGTATCCCGAAAGGGATCCGTAGAATATACCAATAATTGACCCGAAATTGATCCCCAATCTGGTGGGGTAAATCGAACAGAAATGATGATACTGCTATCCGGATCGAGTGTTAATGGGAACGAATCCGGTTTGATATTTATAGAGAAAACCTCTACCAAGGAATCAGGTTGTTTGACTGGAAGGCTGTCTATGTCAAGAGAGTTGTTTCCCAGGTTACTAATTGTTAAATAAAGAAGTGTATCCGATAATACCGCAACAGAGCCAAAATTGAGGCTAGTGGGATCTATATTTATCACGGGACCAAAACCTTCACCTGATAAAGGAATTGCAATACGCGGTATATCTCTATCATTACTCAGAATTATCAACGAATCCTGGAATGTTTTTACCGAATCGGGTGTAAAAGTAACCCGGATCGTATCTGAAGAAAGACCGGGATTAATTTTAAGTGTTGTCTGTTCAATCTGAAATACTGAGTTAGAGGGGTGAAGTAACTCAATTTGTAGCGTATCACCACCGGTATTTTGAATCGGTAAATTGAGAGAAAAATTTTCGCCTAAACGAACAATATCAAAATCGAGTTCTGATTGTAATATTTCAATATGAGGCAGCACCCCTTCACCGGTTAAAGGTAATGATACCGTGCCATGTGACTGTGTTTGAAGTATTAAATCTGATGTGTATACTTTTTCGCTATCCGGCTCGAAGGTTACTGTCAATTCAATACTATCAAAAACAGCGACAATGGAATCATTGAGGGCCCGGGAAAATACATTGTTATCACCGTCCTCAAAGAAGATATCCGATACTGTAATAAGGGTATCCCTATAATTGAGGATATTTAAAACAGTCGATTGACTACTGTCCTGTGTAACTCTATTAAAATCAAGGCGTTGTGGTTTAATATACAGGGGAGGATACCAGCCAAAAGCTTGTGGACCACCATATGCCCCCATGTCATTGCGGGAAGTTCCCATTGAGGGAGGGAAATACCTGTCTTCATAGGTAATGCTTGAATCTCCTGCATTGATACAGAATGACTGAGTGGATAATGGATAGTTACTGCGATTTAAAAAATCAGGGTCGCGGTTTATATTCCCGATACCCGGAAAAAGAGTGTCCCCCTGGATAACAATATCACTATAGGTTACATCGGTGTTACCATCTTGTGAGTTAATCTGAACAGCATTATCATATATTATTGAATTTCTGATCGTTAAATTTCCGTTCGGACAATCAATCCCTCTATCCTGGTTGTCGGCAATAACGATATTTGTCAATACAATTATATCGTCATTATGAGTTGATAAAATGCCTGATTCCCAATTGCCTGAAATGATTGAATTTACAATTGTTAATTGCGATGCTTCTGTTTCGATTCCGTTCAGGGTGTTATTATTTATTATGCAATGTTGTAACTGAATTATAGTGCTTTTAAGAAAGATTCCATTTTCATCGTTATCAATAATCCGGCAATTTGATATTTCCGGCTGTGCCTGATCGATATTTATACCTTCTTTGCTGGCACCCTCAATTCTACAATATTTCAGGGAAGAGGAAACAGCGCCGGATTTAAACTTTATACCTTCCCAACCAGCTGTACTCCCGGGCTCTGGCTGGAAGTAAATAGAATCACTATTAAATCCTTCTGCCTGAAGGAAGCCATCCACATCAAATTTATGATTTCCCCTAAATTGAACGATGACACCTGGTTTAATGATAAGAAAAATTATCTTTAAGTCACCAGTAACAATATAGGGAGAGCCTGCCGGTTTCCAGGTTTCACCGTCGATGTCACTCCTGGGCACCTCCGTTTGGGCCATAATACACTGGAATGCCACTATCACTGTAGTTATTGTCAGAAGTATGAATCTCATACAATCCTCACCACTATTCCGGGAAATTCGGAGGTTTTGGTAATGCCGTTTTTTGTACTCCTGCTTCGTCACCACTTCCCGAAGCCACGATAGCAATAATAGCAACGGCCGCAACACTGCCTGCACCGATCAGTAACCAGGAACTGATACCGGATGCTGCTTCAGCGGCGGCCAGTTGTTCCTGTTCTTTTCTTACTTCCGTGACCAAATTGACAAACTTAGGTGTTTCCTGCTCAATTGTCGGCTGATATTCAGGTTCTAATTTCAGAATTATTCGCACATTTTCCTTTGCTGTCTGTATATTTTCTTTAGCCAGGTAGGTTCGGGCCAGTAATGTGTGGGCTCTAGTCCGGTCATTATTGGAAATGGATTGTTCCTGAAGACATTGGTTGACGATCTCAATTGTTTTATCAAAATCACCATCATAGTAAAATTCTTCAGCCTGATCCAAACGTTCGCTACAACCGGATTGGTCGGAAGCGTAGAGCCCTGAGTTTCCCTGAGGAATCAAAAATATTACCTGGAGGTGGAAAAAGGCGAGTATCAGGTATATCGTCATAATGTTTGGTGTATTTTTATTGACTGATCGTATCATAGATCGAGAATATCCTTTTTATATGATACTAAATTAGATTAAGCATAAAAAATGTTCTATAAGTGATCAATGTTGCATCCTCAATCAATTTTTTTTAGGATAACTGTATGTTTATTTTCCGTATTTTTATCGAAAAATATTTCTTTTTCACTATTTGAAGCGACATATCCGTCCATTTTTATCGTTAATTTGTGGAGTCCCACACGGGTCTTTATCTCTGCAGGGGTAAATTTCCCAGTATTTTCATTATCAATAAATATTTCAGCCGTGAGAGGTAATCCATTTTCATCAAAAGCAGCCACATTTACTGTTATTTTCCGGTTAAAATTAACTACTAATTGTCTTTCTTCATCTGCTTCAATCTCAACCATTCTTTCCCACTTACCAAGCGTTGGATGGGTCACCGTAACTTTGTATTGTTCGACAGGGAGCGTCACCTCATATTTTGTATCTGCAGATTCCTTTTTCAAATTATCATTTATATAGATTGAGCCCCAGG
Organism: Calditrichia bacterium; assembly: GCA_023132435.1. Classification (GTDB taxonomy): domain Bacteria; phylum Calditrichota; class Calditrichia; order JAJRVZ01; family JAJRVZ01; genus JAGLYF01. The sequence goes on along the minus strand of JAGLYF010000054.1, from coordinate 1,974 downwards.
GTCTTACCTGTATGCTTAATTTCCCATCAAGCTGTACTAACTGGATGTTTGTCTCTGTTATCTCATCCCGTTTTATTTCTATCTCCTTTGTTACCGATGCATATCCCTTTTTTTGAATCTCAATCTTGTGTTTTCCAATGGGAATTTTATCCAATTTTACCGGAGTTTTGGATTCACTGACTTCTTTTCCATCGAGCAGAATCCGGGCTGATGGAGGTTCTGTGGTTAGATTAATTCCACCGGTGAGGGGTGAAAGTTCTGCCAGAAAAACATCATTTTGTCCGGAGGTGAGTTTAATTTTATCATTATATTCTTCAAATCCATCCTTCTTGATATGTACGTTATAATTGCCGGGAGCCATATCGGTAATGTTCAGAGGTGTTTTTCCCTTTAATTGTCCATTTATCCGGATTTCAGCATCGCTTGGATCAGAATTAACTGTAACCTGGGCAGGTAAAGCAGTATTTTCTGGAATTTTGGTTTTTGGAGTGGATTTTATTTCTGGTTTTATCAGGGCTTTGTTTATTTCTGCAGGTTCTGAGGAAAATTGTGAAGCCTCAGCAATGGCATCATCTTCCTTCTCAGAAAGTGATGAGTCTGAATAAAAAATATAAAATAATAAGAGTGTGGCAGCTATCAGGCCTCCCAATACTCCAATTTTAAACAGTGATTTCCGATTGAGAGAAAATAGATTTTTTAAGAAGTGTAGGTTTGCTCTGTCCAGGAGTTTTTCTGATTCTTTTTTGCCTAAGTTCTGTTTGCCTGAATCGGGTATCTCCACCAGAGCGAATTCAGAGTCTATGTCCGGATCTTGGGCTTCAAATTTAAGAACAGCCTTTAACATTTCTTCGGTGGACTGATACCGATCATCCGGTTTTTTTGCAATTGATTTCATAACAATCGCTTCCAGTTCAGGAGGTATCTTCGGATTAAAAACAGTAGGTTTTTCCGTCTTTTTTCGGATGATCGACTCACGAATATCAAAATCGGAATCCATATTTTTAAAAGGGACTGTGCCCGTGATCATCTCATAAAAGGTCATACCGATAGAATAGATGTCGCTGCGTTTATCGGTGAATTGAAATCCTTTGACTTGTTCAGGAGACATATAATAAAGTGTACCACCACTGGTGACTGAAAGGGTGGTGGTCATACTGGTCTGATCTTTGGCCAATCCGAAATCGGTTATTTTGATTTTTCCGGCAGTGGTTATCATTACATTGTTTGGTTTTAGATCACGGTGGATAATTCCTGCTCTATGTGCATGTCCGATAGCGGTCAGTATCTGTTTTAAAATAGGTAAGGCATTCTGAAGAGGAAATGCGCCATCTTTTCTGATTAAATCCAGTAAATTAAAGCCATCTACATACTCCATTACAATAAACCACTGGTCATTGTCTGCGCGAAGATCATAGATCCGCACGATGTTTGGATCTTCAAACTTGGCCAGGGCCTTTGCCTCGGTCTGGAATCGTTTAATAAAATTTTCGTTCATGGCCAGACCGGGTGCGATCATTTTCAGAGCAAATAATTTGTCCAGCTTGATATGAATCGCCTTAAAGACGACACCCATCCCGCCAATACCAAGGTTTTCAATAATGCGGTAGTTATCTACTACCTTTCCTATAAATGATGAAGTCATACTGTTCCACTATAATTTTTGACGAGCACATCAGATTGTAGGGACGTAGCATGCTACGTCCCTACAATTTTATCTTTTTTCAACTGAATAATCATTTCTTTTTATTCTTATCGACAAATTCTGGGCTAAGTTTATTAAAAATATGGTTATTATGACCGATGTCTCGGACAATTCTTGATTGTAAATATTTAAGAATCTCATAACGATTTAAAGAATCCACTTTAACGCTAAATCTTTTTTAACCGCGAAGACTGAAAAGACAAAAATCCAAATCTCAAATACCAAATGACAAATAAATTCCAATTTCAAATTACCGAAATGATTTTAATAAA
>JAGLYF010000053.1 GCA_023132435.1 Calditrichia bacterium | reverse complement strand
TTGATCCCGCATATGCGGGATGTTATTTAGTCCTTTGCGTCTTTGCTGTTAAATAGATTGATATTAATATGACTATTATTTATATTTCGTTAAATAACGAAATGGGGAATCACATGAAAGAATTGGCACAGGTATTCAAAGCATTGTCTGACACTAATCGGATTCGCATTTTGAAAATGCTGGAGACCCGATCACTCTGTGTCTGTGAGATAACGGAATTATTGGGATTGGCCGTTTCAACCGTCTCAAAACACTTGTCAATGCTTCGAGATGCCGAATTTATAAGAGATGATAAAGATGGCAAATGGGTTAATTATCACCTCAATATAGAGCAAACAAATGAATATATCCGCCATCTGCTCCCTCTGATCCGAACCTGGTTGCCGGAGGATGAAGTGATCATGAAAGATAAAGAAAAACTGAATACGATTGATCGAAATATATTGTGTAACATTTAATTAAATTAATCAATTCGCTATTATCCGAAATGAATATGTGTATTGCTTTTGGAAATATGGTTTAGAAAGGGGATAGATGACACGCATACTGATATTATGTACAGGTAATTCCTGTCGCAGCCAGATGGCCGAAGGTTTTCTAAAATCATTTGATGATAATCTGGAAGTTCATTCTGCCGGTACGGGACCATCGGACAGGGTGCATCTTAAAGCAGTTGAGGTAATGAATGAAGTGGGTATCGATTTAAGCCGGAACTATCCTAAAAATGTTGACCAGTTTTTGGATACACCCTTCAACTATTTAATAACTGTTTGTGACAATGCCAGAGAAACCTGTCACATATTTACCGGTAAAGTCGATAAAAATCTGCATATCGGTTTTGATGATCCGGCAGAAGCAAAAGGTTCAGAAGAAGAAATTATTGCTGTTTTTCGCCGGATCCGCGATGAGATAAAAAATGATTTTATGGAATTTTATAACAAATATATTGAAAAGGTTTAATATAGATAATGATGTATTTGGAATTAGGAACTCGGAACTCGGAATTAGGAATATGTTACTGGATGCGGGATACGTGATATGAGATGCGAAAAACGAGTAATCCCGACTCTTACACATTCTTCGAGAAGGCTTGTCGGGACTAAATCATCCATGATTAAGCGAGCATCGAGAGACGAGTTCCGAGTTCCAAATTCCTAATTCCAATCTATATAAATGAATATTTGAAATAGGATTAAAGATCAACATGACATCAATAATTAAGAGATTATCATTTTTCAATCGTTATCTGACACTTTGGATATTTCTTGCCATGTTTATCGGCGTTTTTTCAGGATATTTATTTCCTGAGATTGTCGGTTTCTGGAATCTTTTTCAGGTTGGGACGACCAACATTCCCATTGCCATCGGTTTGATCCTGATGATGTACCCACCGTTAGCAAAGGTTAAATATGAAGAATTGGGAGATGTATTTCGCAATGTCAGGATATTGACTTTATCTCTTGTTCAAAACTGGATCATCGGCCCAATTTTGATGTTTGTGCTTGCTATATTGTTCCTCAGCGATCTACCGAATTATATGGCTGGATTAATTTTGATCGGTCTGGCTCGTTGTATCGCCATGGTGATTGTCTGGAATGAACTTGCCAAAGGCGATTCAGAATATGCTGCCGGACTGGTAGCTTTTAATTCCATTTTTCAGGTGATATTCTTCTCTGTATATGCTTATGTGTTTTTGACTGTAATTCCCGGTTGGCTGGGTATGCAAACTTTTACAGTTGATATTACAATCGGACAAATCGCTGAAAGTGTCTTTATTTATTTGGGTATTCCCTTTATTGCCGGAATGGTCACAAGATTTGTATTTCTCAAGCTAAAAGGACGTGAGTGGTATGAAACCAAATTTATTCCAAAAATCAGTCCAATAACTTTGATAGCATTGCTTTTTACGATTATTGTCATGTTTTCTCTGAAAGGGGAAGTGATTGTTAAGATTCCGCTGGATGTGGTGAGAATAGCGATACCACTTGTGATCTATTTTATTATTATGTTTCTGGTATCCTTCTTTCTCAGTAGGAAGATTGGTGCCAATTATGCTAAAACTACCAGTTTATCATTTACAGCGGCAAGTAATAACTTCGAACTGGCGATTGCGGTCGCTGTGGCGGTGTTTGGGATCAATTCCGGCGAAGCCTTTGCGGCGGTGATCGGCCCACTGGTGGAAGTACCGGTACTTATCGGTCTGGTGAATGTGGCGTTGTGGTTTAAAACGAAATACTTTACGTTTGATGAGAATACCGCTGAAATGGTTACAAGTTTAAAGTAAAAATTTTAAATTCATTTTTTCCCCCTTTTATAGCTAATGGATAATCCGGCTCCACTATTATCCACAGTTGTTTCCAACTCTGGTATGTCTTTGATATATGAATAAAATTCAGCGGTTCCTCCCCCAAACCATTGGCTCAGGGTACCATCTGAAACATTATGTGCTGTAAAACAGCCCCCTATGACAAGTTTGGGAAATAGATCGATGAAATAATTTTTATACCATCCTTTATCAGCATCAGAGAAGATAAAATCAAAAGGTCCTTCTAATTCTTTTACCAGCTTGTGGGCATTGGCAAGCTGCGCATCTATATACTTTGTCAGACCTGCTTTTTTAAAATTGGCCAGAGCCTCCCGATAACGATCTTCATTTATATCTATAGTGATCAGTTTTCCTCCTGTTTTACTCAGAGCCCAGGCAATCCAGATGCCTGAATGACCGGTGGAGGTGCCGATTTCCAAAGCATTTTTATAATTGTTTTTTATTATGATGTCATATAAGATTTTACCATCCGATTCCGGAACATTCATATCTCTCCAGGATCCCCTTTTTTCCTCAAGAAAGGATTTTACAGAGTCATCGAGGGTAGGATTAACGGTAGACTCTTGTGCACTGACATTATCTCCTGCACAAAAAAATTGGACAATATAAAGTAATATGACAGAGCATATAATAATATTAATCTTCATGATTTTTTTCCTTATCACTAGGATAATAATATTCTAGTTATCTGATGACTTTTTTATTATTGCCCACCATAACATGGCAATAAAAAATAGGCTATTTTAGCATCATTCCGAAAGCAATTGCATACTCATATTCTTTTATCCGCTGGAAACCCACACGTTCGTAAAACTGTACGGCGCCTGTATTTTTTTTCCCAACTTGCAAATGAACCGCCGGTACTTTTAGTTCAATAAGTTTGTTAATAAAAACCTCAATCAATTTTCGGCCCATTCCCTTGCCTTGTGCTTCAGGGAGTAAATCGATATGCAGGTGAGCCGGGTAAGAATTAAGGTCAACATTGGGTTTATGTCCTACATGAATAAGGCGGACGATTCTTTGTTCAAGAGAATTATCATTTGTTTGAGGTAAAGGATAGCGTTCACGAAGCAGTGGAAACCACTCGGTTTCACAAAGGTGATAGAATTTTTCCGAATCGCTGGCGCCGAGTATATATCCACAAGGAATTCCGGAGCCGGTTAGAACAAAACATAGTTCGGGTTCCAAGACGGCATAAGGAGCAACGTAAAACTGACCCAATAGATCAGGATCGCTGAACAAATGACTCGCGTCGTTACCACTATTTCCGGTAAGAAGACAAATCCGATAGAGTGAACTCAAATCACATAGGTGAAAGGGGCGAATTGTAAAACTCATGTAAAATCCCTTTAAAAATATTTAAACCGCAACCGAATGATATTATATATCATATTTTTTCCTGTTTTCGGGTTGTAATCTACCCTGGACTGCCGTCCAGGGCTAGTCTGAGACAATTCCTACGGAATTGACTGAAAAATAAAAAAATGCCTGGAATCAGATTTACTTAATCTTTTTCCAGAAGTTACTATGTTGTTTCAGACTGACTACTTCACCCTCGTCATCAAGGATGAATGTAATCTCCTCTCCGATATCCCCATCTTTTCGCACCCGTCTGAATTTGTTTCCTTCGATGTGTTTTAATTGGGTTAGTTCCATCGGCGGATCATCAGAGGGAAAATAGGCAATCGCTAAACCACCCTTCCAGGGAACAACTGCTGCTTCTCCTCCCCAGGGATTAAAAGTATAAGTTCCTGTATACTGGGAGATTGAAGGATCAGTTGTTTTACCTGCTTCCGGGGAATCAATTGTTTCCTCAATTGCTCTGGAGATGATACGATAAACACCCTGAGCATATTTTCCTACAGGTACACCGGAAGCATTGGCCATACAAATAACCGCCATTTCTGTCTTCGGTTGAATCATCAAAGCCGACCGGTAACCCGGACAGCTGCCCTGATGACCGACAAAAGTAATATCGTTATCTCTATAAACGCCAAAACCTAACCCTCGAGCAGTTTTCCAGTCCGGATCGAGCCAGTGTACGCGCTGCATCTCACGCAATGTATTGGCCTTAAGAACCTCAGTTTCACCAGTATCTAAAAGCCGAAGTTGCCAGGCAGCAAACAGGGCTAAATCATCTGCAGTGGATGAAAAGCCTGCCGCAGGAGTGATGGCATTTGCCTGGAAAAAGGGCAGTTTATTTCGTATACCTTCTCTGGTTATAGCACTATAACTGGTAGCCAGTCTGGTCCCTTGTAAATCTTCAGGCATTTCAGGTCTGGTGTCAGTTAATCCCAAAGGTTCAATGATGTTTTTATTAATATATGAAGCATAATCCTGACCAGATACCTCCGTAACAATTTCGCCGGCAAGTGCCAGCCCCAAATTTGAATATTGATAGTATCTATCCGCTGGGTAGAGGGTTTTTTGATCGCCCAATTGCTCTGTTACTTTTTCCCGGGTCGGAAAATCAAACTGTGGCGCATTCCAATAAGGATAATCAGACTCCCGGGGCAGACCTGAAGAATGTGTTAACAAGGCCCGGATTGTAATGGGAGGACTTTCGGGAAAGGCTTGCTGGATATTAAACCAGGAGAGGTGTTTGCTAACAGGGTCATCAAGAAGAATTAATCCCTGGTCCCGAAGTTGCAGGAGAGCAATACTTGTAAATAATTTCGAAATAGAACAGATACTATGAATAGTTTTCGTTGAGGTGAGTGTTCTCTTATCCAGATCGCTATATCCAACAGCATAATGCCATATTACATCTTGTTTATAAACAAATGTTAGGGCCAAACCTGGAATTTGTTCATAGGCGCGTTGGGATTCGATCCATTTTTCAGCCAGATTAAAAGCATCTTTAACACGTATATCATCGGTTACAGATTGGCCTAAACCCCTTAAGGGTATAATGAGTACCAAAATTAATAAATAACAATTTAATTTTTTCATTCATACTCCTTCATCATTTTTGGTCTAATAAACTTCTAATGTATGGCGGGCACCCCGTATAACGCGGCCTAGCGGCAGAGACCCGCCCCTACATTTCAATTGGAAATTCCTTGTTGGATATTGGATATTCAATTTCTTCAAATTAAGCTGATGCCACACTTACTCAATGTCCCAAAATATATATTAACCAGCTGCAGCAGAAAGGGCCTGTTCAAGATCGGCGATGATATCATCAATATGTTCAATTCCTATACAGAGACGGATCATATCTTCTGTGACGCCTGCCATTTCCAGCTCTTTTTCGGATAACTGACGATGGGTGGTGGATGCAGGATGGGCCGCCAGTGATTTTGTATCACCAATGTTTACCAGTCGTTTAAACATATTCAGCGCATCGTAAAAACAGACACCGGCTTTAAAACCACCTTTAATGCCAAAAGTCAGAAGAGCTGAAGGTTTGCCATTTGTATACTTTTTAGCAAGTTTATAATAGGGTGAATCAGGCATCCCGGCAAAATTTATCCAGGCTACTTTAGAGTGTTTTTTGAGATAATTCGCAACAGCCAGAGCATTATCACAATGACGTTCCATCCGCAAGGCTAAAGTTTCAATGCCCTGTAATATAAGAAAAACATTAAAAGGACTGATTGCCGAACCCGTATTACGAAGGGGAACAGTCCGGGTCCGGGC
>JAGLYF010000052.1 GCA_023132435.1 Calditrichia bacterium | reverse complement strand
AAGCGGGAATCTCAAAGGGATAAACTCTAGCAGGAATCCAAAGGGTTAAACTCCAGCAGGGATCCAAATATTTTTTACGTAAAAGGTTGTTTTTCAATGGATTCCCGCTTCCGCGGGAATGACAATTTGTGAGAAAGGCACAGTAATATTGTTGAATATTGTGTATTCTGCAACAACCTGATGGGCGGGACCGTACCCAAAAGAAAAAATATTAAAAAATCTATTGACAAGTATGAAAAAATTTAATAATATAATACCGACCGGTCGGTCATAATAAAATATTATTTGGAGTGATGATGCCAAAAATTGTTGACAAAGAGGCAAAAAAGATGGAAATCTTGAATGCAGCAATGCAGGTTTTTGCCCATAAAGGCGTTGTTAAAACGAAAATAATCGATATCGCAACTACGGCCGGTGTGGGCAAAGGTACTATTTATGAGTATTTCAGGAGTAAGGAAGAGATCTTTACCAGCGCCTATACCTATTTTTCTAAAACGATGGAGTCAATGGTTCAGGAGGCTTTATCAAAAGAGGATGATCCCTTAAAACAATTGGAGTTAATATTAACGATTTCTCTCGATGCCTTTGTGCATATCGGAGAAGAATTTGCTGATATCATGATGGAATTTTGGGCGGAAGGGATAAGAAATAAAAATCAGGATATTCTGGATGTGATAAATTTAAAAGGGGTTTACTCTAACTATCGCAAAATGATACAAAAGATCCTGAAAAAAGGAATTGAAAAAGGTGTGTTTAAACCGATGGATACAAAATCAACCGCCTCCGTTCTGATCGGAGCCCTTGATGGGGTCATGTTGCAGTGGATTATGGATCGTAAAGCTATTAACCTGCGAAAAGTATCTGTTGTCCTTTTAGATAGTTTTATAGAGGGAATAAGGAAGAGGGAATGATAAATTATACATTTGGAATTCGGAACTCGGAATTTGGAATTGTGAATTGCTTCTCGCTTCTCGTTTCTCGAAGCTGGTACTAAGTAAGGAAAAAGGAGTACCGAGTACCGAGTGCCGAGAACCGAGGACCAAGTAAGGGAGAGTAGGATGAGAAATATTATAAAAATATCAATGGCATTATTAATTCTGGTGTCATTCATACAAGCTCAAGATGCAAAAGAGATTGTTGCCAAAGCAAATGAATTAATCCGGGCAACCAGCAGTTATACGGAAATGAGTATGGCTATTATCAAACCTTCCTGGTCCAGAGAAATGACGATGAAAGTATGGTCACTGGAACCGGATTATGCGTTAATTCTTATCACCGATCCGGCAAAAGATAAAGGAACTGTAACCCTGAAAAGAGAAAAGGAAGTGTGGAACTGGATCCCCAGCGTGAACAGAGTAATCAAGATACCTCCTTCTATGATGATGCAGTCCTGGATGGGCTCAGACTTCACCAATGATGATCTGGTGCGCCAATCCTCGATTGTTGAGGACTATACTCATGCAATCATTGGAGAAGAAGAAGTGGATGGTTATGACTGTTACAAAGTGGAATTGACTCCAAAGCCGGAGGCAGGTGTGGTGTGGAGCAAAATCATTACCTGGATCTCCAAAGAGGGTTATTTACAACTTAGAGCTGATCATTATGATGAGGATATGGTGTTGATAAAATCTATGATTGGAAGTGATATCAAAAAAATGGGAGGAAGAACGATTCCAGCCCATTGGGAAATGATTCCACACGACGAACCAGGACAAAAAACAGTGATGGAGTATAAAAATATTGAGTTCAATATGAATATCGATGAATCTTTTTTCTCACAACAAAATATGCGACGAGTAAGGTGACGAACACCGAATATTGAATGTCGAACAAGGAATGATGAAGTAATGAATATGGTGAATTTTTATAAAGGAGTGAATAATGGATAAGATGAAGAAATTTGATCTCGAAGATCGTCTGATAGCTTTTGCCGTATTAATTATTAAGATTGTTGAATCTATGCCAAATACGAAAGCAGGGATACATCTTGCCGGACAATTGGTTAAATCTGGGACTTCACCGGCATTAAATTATGGTGAAGCACAAAGTGCAGAATCAAGAAAAGATTTTATTCATAAAATGAAAATTTCACTAAAAGAATTGAGAGAATCATTCATTTGTTTAAAAATCATTTCAATAGCAAAATTGCATAAATCCGATGACTTGATTAACGAAGTGCTTACAGAAAATGATGAATTAATATCAATATTTGTAAAAAGTGTGGAAACTGCGCTTAAAAATTTGAAAAATGAGTAAAAGTAATCGGTACGAGTATCAAGTAATTAATTGTATCTTACGGATTTATTTAACTTCGTTATTCATAATTCCTTGTTCGATATTCTATATTCAAGTCGGTTCATATTGTTTATAGTAAAAGAGGAAAACATAATGTACATCTCTCTAAGTTGGCGGAATATCTGGCGAAATAAAAAACGTACGATCATCGTCGCTTCTTCCGTGTTTTTTGCAGTGATACTTGCCGCAGTGATGCGTTCGGCACAGCTGGGATCATATAGTTATATGATCGATTCATCAGCAAAATTATTCACCGGATATCTGCAAATACAGGGTGAGGACTATTGGGAAAAGCGATCGCTGGATGAAAGCATTGTAATCGATAAAACCACCTTTGACAAGTTAACCAAAATCCCCTATGTAACTCATATCACGCCACGGCTTGAGGCCTTTGCTCTTATATCACATGAAACGACAACAAAAGTCTCCCAGGTAATCGGAATCGAACCGATCCTTGAAGACAAAATCACAGAAGTAAAGGAGAAACTGATCAAGGGTACATACCTGAATAATGATTCGAGGGGGCTTTTAATGGGATCCGGACTGGCAGGCATGCTCAAATCTGATATTGGGGATAGTATTGTAATCTACGGTCAGGGCTACCATGGTCAAATTGCCGCAGCCATAGTACCGATCAGCGGTATCGTAAAATTACCATTTAAGGCAATGAATAATGCAATGATTCTTTTGCCACTTCCACTTGCCCAGGAGATTTTTTCCTGTGAAGACAGGATTACATCACTACCAATCCTTATCGACAATATCCATCATTTGGAAGAAGTTGAAGAATCTGTCAACCAGTTATTAGTTGAAGGACAAAAATCGATGCTCTGGAATGAAATGCTGCCGGATTTAGAACAGAATATTGAGGTTGATAATGTCAGTGGGATCATCATGCTGGCTATTCTCTATATTGTTATCGCTTTTGGTGTCTTTGGAACTGTGATGATGATGGTGTCTGAAAGAGCCAAAGAATTTGCCATTTTGATTTCGGTTGGGATGAGAAGACGGCGACTATTACTGATCTTGGCTATCGAGACATTTATGGTTTCCTTTGTTGGTGTTGTTATTGGTATTCTGGGCAGTATGCCGATTATTTTTTATCTGGTTCACAACCCAATAAATCTCAGTGGAGAAATGGCAGAATTATACGATCAGTTAAGCATTGAACCGATTCTAAATTTTAGTGCACAACCTTCTATATTTATTTCCCAGGCTCTGGTTGTGCTAATTATCGCTATCGTAACTATTATATATCCCTTATTATTTGTCCGGCGTCTGGATCCGGCGAAAACGATAAGGGGGTAGATACTCGATGCTGGATACTGGATACTCGATACTGGTTGCGAATGCTCTGTTCCCCCTTAAAAAAGGGGGACTAAGGGGGTTGTTGATTTAAGAAACCAGTAACGAGAACCGAGCACCGAGTACCAAGTCTCAAAACATAAAAGGAGTAATACATGTTACTTTCTCTCGCCTGGAAAAATATCTGGCGTAATAAAAAACGCAGTCTGATAATTATCGCGGCAATCACCTTCGGTTTATGGGGGGGGATATTCTCAAGTGCGATTATGGTAGGAATGATGGAATCGATGGTAGAGACAGCGATAAGCAGAGATCTGTCACATATCCAGATTCATAAGAAGGATTATGATAAGGATAAAGATGTGCGCAATTTTATTCCTGATGGAATAAATGTTCTGGACAACATCCGATCGGTTAAAGGCATCCGGGCGGCATCTGGTCGGACAAAGATTATCGGCATGGCGGCATCTCCTTCATCTTCTTACGGTGTGGAAATTATTGGGATAGTACCGGAAGATTCAAAACAGGTTACAGATATTTATGCCAAACTTATTGAGGGCTCGTATTTTAAGTCAGACCGTAAAAATCCAATCCTGATTGGGAGGAAACTGGCAGAACGATTGAATTTAAAACTTCGCTCAAAGGTTGTTCTTAGTTTTCAGAATCTGGAAGGAGGGATTGCCTATATTGCCTGTCGCGTAGTGGGCATATTTAAAACAAATTCTTCTCAATTTGATGAAATGAATGTCTATGTAGCACAAGGTGATATGTTTCGGATACTGGAATCGGATCCAATCATCCATGAAATAGCTATAAGGTCAGAATCGGTAGAAACTATTGATCTTGTCAGAGATAATCTTCTGATCCTGTTTAGCAATTTACAAGTAGAGAGCTGGAAGGACATGGCACCGGAACTGGCTTACCTTTCACAAACAACCGGTATCTATATGTACATCTTTGTTGGTATTATCTTATTTGCCCTGTTATTTGGCATTACAAATACGATGCTCATGTCCGTAGTTGATCGAATTCGCGAACTTGGCGTTCTTATCGCGATTGGGATGAAAAAGAGTAAAGTATTTATCATGATTGTATTGGAATCAGTACTACTTTCATTAACAGGTGGGTTCTGTGGTATTGGTGTAGGAGTTTTAACTATTGCATATTACGGTAATAATGGTATTGATCTGACTGCCATTTCCGGGAGTCTGGAAAGTTTTGGTGCAACAACCATACTCTATCCGTTTCTGCCGGCGATGATGTACATAATTCTGACAATTATGATAGTCATTGCGGCAAATATTGCCGCCTTATTGCCGGCATGGAAAGCAACACATCTGGTACCTTCGGAAGCGATCAGGACTTATTAAGTAAAATTGAGCATTAATAAATTATAAATAGAGGAATCTAAAATGGCACTTATAGAAATCACCAATCTGGATAGAATCTACAATACATCGGCTGTACCTGTGCATGCAGTCAGGGATGTCACCTGTAATATTGAGAAACAGGAATTCATGGCGGTAGTGGGACCGTCAGGTTCAGGAAAAACAACCCTTCTAAATATCATCGGAGGTCTTGATAAGCCCACGAGTGGAAAAGTAGTAATTGATGGAATTGATTTATCAACCATGCCACAAAGTAAACTTGTTGATTACCGACTCGGACATATTGGTTTTGTGTTTCAGGCCTATAACCTGATACCTGTATTTACAGCCAGAGAAAATGTCGAATTTATTATGCTTCTGCAAGGCGTGAATAAAAAAGAAAGGGAGAACCGGGCAATTGATCTGTTAAAGCAAGTCGGCCTGAGTGAACGGATTAATTCGCGTCCGGCACAGTTATCCGGAGGTGAACAACAACGTGTTGCCGTGGCACGGGCACTGGCTTCACGACCGGCCTTTGTGCTTGCCGATGAACCGACAGCCAACCTCGATACAGAATCAGCAGAATCACTTCTCGATCTGATGGAGGAGTTAAACGATAAATATGTTATGACATTCATATTCTCTACACACGATGCCAGAGTAATGCGTCGAGCGCGTCGGATAGTTTCTTTACAGGATGGCAAAATTGTCGAGGATAAAGTGGTCACACCAGAAAAAAAACAATAACAGGACAGAGTGTTTCAACAAATGGCCATATTTATTTTTAGACGAAGTACTCTACCGGTTTTGCTATTGCTAATGTCATCTACCCCTGTTTGCGGACAAATGTCAATATGGGATTTTGGTGGATATGCCAAGAACCTGATTACCTATGCCGATGGTGAAATTGAATGGCTGCCGGTTGATGTTGGAAGGTGGCAGAATACGACGCAGTTACGTTTAAATTTGTTTATGTATCTTGAAGATAATTTTACCACATGCGTACAGACCCGCACTCTTTTAATGTATCAAGAAAATTCCGATCTGTTAAGAAGATTCCAGGAGGAACTTAACACCGGCGGAAGTTATTATTTCGATCTTAAATATGAATGGCTTGAAAAAGAGGATATCTATGGGTTTTCTGAGATTGATCGACTCTATTTTGACTGGATTTATAAAGATTGGGAAGTGATTTTCGGTAGACAACGTATTGCCTGGGGAACCTGTCTGGTCTGGAATCCGACGGATTTATTTAATCCTTTTGATATATTGGATTTTGATTATGAAGAAAGACCGGGAGCAGATGCGTTACATGTCCAGTATTATACCGGACCGCTTTCACAATTTAATATTGCAGTGACACCTGGTCGGACACGTTATGAGGTTGTGTACGCTGGCCGGTATATGACCAATAACTGGAATTATGACTTTAATTTTATAGCCGGCTGGCAACTGAACAGTTTACGCCTGGCAGCCAGTTGGGCAGGAGAGTTGTATGATGGTGGTTTTAGAGGAGAAGTTCTTTATACAGATCCCAATATCGAATATACCACAATAAACCTGAATTTTACTTCACCACTTGATTTTTACCGAACCGAGATAGTTGAGAATCCGTATTGGACATTTGTTCTTTCATATGATTATACCTTTAAGAATAGTTTTTATATTCATACCGAGTATATATATAACGGTCTCGGTACAACAGAAAATGCCGGATCTCGTAGATTGGATATCGTTTATACCGGTGAGTTGACACCGGCCCGTCAGTCAATTTTTCAGGAATTTGCCTACCAGATTACGCCTCTACTCCGGGGTGACTTTTTTGTCATATTTAATCCCAATGACAAGTCTTGGATTACCGCTCCGTCATTACAATATTCTGTCGCTACAAACTGGGACTTGTTTCTTCTTGCTTTTCCCTCCGGAGGAGATCCGGGCACGGAGTATGGTGGTTTTCCCGATCAGTATTTTGCCAGGGTTGAACTATCCTTTTAACCGCAAAGACACAAAGAATTCGTCAGGCATCCCGCTAATCCTCTTTCATGTGCCTTTTTGACAATCCACTCATAAAGCGGAATTCCCTGATAGGTATCACTCTGACCGATATATATTCTGAGTAATTCACCTTTTCTAGGCAACAATAATTTTTTCCTCATTACTCGTTTCTCGCTGCTTCCTACTCGATTCTTGATAATCGTTTCTTGACGTTCCTTGCAAATTACGAGATGCGAGCTGCAATTCCCAGTTCCTAATTCCGAGTTCTGAATTCTACTTTTAATGCTGATACTAAATAACTTATTAAAAATATAACAAATATGAATATTATTATCGCAATTTTGAGGCTATTCTTTAGATTATTATTGATGTAAAGAAAATGATATTCAGGAGGGAGAGTTTTTCATAATTTTAAAATAATCCGTGTCCTTATCCGTGTGATTCGGTGGTAAATTAATAAAATCCATCAACCAGGAATCCAGATTTTTTGGGCATATATCAGTTCTGTTCTGTTTGGGAATTCAATTTGCTGAGATGTTTTGGTATAAAAAGCAAGACCTTTGTAACTGGTCAGGTACTGATAGTTTTTGCTGAATAATATCTTAAAACCATTCACTCTTTGAAAAATGCATCAATGATCTCTTTCGCTTTTTTTTCATTCTTTTTTTCAACAAAAACCTTTACTGGCTTAATCCACCCATAGGTTACATATAGCGGGTATAATTGCCCTTTCAAATTATCTTTTGAAAGGGAAGAAATGCCATTTTCTTCCAGAATACTTTTAATATAATTGGCATCTAATAATTTCCCTTCAAAAACAACGGTTATATCTGTTTTCATGATCTTATCTAGAACTGTACTTATATAATGTCATATGATTGAGTTACTTGCCATAAGAAAAAAAAGTATATAATGATACACGGTAATCGAATAAACATTCAAAAAAATCCCAAATAATTATCAAATATCAATGAAAAAATTGTATGATAGTTTATTAAAATCATTTCGGTAATTTGAAATTGGAATTTATTTGTCATTTGGTATTTGAGATTTGGATTTTTATCTTTTTAATCTTTGCGTTCGCCGGTAGGTTGGAAATGCGCCTACCGGCGTGCGAATCCGCCCGCTGGCGTGATCTTCGCGGTTAAGTATTTAACATATTAAGTGCCCAGGCAGATTTATCCACATCCGGATGTTGGTATGATTTAAATTTTGCCAGGAGTGTCTCTGGATCATTTTCAACCATAATCATTGACCGGTGTTTTTCATTAACAAAATGCTGGTCAGACATATGATCTAAAAATTTTATTAACTGATGGAAATAATTACGAGCATTAAGAAATCCACAGGGTTTATTATGAATGCCTAATTGGGACCAGGTGAGTGCCTCAAATATTTCTTCGATAGTTCCCAGACCTCCTGGCATAGCGATAAAACCATCGGAAAGTTCGGCGATTAGTGCTTTGCGCTCATGCATGGATCCAACAATGCGTAGATCCGTCAACTCTTTAAGAGCTAGCTCTTTTTTTACCATTGCTTCGGGAATCACTCCAACAACTTCACCACCTTTTTCCATAACACTACGGGCAATTACACCCATCAGGCCGACCGCGCCTCCACCAAAGACGAGACCTAATCCATTATTTACAAGAGCCTGCCCTAGTTCTTTTGCAACGATGGTGTACTCTTTATCTATTCCGGGACTTGATCCACAAAAAACACTAATTCTTTTCAATAATACTTCTCCTTTTTACTTAACCGCAAAGACGCATTTGTTATTTAGCCCTTTTCGTCTCTGCGGTTAGACTTCATTTATGATCAAGTTCTTCCCTGAGAAGATCGAGGGTTCGCTGTGCATAGTCCTCGGGGACAAATAGTTCCATTTTACCGGATCCCTGGATCGAAAATAATATGGCACCATGCAACCTGTCATTTTTTATGTGGAAGGGTATCTCCTCGCGCTCCAGAATCATTTTGATGATAGAAACTTCCTGGCTGTTTATGGGATTGTAAACAGCAACAAAATTAACATCCTGTAGAGGATTATCCATTTCGTGGTCAACGGCGGGAAGGTAATCTACAAGCGGTATACCACAATCGGAACATGTGTAAACACCTTCTACAAATTCAGATTTACAGTTCGGACATATCATAAGATTGACTCTTTCCTGATAAAATTCAACCTGAATAGGAGGTAGAAATACAGTTTCAGTCTAAGAATAATGACCACACTTTCTCAAAAAGAAGATCCCGGATTTGGGCAGATAATTTTCGGGTATTTGATATTCCGGGTGTGGAAAGATCCAGGGTATTAAATACAGCAACGGCACCGGATTTGGATTCTTGGTGAATATAAAAGAAAGAGATAAATCCTTTTTGCCCACCCGTATGACCAATTACCCGAAGATCATCCCGTTCAAGGATTAAAAATGATAAGCCCCTCGATATTTTTAAACTATCCTGATTGTCGATAATGATGCCAAAGTATTCTGGCTGCGACTGCCCGCCATGGTTTCCATGGATCCCCAAGCATTTTAAATTCTTCTGCAGTTGGACGTTCGGGGAGATTTTTCACCTTCTGGATTGCAGAAATCAGAGCTAAATCTCCAACCGGCCAAATATCCGGGCGGTTTAAGGCCATCAAAAGATAAATATCTGCCGTCCAGAGCCCAATACCTTTAATTTTTTGTAACTCCGATCGAATTCTGTTATCGGGCATATGCGCAAACTCGTCTATGGGTAATGTCCTCTCCTCAATGGCGATAGCAATATTTCGGCAATACTCTGTTTTTTGACGGCTGAAGCCGATCTTCCTGAGGATCCTATCGTCAAGTTTACGAAAATTAGAAGGTGAAAGTTCAGGTACAGATTTTTTTAACTGCTCAAAGGCAGCTTTTGCTGAAGCAAGGGAAACCTGTTGCTCAAGTACAATATAGATCAATGTGGGAAATCCCGGGTCACGGGACCACATTGGTGGTGCACCAAATTCGTTTAAAACGGCTTCAAGATCTGTATCAATATCTGCCAGGTGAGAAAGGGCAGCTTTATAGGTATCTGAATTGAGCCTTTCAATTGCCATTATAGTCAGAATCCTGTTATTGTTTCTTTTATACCCGGTACTTTTGTCCGGTTACGATGTTCAAGATATCTAAATTTTAATAGTCGGAAGATAAACATAATCTAATTTTATTTCATGTATAAAAAAATTTTGTTTTGATAACCAAAATTATGAAGAATCCTTGACAATCCACAAATATAATGTTAATATCCATAAAAAATAGATATAATATCTATTATTAATCTATGAATATGAATATTTAATAAAGAGATGGAAAATGGAACTGAAACCAATCAGATCGATTGATCGCAAAAATATGAAAGTTACATTTTATCTATCGGAGGAATTATACTCATCATACAAGGATATACAGAAAAAAGCACGATTCAGAGGTTTCAAGGTAGACTTTAACGCTGATTTTACCAATTGGTTTTCTGATCAACTAAAAGAGGCACAGGTGGCGGTTGAAAATCTTAAAAACAAATGAATTTTTACAGTTTTTAAATCCATAAATTTATATAAGAAAAGGGAAAAAATATGGAATTATTTAAAAAAATACCGTTTAAGCACCAAGAGAATAATTATGAAATTCGTATTCATCATCAGGACAATCTTATCAATATCGCCGCTTTTCTGAATAACCATCCTGTCAATGGATTTCGTTATCAGATTCAAATACCTAAAAATGTGGAGATAGAAAGATTACTGGTTGAAGAAAATTTTAACGATTTTATTGATTTGGCAAAGAATGATATTGCCGATTACCGCTGGCAAAATTTTACTAAATTATTCAAATAAAAGTAGCAATTTCTTGTAGTGATTTTTTGTCAATATCCGGCACCAGGATCTTTTCTTCCGGGTATCCGACGACCAGGATCATATAGGGTTTTTCATTCTTTGGTCTTGAGAGAATTTTATTTAAAATCCCATTTTGCCCGGTGTATATGTTAATGATATCAGACCGGCATGATGGATGGCTGTGATAAGCATCCCGGTGGCGATACTCAGCGACTCACTGACATAATAGTGCTTTCTCTGTTCACCGGAGGGTTTTAATCCATGACGTTGGGCAAAGATGATAATAAGGTAGGGGGCCGTGAGTAAAAACGGTTTTTGGTTATTTGTTCCAAGATGTTCAAGACCTTCAACCCACTTTCTGGTTGATTCACTGCTATAAAATTCCCGTTCCACATTTTCAGCAGACTGATGGATTTGTTGTTTGATTGCAGGGTCGGAGACAACCACAAAATGGCATCTTCGTAATATCTTTGGCCATAATTCTTCCTAAACTTAAATGCAGCAGTTACAGAATACACGCATCAACAACTTGCTACCAATCTTTTATACACTTAACACAACTACTGGTCTGATTTATCTGAATAAAAAATAAAGGGATTTAATTCTTTCTTCCCCGGGTCGCAATGAAAGTAGATATATATTTATAAATAGGATGGTCCTTGGGATTATGTTTATCTTCGTAAAATCCGTCGATAATAAAACCTGCATTAATTTGCCCACCGATCTGATCCTCGAGCGCATGACCGAACTCAAAAGGTAAGCCTTGGCTGATATAATATTCCTTTTGTCTGGGAGTCAATGAGTCCAGATCAGAATAAGGAATTTTGTTGGTTATATTTAAATTAAGTGGGATATTAGGATCAGATTCATCAAAAAGATAAAGGATCGGATTTGTGAACCCCGATAGCAAGACACCACCCGATTTTAATACGCGATATGATTCACGCCAGACAGGATTTACATCAGAAACAAAACAGTTTGAGACAGGATGGAATATTAGATCAAATTGTTTCTCCGGAAATATGGATAGATCAGACATATCACCGACAATCGTTTGTATATCCAGATTTTCTCGTCGGGCAACCTTTTGGTCCTGTTTCAGCTGTTCTGGTGAAATATCGTAAACAACGACATTGGCTCCGGCAGCGGCAAAAATTGGTGCCTGCTGTCCTCCTGCGGATGCTAAACACAGGATATCAAGAGATTTTAGAGTTGGAAACCATTCCGAGGGAACCGGCTTCCATGGTGTAAGCAGTACCTGCCACTTTCCTCGTCGTGCCCGGGCAATTATCTCGGAAGAAACCGGAATGGTCCATTGGTTACCTTTTGCGACTTCTTGGTTCCAGGCATGTTGATTATGTGCGATATATTCTTTCATTTGCGTCGCTGCGAGAAAATATTTTATTTATTCTTCGTGTCCTCGTAATGTATAAAGATAGAACATTGCTTGAAATATATACCGAATTAGATATCTGGGATGTGTTTTAAAAATACTTCCTGAGTTTTTATATTTTGGAATCCTCTTTTTTGGAAGAAATCATGAGCTTCCTGCCTAATGATATTACTCCTAATACGAATATCTTTAAAACCCAGGCTGGATGTCCATCTTTCTGGGCAGGTCTTACTTTTATCTCCATCCTTTCTACCCTCCCTTTATGTATGACTAAAATACCAACATTAAATTACTGGTTTGTCTGGTTCCTCATCCTTTTTACGATGTTTATTCCAGGCGAAACAACCACCCAATCGTAGACCTGACCAGGCCAGTGTATCAATAAAAGAAAAACCATTTACCTGTTTTCCAACAGAACGGAAAAGATCATCCCAATGTTTCCGACCTGATTTTTCCAAATAAGTGGCAATGGTACCGTCTTCTTTTACTTGCCAGAGAAGATCGTACTTATATCCATAATCATGAATAAGACCAGGTATTAAAAGCAAACCTACAGGACTTAACAATGCCCACAGTGGTCGGGGAATTGAAGCACCATCAAAAATGAAACCTCTGTTTATTACAATCTGAACTGCATTATCTAGCTTAAAATACCAGCTATCCACTAATTCCCATCTTCTTACCTCGAAAAACCAGACCAATATTCTCATCAGCACTGGCCTGTTTCTTGTGGGAATGGGAATTGGCCGAAGCACGGGCATATTACCCGGCGCCACATATGGCTTTGATTTCTTAACAAAATAAGCATAAATAATTAATAGGATAACGATGAAGGCAAAAAAACCAGCTACAATTATGCCGATAATTTCAAAAATTAACATGTATCGGTTTCTCCAAATATAAATGTTTATGACATTTTAACTTTTGGCGATGGCGTGAATACGAATTATTGTTCTTTATCCCTCCTCAAAGGTAATACACCGGAAAGGTCACCGATAACATTTACCAATTCTGTATTTTCAGGGATAACGATTTTTGTATTTTTCTGAAGTGAACTTACAACAGTTTCAAGTTTTTTTAGCAACTGCGCATTTCCGATAAAGTATTTATTGGCTGCCTCATTTACCAATTTAATCGCCTCCGCTTCACCCTCTGCTTTTAAAATTTGAGATCGTTTTACACCTTCTGCCTGCTTTATTGATGCTCTCTTCTCTCCATCGGCCGCAGTCTCCGCAGCGGTAGCATAATCCACGGCAGCTAATTTTTCGTTTTCTGCCTTTACAATTTTGTTCATCGTTTCCTGAACATCTTGTGGTGGATCGATTTGTTTTAGTTCCGTTCTCACGACATCAATACCCCAAGTTGAAGTTTCTTTGATTAAAACCGCATGTAATTCGGAATTAATCTTGCCTCGTTCACTGTTTGCAGATTTCAGCGTAAGTGTGCCGATAATATTTCTGAGAGTAGTCCGGGCCAGATGGACTATTTGTCGTTGGACATTATTAACGTTGTATTGCGATTTTTTCACATTTTCTTCATCATCTTTTATTTTAAAATAAACCTGAGCATCGACAGAAGCGTTTAGATTGTCATTTGTAATAATCTCCTGCGGCTGGGCATCAATCATTATTTCTGTGATGTTTATTTTGTACAGCTGATCGATAATCGGTATGATCCAGTGAAATCCCGGTTGGGCGAATTTGCGGTATTTTCCCATTCTTTCAATCAAACCCCGTTGTGTGGGACGAATAATTCTTATCCCAAACAGGAATATAAGAATAACAAAAGCTATGGCGATAATGAGCTTCACATCCATAATTTCCTCCTTGTTAATTATCCTGATTTATTCATCCCGGGTATTCAGGGATCTTCTATGTATAGAAAATTAGACGTTACATGATAAAATTAAACGCAGAGAGCGTAAAGAACGCAGAGGATTTATGCGCCATAACTAAATAAACATTTCATATAGTTTAATTAAATAATCTCTGCGAACTCAGCGTTCTCTGCGTTTAGAACAAAACTATTGTATAATTAATTAACCTTGAAAAATGCCTGAGTTATTAATCGAATTCCATTATTAGTTTATACTCCGTACAGAGGTATATATTCAAAAGAGAAATCGTACAAGTACATAGATACCTATCATGGATAACCCGATGGCGATTTTTGCAGCCATACCGAATACGAACCCGATCCAGGTGCCAATACCAACACGACCGGCAGATTGAAGGTCATTACGTTCGGTAAGTTGTCCGATAACCGCTCCTATAAAGGGCCCGATAATAATACCGATGATACCAAAAAATATACCTATAAATGCACCGATAATCGCTCCAATTATGGCTCCCCGACTGGCTCCAAACCGTTTAGCCCCAAGAACACCGGATAAAAAATCCACAGTGTGAGCGACTAACATTAAAAGGGCTAAAATCAATAGAGTTATCCAACTTACATAGACAAAATCTTCTGCCCAGGTAGCGAGAAAAAGTCCGATAAATATTAGCAATGGTCCGGGGAGCAGAGGAAGTACAAGCCCGGCCAGCCCTGCTATTAGACTAATAGCTGCGAGAATAAATAGAATTATGCTGATTGTATCCATTAATAAACAATTATCTTTTATATTAAATATTTTATGATCAATTGGATTTTCAAACTAAGTATTAAATTGAAAATTAACAATATCACTCTCATTTTTAAGACTTTCTCATGTTTCGTTCCGACGCAGAGCATCGGAACGAGGGAAAACCGATTTTTTCGTATCTTAAATCTTTAATCGTTTATCCAGTATCGAGCATTCCCGAGTAACGGGATCTCCGCTTCGTTCTGACCATCTACTCCTTTCATTCAACCGCTATAAAATTTTTATCTGATAAGATAACGGGGCACTTCTGTACAATATTTTTTATAGGTATTCCCATGCAGTTGACTTAAATACTCCTCTTCGGTCAAAACCATCATATGAGCGATAACACCATATGAGAGTAACCAGCCAACAGCATACCAGGATGGCCATAAGACAGCAATGCCTATAAGTGCTAAACCATAGGCGAGAATCTGAGGATTTCGTGATAGACGATAGATACCTGAGTGCTTAACCCTATCCGCACCCCAGCCAAATATTGTTTTTAGACCGAGGCTGGCCATACCGATCAACGTTATTAATAATCCGATTATAAAAAGAAGCAATCCTATGAACAGGATCAGCTTGTTAGTCGGCAGAGAGGGAAGTGCCGGCCATTTTGCCGGGATAAACAGATAGGCAAGATTTACATGCAAGGCAAATACAAATGTCTCCAGAAAGACTGAAATCCAGGTTGTCTTTTTCCTGAATTTATAATCTCTACGCACAATTATGCGGAAAACCAGATATGAGAATCCAATTAATAAGAATAAACTAACAAAATATACGAACCAATGCATGGCTGTCCTCAGACAAAAATTAGTTTACTAGCCTGATCTATTCATAAATATCCCACAAAGTCGCTAAGTTTTTTATCCACGAATTACACGAATTTAAACACGAATTGCACAAATTATTTTGTAACTTTCTTTTTTATATGATTTCAGCCATAAATTTTTTGTATCATATTCAGTACAATATTTTAAGATATATATAAAGTCATATAATTAGTGGACCAATTCGTGAAATTCGTGGATAAAAACAATTGTGTCGCTGCTGTAAATGTTAAGTCTTAGTCACCTGTTCCAGCAATTGGCGATAGTAAACATAATTTTCAAAGGATATCTCTTTTCTAATCCGGCCATCAGCAAGAGGAATATAACCGCCCTCAGCGATCAGTGACGGGACCTTGTCCTCAATTTCACGTCGGATCGCGTCTTTATCCTTACGTAGGGCATCCAGATCAATTCCTCCAATCAATCGTAAATCTTTTCCAAATTCCTTTCGTAAATCCCGATAATCCATTGCCTCAACATTTGTTTCACATGCCCATAAACAATTTATCCCATATTTTAGAAGACTGGGGATGAGTATCCTGGCATTGGCATAGGTTCTGACGATAATTGTTTCTATCTTGTTATTTTTTAAGACGTTAAAGATAGGCTGAAAACTTTCAAGGACAAATTTTTCATACATAGCAGGCGATACAAGTGGTCCTTTGTTACCGCCAATCGGTTCACCAAAAATGATAGCATCAATTTCCGCTTCTTTTAGAATATTTTCCAGTATTTTTACCGCGAATTCGGCCTGAATGGTCAGTACGCGATGTACATATTCAGGATCCTCGAAAAGAAGAGAGATCACTTCCATAAAACGATGCCATTTATATACACCAAGCGATAAAAAAAGACCCCTGTGCACACGATAAAACAATACCTGATCATTTTTTTTTAAAAGTTGAAGTTTTTTTTTCCAGTTTCTGGGAAAACGATGCGGATCATCCGGATTTAATCTATTTTTAAGGATATCCAGTTCATTTACATCGGTAGGCCAGGTATTAAAATCGGGGATTGGGACCAGTTCAGGGGCGATTTCTTCAAACCGGTCCGTAGTGAACATATCAGATAATTTTTTCCCGGATGACAATCCTTGTTTACGCCAGGCTTTGAGAACATCTCTGCGAATACCTTCTTCAAAATAGGGTACCCGATCTGGTTTACCAAAAGACATTACAGTTAAAAATCGCTCACGGCTTGTCATTCGAGGATCGATTTAAATTGGTCGATAAGTTTGCTATTTGTAGGTGTTTTACTCACCAGCTTGATCAATCCCCGCATGGCCGCTTTAGGCTCATAGTCAGCCATCCAACGACGCAGGGGATCAAGCAATTGCATCTCTTTTTCACTATAAAGCAGTTCTTCCCGGCGGGTGCCACTGGATAAAAGATTAATTGCCGGGAATATTCTCGCCTCTGCAAGACTGCGATCCAAAACAATTTCACTATTTCCGGTGCTTTTAAATTCTTCGAAAATATAACCATCCATTCGCGAGCCGGTGTCAATCTGGGCAGTGGCCATAACGGTTACTGAACCCCCATTTTCAATATTGCGTGCCAGTCCGAAGAATCTTCTCGGAATCTCAAGTGCTCTGGCATCCAGACCACCCGACATTGTCCGGCCTGATCCGCTGCCATGGATATTGAATGCCCGGGCCATCCGGGTGATACTGTCAAGTAAAACTACAACATCTCTCCCACTCTCCAATTCACATCGAATATGGGCCATAGTCAGTTCGGCAAGATTAACGTGTGATTCTATACTCTGGTCGCTGGAACTGGCCAAAACTTCACCATGAACATTACGTCTGAAATGGGTTACTTCTTCCGGCCGCTCATCGATCAATAATACTATAATACGAATCTCCGGTTCACAGGTATAAATGGCATTAGCCATATCCTCCAAAAGTTGGGTTTTGCCGGATTTGGGGGGGGATACGATCAAACCACGGGTGCCCTTACCGATGGGGGCAATCAAATCAACAATTCGCATAGAGATATTACCGCTTTTAGCCAATTGAATTCTATCTTTTGGATTTATCGCCAGTAATTTTTCAAATCGGGTACGGGTTTTAAATTGTTCCGGTTCTAGATCGCAGATTGAATCAATAGTTACCAGTTGAAGTCCTTTTTTTGTTTGGTCTGCTGAGCCTTTGACATCGGCTCCATTTGTGAGACCAAATTGTCTGATCAATTGAGAAGAAACCCATGTATCCTGAGGACCGGGTTGGAATGAAAGGGCAGGATCTCGTAAAAATCCACCACCCTGTGGTAGACGTTGATAAACACCATTAACTTTCTGGGCCATATATTACTCTTTATCCTTCTGTTGTCTCCTGATAAATGATATACTGCCAAATCCTCCAATTATTGCGATATAAAAACCAAAATCATACCACCAACCGGTATTTATTGGCTCGTAAACACGAATGGATTCATTGAATAGACCCCAGATCAACGTAATCGGGGCGATCCAGCCATGCCAGATACCTGAAAAAAATCCGGCCGGATTTTCTGGTGCACTCGCACCACTACCCGGTGCACACCCACTGAGAATAAACAGAAGAGAAGTTATCATCAGGAGAACACTTAACTTTTTGATGGTCATTAAATCACCTCCGTGATTATCTTATTTCTTGCAAGGATATTAAGATTATTTGGATCTTGTCATCCCGCACTTGATACGGGGCGGGGATGACAATTTGTGAGAAAGACACAGTATTATCGATGAATATTGTGTATTCTGCAACAGCCTGATAGGCGGGATGACGAGAGAAAATAAAAGACTGAATGCTTAAAACTTTTAACGATTAAAAAACTGAATAATATGGGTTCTAAATAAAAAAACCCCGGCATAATTAAGCCGGGGTTTACCAAAGACACTTTTTGTTTATATCTTTGTGACGTTGATCGCTTGTAATCCTTTAGGACCTTCTCCGATCTCAAACTGAACCTGGTCACCTTCATCCAATGATTTGTAACCTTCGCCTTCGATAGCGTTATAATGCACGAAGACATCAGCACCTTCTTCTCTGGAGATGAAGCCATAGCCTTTTGAGCCGTTGAACCATTTTACAGTTCCTTTTTCCATAAGATCTTTCCTTATCTCTAATGTGTTGCCTTTATCTGTTTTTTCAACCTGTTTCGGGCAAAAAAAAATCGTCTTGAACAGCTATCTTACACCATTCTCAACGATAATCTTATGTTTTTAAAACGTGTCTTAAAAAACTTATCACCAAAAACAGAAGGGTGAAACTACAGATACAATTAATTCAGCAATAATATTAACCAATAAAACCTAAAAAAGCAAAATTATTTATCATAAAAAGTGATTTCTTAGCATCTAAGAAGTTTCGCGGATGAGTTCTTTAATCATTATTTGAATCAAATTATTTTTAACCGGATACTATTGATTATTTATAAAAAAGTATTTGTATCATTTGTCACAATCTTTAATCAGCAATTTATTTATATTTATTATATTACTATAAATTCTTTTAAGGGTTGTAAGACTCTTAGCATAATTTTTCAACACCGGAGACAGGGCATTTAAGTTTAAAAGGCAGTTGTTAAACCTGAAACTATGTTACAATCATTAATCTGCCCTGACGACCGGAAAATTTTATGATAATAAAGAAGGAGATTAAGATGTATTCATTTACGAAAATTAAAGGTTGTATACTTTTTTTCTTCCTGTTTTTATTCATCGCTAACGAAGCCACAGCGACAGGGATATTATATGTTCGTCCCCGTTTTAGCAGTGCTCAATATGAAAAAGTATGGATAAAATCGCTCGATGTAACAGCCAGTATGCAGGATCAGGTCGCTGTAACACATGTGGATCAGGTGTTTTTTAACGAATTGAATCAAACAGCGGAGGCGATTTATATCTTTCCATTACCGGAAAGTGCCATGATCACCGAATTAGTCTACTGGGTGAACGGGGAACGATTTGTGGCAGAAATCCGCGAACGCCAGGCGGCAATCGATGACTATAATAAGAAATTGAGGGAATGGCTTGATCCGGCATTGTTGGAATATTTAGGTGATAATCTTTTTCGCTTAAGTATTGTTCCAGTCGATGCCCTGAGTGAATTCCGAACTGAAATAACCTATGTCGAATTGATAAATTATGATTTTGGTATTTCAACTTATAAATATCTTATGAATACTCTCGATCTTTCTTCTAATCCTCTGGAAACGGTTCATTTTGATTTATCGGCCAAATCCCAGAATCCTTACAAATATTTTGAATCTCCAAGTCATGAAAGTTCACCGGCAACACAAATAACCAAGCACTCCGATTTTCATTATACACTTGAATTTGGCGATGAAAATTTCTTCCCGAATACGGATCTGATCATTCAGTATGAGACCTTGCGTGACGATGTGGAATTCAGCCTTTTGACTTATACCCCGACACCGGCCGATTCATTTGGAACTGATAGCTTTTATGCCTTGTGGATTACCCCTCCGGACAGCATTACTGATGAAGAAATAATTTCCAAAGATCTCGTCTTTACCGCAGATGTTTCTTCCAGTATGGAAGGGGAAAGAATTGCACAGGTTAAACAATCTCTCTCCATATTTCTGGATCAGCTCAGTCCTAAAGATTATTTCAATATAATTACTTTTGGCACGCACATCATTCAGTTTAAAGAAGATCTGGTCGAAGCCAGTGCAGAAAATATTTCCGATGCCCAAAACTTTGTTTATGAAATGTTTGCCCTGGGGATGACCAATATCAGCGCCGCTCTGGATTCCTCTTTAACCCAGTCTTTTCGTGATACGACTTCAAGAAACCTGATCTTCCTTACAGATGGTGCGCCGACTATCGGTGAAACAAATCCTGATTCAATCATTCAAAATGCATCAAATAATAATACAAAAGATGTGCGTATTTTCTCATTTGGTGTTGGAGATGGTATCGACCGGTCCTTGTTAACCAGATTGTCGATGGATAATTTTGGATATGCCACTTTCATCACATCCGATGACAGCATTGCCTTGCTGATCGAAAATCATTTTAAACGGATATCCAAACCGGTAATGACCGATCTGGAAATCAATTATGGCGGACTGCAGACCTGGGATTGTTATCCTAAAAATTTATTGGATCTTTTCTGGGGAACACAAACACTTGAGTTGGGTCTTTATAATGGCAGCGGTACCTATCCGGTTACTCTCTCCGGTTGGGTTGGTGCGGACTCTCTCGCCTATGAAAAAATGAGCAGTTTTCCTGATACCCTGGGGGGGTATCGTTTTGTTCCCCGTCTCTGGGCGAGAGGAAAGATTGACCATCTTCTTGATTTAATCGAGATCTATGGAGAGACCGATGAACTGGTGAACCAGGTGATCGAACTCAGTTTAACCTTTCAAATATTAACCCCCTATACGGCGTTGTATGTGGACCCAACGGATGTTGAACAGAAAAAATCGAAAATTGTACCTGGGGAATTTAAATTGTATGCCAATTATCCCAATCCCTTCAATCCGGAGACGACCATACGT
Organism: Calditrichia bacterium; assembly: GCA_023132435.1. Lineage (GTDB taxonomy): Bacteria > Calditrichota > Calditrichia > JAJRVZ01 > JAJRVZ01 > JAGLYF01. Next base: position 12,977 of record JAGLYF010000052.1, on the reverse strand, counting down.
TACAGTTTACCGGCAGATCAATCTTCTTACCATGTTATTATTAAAATATATGATGTCTTAGGCCAACTGGTTAAAATCTTAAAGGATGAGCAGCAACGGCCGGGATTGTATCATTTAATCTGGGATGGGCGGAATTCAGCGGGGCAGACCGTGCCCAGTGGTGTCTATTTTCTCATACTGAAAGCAGGCAGTTCTGAGGCAACACAAAAGATGTTGCTGGTAAGATAGAATCACGTAGAAAATAATTTGACAGGATAATCCCGAATCCTCGGGATCTATCCTGTTATCCTGTCAAAAAAACATTGAGAGGTGAGAAGATATCACCAAAATAAGGAGTATTTTCATGCCGGTTAAGATTACGATCTTGTTAATAATTTTATTTTGCTTCAGCGTAGAGGCCCAGACCGTCCAGTATAACCAGGAATTCCGGGTAAATACAACTGACGATGCTAACAAACCTGGTGTGAGTGGCCTATTTGATGGTGGTTTTGTGGTTTGTTGGCAGAGCTTCGGCCAGGATCGTGGCAGATATAATATTTATGGAAAATACTACCTGGGAACGCCGATTTTGCATTTGCTGCAATCTTTTTCACTTATTTTTCCAGCATATGATGCAATATTGTATTCAACAACAGTCAACTTCCAGTGGCAGAAAACAAGTCCAATCCATGTAAACTTTCCCTGGGAATTGACATACAAACTTTACCTTGATGTAACCGAAGATTTTAGCAATCCGGAAATATTTTCTGACATCTATGATTCGACATTTTCTGTTAAAAATCTGAGCCCCGGTCAAACATATTTTTGGAAAGTGCTGGCGAAGACGTATGAGGGTGACAGTCTATGGAGTTCGGAAACCTTTGGTTTTTATGTCAGTCCCGCTGCCGGGATTGAGGACGATCTAGTCCTGAAACCTGAAACCTTTAAACTGTATCCCAATTATCCCAATCCCTTCAATCCGGAGACGACCATTCGTTATAGCTTACCGGCCGATCAATCAGCGTATCGGGTGATCATCAAAATATATGATGTCTTAGGCCAACTGGTTAAAATCTTAAAGGATGAGCAGCAACGGCCGGGATTGTATCATTTAATCTGGAATGGCCGGAATGCGGCGGGGCAGGCAGTGCCCAGCGGTGTTTATTTTTGTGTGCTGGATGCGGGCAGTTTTAGAGCAACGCAAAAAATGCTGCTGGTAAGATAGTTCCAAATATAATTTGACAGGATAATCCCGAGAAAGACGGGATCCGCCGAGGTGGACAGGATAGACAGGAAAAATATAAGGAGCATTTACATGCCAGGTAAGATAACCCCATTTCTAATAATATTGTATTGCCTCGACTTACAGGCCCAGACCGTCCAGTATAACCAGGAATTTCAGGTAAATACATACACGGATTATAGCCAGCGTTTTTCAACTGTTAGTAGCCTGCCTGACAGCGGCTTTGTGGTCTGTTGGGAGAGCTATGGACAGGATGGAAGTGGTACAGGGATCTTCGCTCAAATTTACAATGGAAATAGAACAAAACGCGGTGAAGAGTTCAAAGTAAACACGTACACAAGTAATGATCAACGCGATTCTGATGTAGGAAGTTTGTTGGATGGTGGTTTTGTGGTTTGTTGGACAGGCTATCGCGACGATAGATATACAATATCCGGACAGATTCTTGATAAAAATGGTATTAAACGTGGCGAGGAATTCAATGTTGATACTAATCCAGCATATTCTTTATGGCGTCCCCATGTGAGTGATTTATCGGATGGCGGATTTGTAATTTGTTGGGGAGTACTTGGCTTTGATGACACACTTTCTACATTATACGGACAAATTTACAATAATAATGGAACTAAACGGGGTCAGAAATTTCAAGTAAATACAACTGGCATTGCTGTTTCTGGTAATGTGAGTAAATTTAACGAAGGCGGATTCGTTATTTGTTGGCCAAGTTCTGATCAGGATGGGATTAGGAGGGGTATAATTGCTCAACTTTTTGATAATAATGGCACAAAAATTGGAAATAAATATCAAGTAAATACCTCTACAGAATTTGCGCAATCTAGACCAAAAGTTTGTACACTATCCAATAGTGATTTTGTGATTTGTTGGCAAAGTCATCAGCAGGATGGTGATGAATTAGGGATATTCGGACAGAGATTTTCCAGCGATGGTGTAAAAAAAGGGCAAGAGTTCCAGGTGAATACATACGTAATTGATGATCAAGTAGCCCCGGATATTTGTAGTCTTGCTGACGGGGGATTTGTGATTTGTTGGCAAAGCTATGGCCAGGAAGGTTGGGTGTATGGGATTTTTGCACAAATATTTAATGATAATGGAAAAAAAACTGGTTATGAGTTCCAAGTTAACACCTATACGGATAATAGTCAGTGGATTCCATCAATTAGTGGATTAGCTAACAGAGATTTTGTGGTTTGTTGGGAAAGTAATTACCACCAAGATGGTTCGGGTGATGGAATCTATGGGAAATACTATTTGGGAAATCCAATTTTACATACTCTTGGATCTTATTCTCTTCTAAAGCCAATCTATGATGCTACACTCGACTCTGTATGGGTAAACTTCAATTGGCAGCAAACAAGCAAAGTTCACTTTAACTTTTTTTGGGAACTGGAATATAAACTCTACCTTGATATAACCGAAGATTTCATCGATCCGGAAATATTTTCTGATATATATGATACAACGTTTTCCGTTAGGGAACTTACCCCCGGCCAAACCTATTTTTGGAAAGTGCTGGCAAAAAATATCGAAGGGGACAGTCTATGGAGTTCGGATATCTTTGGTTTTTTTGTCAGCCCCGATGCAACACAAATGAAAGATGATTCGGATATTCATGCACAGAACTTTAAATTATATAGTAATTATCCCAATCCCTTCAATCCGGAGACAACCATTCGGTATAATTTACCGGGTGATCAATCATCCTATCGGGTAGTTATCAAAATCTATGATGTCCTCGGTCAGTTGGTTGTTACCTTAAGAGATGAGCAGCAACCACCGGGATTGTATCAACTGACCTGGGATGGGCGGAATTCAATGGGGCAGGCAGTGCCCAGTGGTGTTTATTTTTGTGTGCTGGATGCGGGCAGTTTTAAGGCAACGCAAAAGATGTTGTTGGTGAGATAGTATCATATGAAATTTGACAGGATTAACAGGATTAACAGGATAAATACAAATAAAGGATATTTATCTGTTTTCTATATTTAATGCTGTAAAAAATCATAAATATCTTTCGCAGAGGTGCCTAGACGCAAAGTAATTCGTGGATAGTTAGTTTGATCAAGAACCGAAGTTAATTGTTACCTCCGGGTTAAAATAACTTCTAAAATCAATTCAATTTTTTTCATCATCTAATCAAAAAATATTTCATGACCGTTATCGGCAAGAACTTTGGCAGCTTTTTCCAGGTTCATTCTCTTTACGAGAATATAATCAGTTTCAAAAGTGGAAAGAACAAATACACTGATCTCGGCATCAGCCAAAACTTTTGTCAGGCTAGAGATAATTCCCACCTCATCAAGTCTCAGCGGTCCATGAACTTTTAAACATTTCCATTCCTGTTCACTTTTCAATTGTTCAGGCGCTACCTGATTGGGACAAACAATGGAGAGTTCCTCTGCTGTACGGGTAATTGATGACAAGGGCGTTTCTAACACCCATTCAGGTATGCCTTCGAATGCATTCAGACGGCATACTTTGTAATCATCTTTAAGAACGGATATAACAAAGGATTTTGGCATGAATTAAACTTCCTTTTTAAACATATTATTGATCCGATAGATGATAATTTGCTCCATAAAAGTACTCAACAGAATTGGCCAATTCAAGTCAGTTTAAAATAATTTTTAAGATTGATCTGTTTTCTTTTTTAATAACCAGGTTACGCAGGCAATATGGTTCTCAAGAAGGGCATTTTCCTCCTCCTGTGATTTTAAATATTCCTTAAATATTGATTGATCTTCGGGATATTTTGCTATCAATTCTGTAACACGTTTGCTAATACTATTATAGATATGTTTATTTGATTTTTTGAAATAACCCGGGTCCATCAATTTTTTTTCAATGATTTCCATATTTGCCAATTCGATTTAGTCTAAAATCTCTGTTTCTTTAAAGTAGACTGGGCTATTCAGTGTACTGGAATCAAATAAATAGCCATCATCCAGGATGATATACCCATCATCATTAATACAAGTTTGCACTTTTAACAAAGTGGATTTTACATCTCCAAAAACAGGTCCTATGGAACCAAGAATGACCAAATTATAACCCTGTAGATGATCGGCCACCCTTCTTATATCACCGACCTCAAACTTACATTTTTGTAAGACTTTATTCTTTTTAGCATAGTTTTTTGCCTCCTCTATAAACTCCGGAAGAGCATCGATACCATAAGCCTGGCATCCAAACTCTTTCACCAATTTGATCAAAACCGCTCCTTTACCACACCCCAGGTCAAGAATTCTTGACTCTTTTTTCAAAATGGCGTGCTTTTTGATGATATCAATTATAATATCCGGAGATGCACCAATCTCCCATAGATCTTGCAGCAGATAAGACAAATAGGGCAGTAATCCTAACTCTAATCCGTCCAGAGATTTAACGATGCTTTTTTTAACCGTATCCATTACCATTCCTTTAGTTGAACCATACTTCTTTATGGTCTCCTGCTTCCTTCATTTTTTCCGACCAGTCCTCGAGACACATAAAGTAATTTTTAGCATATTTTTCAGAAAAGTTGATGATTTCCATCTTATAGAATCAGTCCAAGAACAATCAGCACGGAAGATATTGTAAAAATAAACGGGTATAATCTAAAAGGCAAGAAATTTACTTCTTAAGTTTATAGTGCTCCGCAAGTTTAATTCTCTCCACATCTGATAATGATTTCATATATGATTTCCAGCCGGGACACCAGGTCGCATGCCAATGCCATAATCGCCCCAAAAAAGACTTTGGGTTGTTATCATACTTTACACGAAAATTACAATTTTCACAATTTTGCTCAACCATTAGAATCCTCCTTAAGTTTAAACAATGTGGCTAACGAGGGTTGTAAACGGGTATGGTCAGAAAATGGTTTCGAGCCAGGTAATGATATCTTGTCCGTCGCCACTGGGACTTGGGATAAAAATTCTATTTCCTTTCTGTTGTTTAAGAATTTCATTTTTCCCACCATTTCCGAGATATCGGTCAGCTAAATCATCCATATACCACCAATCCCCACTAAAGTCAATCTGTTTAATCCGCTGATCCGGATTTTTTATACAATAAACATTACTCCCAAACCAGTCAAAATCGGTAAACGCATCAAAACAAAGGGTATAGATAATTTCTACACCATCAACCTGTTGTCCCATATCCTCAAGACCTTGAAAGATATCATTCACGTTTCCCACGCAGAGAATCTCGTCGAAATTAGCTTCTCTGATTTTTAGTTCGAGCTGGCCATTTTGGAGATTCTTTTTTACTGCTTTGGTAGATTCATCAAGAATCGTACCATCAATATCGAAATATAGAGATTTCTTTTTTATATGTGTCATTTTCTAACCGCCGTTAAGATGATTAGATTACCTGACAAGGTACTCAATAGCCAAATACTTCTTCTAAACGAAGATGTTTTATAGTGCCAAACTTTTTTAAAATGTTGAAGTCCAGTTTATTAGTATCTCCGAGTACAAGAAATGTAAATTTTTTGTCTTTAATATAGTAATCAAAAAATTTCCGGACATCGTCCATTGTCATATCGGGCACTTGTTTGTAAATATCCTCTCGAATATCATATTTGTCATTACCCATCCGTTTATCATTTTCATACCGCCATAAAATCGCTTTTTTAGTAACTCGTTCTGTCTGTATTTTTTTAACGATCGCATTTTTTGAATCCGCAAATGAATTATCTGACTCTGCCATTTCATTAAGGAGTACTAACAGTCCTGAAAGCGCTTCCTCACTCTTATCTGCTTGTGCCCCTATGTAAGCATAAATATAATGAGCTTCCTCGGGTCTGGAAGGTGATCGGTATGAACTCCGTACCGAATAGGCCAGGGCTTGTGATTCACGTAATGTCTGAAAAACAACAGATGACATATTGCCACCGTAATATTCATTAAATAAGGTTCGTACAGCAATATTTTCACGATTATATGGTACACTTTTGGAAAGCATGATGATTTCAACCTGCTTCATGTCGTAGTGACAAACATAGACCTGATTTCTGGTCGTTGGTAATTGAGTGAATTCTACCGGCTCAGGAATGGGTGCAAATGTATCCGGCACATAGTGATGCTGGTTTAGTTTTTCAATCAGCTGAGTTTCACTAAGTGGACCGTAATATAATATTCTATGTTCAAATTTAGTAAGTTGCCTGACAAGATCGATAAGTTCATCCGGGGTAAGATATTTTAACTCGTTCTCGGATAGGATATTTCGATACGGTGATTTTTCACCGTGGACACCATAGCTATACATGGCTCGGAAAAGAATTGTCCCTTTGTTTAATTTGGCATCAGCACGCTTTTTTAGAATATCAGTTACCAGATTATCAAGCGCTTCCTGATTGGGCTGAGCGTCTGCCAGGAGATGCTCGAACAGTTCAAATCCTTTATCGAAACTTTCATTCAGACCGGAAAAATAAACACGTAGCCGGTCCTCAGAAGACCGCACGCCAAACGAGCAGCCTAATTTATACAGTTCCTGTTTGAACTCCTCCGGCGTGTATTTTGATGTTCCCAGATAGGTAAGATACTCCAGGGCCACACCGAGTTTATTGTTATGATTATTTCCCAACTCGGCAATATAATGCATCGAAAAAAGATCATTCTCTTCATTTTTCTTATACAATATTGGGATATCCTTTTTCATCTTCAGATGTTTTAGATCTCTATCGTAATCGATAAAAACCGGTTGGATGTCTGGTGCTTCCATTTCCTCAATATCTTTTACAAAGGTTGATTGCTTATCACGATTCAGTTCAACAGGGGTAATCGGTGGTTTTTGGATTTTGATGACATTTGGATCTTCACCGGTTCGCTTATACACCACCACATAGTTATCGCCGTAGTATTTATTGGCAAATTCGATGATATCCTGCTTGGTAATATTCTCCCTATAATCCCATTTATGGACGACATCTTCCCATTTTTGCTGATTTATAAAGGTCATCATGAAATCGTCTGCCCGGCCCCAATTTTGTTCATATCCTCTAATTTCGTTTAATTTTAAATTTTTTACAGCGGCGCCAGGGAGCCAATCGGGGAATGCACCTGCCTTAAGGGAATCAACCTGTGCCAGCAATAAGTCTTTCACATCTTCCAACGACTGACCTTCACGGGGACGACCGCCAAAGAAATGCCCTGAATAATCGGTTAGAATATTGGTGCCACTATAAGGTCCGATCACCATTTGTTTCTGCTTCAGATTCAAATCGATAATACCGGCTACGCCATTCATCATCAACCAGTCTGTTATCAGGAGTAGTTCTGCTTCATCCGATTTAACACCGGGAAATCGGAATCCAATAACCACGCTCTCCATGTCCGGTCCGATCACTTCTTTGATGACCGGTTCTGAGATTGGCTTCTCTACCGGTGGAGTCCATTTTGGTACTTCTTTTCGTTCCAGTTTACCAAAGGTCTCATCGATCATGACAATCATTGAATCCGGATCAAAATCTCCGGATAGACAAATTGCCATGTTATTTGGGACATAGTAGGTGTAATAGTAATCATAGACATTTTTGATCGATGGATTTTTCAAATGTTCCACCGTTCCAAGGGTTGATTGTGTACCGTAGGGATGGGTAGGCCAGAGCTCTGCGTAAAGAGCTTCACGTTGTTTTCTCCGATCGCTGTCCAGGGCCCGGTTTTTTTCTTCATAAACAACTTCCAGTTCGGTATGAAACCCACGGAAAACAGGATTGCGAAATCGTTCAGATTCAATTTCTAACCATTGTCGGATATTATTGGCCGGGATATCATTTATATAACAGGTAAGATCATTTCCGGTGAAGGCATTCGTACCCCGGGCCCCAATTACGGAAAGCATTTTATCGTATTCTGCGGCAATCGCATATTTGGAAGCGGCATATGAAGCACTGTCAATTTTTGCATAAATTGCTCTGCGAGTGAGGGAGTCTGTCTCCTGCCGGTGTTGTTCATAAAGTTGAACAACTTCGTCGAGAAAAGGCTTTTCTTTCTCAAAATCGCTGGTACTATATTTATTGGTACCCTTGAATAACAAGTGTTCGAGATAGTGAGCGAGACCGGTGGATTCTGCCGGATCATTTTTGCTGCCAACACGTATTGGTATCATGGCCTGAATACGTGGCGCGTCTTTGTATACGGTCATATATACCTTGAGTCCGTTATCAAGTGTATATATTCGGGCCTTCAATGGATCTCCTTTGACCGTTTCATAACTATATTTACCACTTTGTACAATTTCTGTCTTAGAACAGGAGATAAATTGAGAAATTAGTATAAAGACGATGATCGAAATAACGACTCTAAACTTCATGATATGCTCCTTATTATTTTACTTTACGTTTCATGACTGATTTATACATTTTTCCAAATTTTTTATCTTTCTGTCTTTTCTCAAGATAGGACATATTATAGTAAGCTGATTCTTTATGCATTTTTAGGTAGCTGTCATAACGTTTCCTGGATATTGTACCGTCTGTTAAGGCATCCAACACTGCACATCCATCCTCATTGGTATGGGTACAATTATTAAACCGACATTGGTCAGTTAAACTTGTTATTTCATCAAATGTCTGATCCAGGCCAGATTCTACCGCAATATTACCTAATTCACGCATCCCTGGTGTATCAACGATCATTGCACCACTTTTGAGAATATGTAATTGGCGGCTGGTAGTTGCGTGTCTTCCCTTATTGGTTTTTTCACTGATAGTTTGTGTCTTATAAAGTTCTTCACCGATAAGATTATTTAGCAATGTTGTTTTACCAACGCCAGATGATCCAAGAAAGCAATAGGTTTTCCCTGATTCGATTATATCTTTAAATTTAGCTATTCCAGATTTATGCAGATTGCTAAAAGCCAATAATTTAATATCTGGCATTAAAGTATGTATTTCCGATATTTTTTCATTCACTTCGGATGGGGATAAAAGATCACTTTTACTTAACAATACGAAGGGCTGGATATTACCCTCATTGATCATCGCTAAATACCGTTCTAATCTTCTGAGATTATAGTTAGTATCAAGCGATTGGATAATCATTGCAATGTCAATATTGGCAGCGATCAATTGAAACTCTATTTTTTTTCCGGATGTCTTCCGTCTCAATACTGTTTTTCTTGGAAAAATTTCGTCAATAACCGCAAAAGAATTATTATTAAAATACTGAACATAGACCCAATCGCCAACTGTTGGATAATCCAATGGCGATTCAGCCTGAAATAATAACCTGCCGGTTAGTTCGGCGATTACTTCAGATTTTTCATTTCTAATTAGAAAGTTGTCTTTGTTAACCGCTATAATACGGGCTATCTGAAAATTATCAGTTTTGCCGTGGTCCATTCTTTCTTTAAACCAGGAATTAAATCCTATATCTTCCATCATTTTATAAATTTTGCCTTTATTGTAATCATTTCATTTTGGATGCTTTTTCAAGAATATCCGGAATGGCTTCATCCATCAACATCTTCATATCTGCATATCTATAGGTTCGTTCTTCAAAAGATCTGGTTTCTAATGCTTTAATAAATCGTTCCTTGAATTCTCTAAAGTATGAGCCATAGATATGGTAGCTATCTGCCTGGTGAACATATCGTCCTAACAATATTTCTTTATCTGAATGCTTAGAAATACTTTCTGCGATTTTCAGTTGTAGTTGAATGAAAGCGAACATATTCATAAATGCTGCTTTATAAGCGTCGTTAGAACGAAATCTGATATTTGTGTTTAAATACCATTGGTCCGCATTCTCTCCCTGCAATAATCTGCACCAGATACTCTGTAAACAGGCCGGATCATGGCAAAAATTGTCTTCCCATACTTTCCAGGTAATCGCCTGAGCCCGGCGGGAATAGGGTGTTTCAGCTAACTTTTGCGACATCATTTCAATCTGGTCATAGATTTCTTTCATACCTGGTATAGCATATTTAAATAATCTTTGGTGATAAGTATATTCCCACCGTGTATCCTCTATATCATCAGCAGACTTTCTTATCAGATGATCTTTAATGCCATCCAGGACTTCTAAAACATATTCTTGCAGGTCATTAAATCCACCCGGAAAATCCCGATGGATCATGGGCTCTGCCAGAGGATTTTTGACGACGATCGTCATACTGCAATCTTTACTGGGCGGATCATCTGCTTTGTCATATTCAGTTTTGATATCACATCCTTCGTTATATACACTTATGACAGATTTCTCCCAGGCTTCAGCCAGACTATCACCCTCAACAAAAAGTACAGGTATATTTCCACTCATTTGATAATTCTCCTCATCTGAATCCAATAAAAAATAAAGTTTAAAATAAGATATCGTTAAAAAATGAGATCAAACATTACCCACATATAATAGAAACTACAGAAATCTATAATTTCATGCTACAAGTTTTCGCAGACGAATATTTTCAGGAATGACAATAGGGGCAGGAACAACAATTCCGTTATTCCAATCCCTTCAAAATTCTCTCTTCTTCTTCACTCCGTATTTTTCACTCTTTTTATAAATTGTAGGGTTTTTTGAAGGAGTAAATATAACATATTAATAAAAAAAATCGATATAAATATTATGACGATAAATACCCAATATCCGAGAGAGACTTTCAGGGCAGAAATCAATCCGACATGATGAGCAAATATCAAGGCCATCAGAAATAAAAATAATCCCAACCATCCCAGAATAAATAATAGTAGTTCAAAATAATCCCAGGTTGGTTTATATTCTTTTTCCATGATAAAAAATCACTTCCAACAATTAACCCTCTTAAAAACGATAACCAGCAATGATATGAGGTTGAAAATAATCTGTGTATATGGTGTTGAAATTCAGATAGAAATGTTCGAAAAGCAAAGCATCCAGTCCGATCGAGACACCAGGTGACTTTAATGATCTGGAGTACGTTTGATCTTCAAAATATTCAGATTCATTCCAGACATATACCGGTGCCAACCAGATGGTAAAACTCTTAACGATCTTAAAACGAATGGGAATTCCGAACAGTAAGTTCCGGAAACGTTTGTCAGATTTTTGCTCTGACCGGTCCAGATACAGGTTTTCCAGGTAATGCATATGTAAAAATAATTCTAAAAATAATAATTGGATTGAGGGCGAAGAAAGGCCAATTCCCAGTGCATAGTTCAAAAATGATCCACCCGGATAATTATTCGAAGAATTGACGGGCCATACCATCCCTTCCACTGAAACGGTAATGATATCATATAAACCAAGTCTGAAATAGAGTGTGCCATTGCTCCACCAGTCATCGTTAGAATGATTTACGGAGCTCCGGTAAAATTCACCATGATACCAGTAGTGTGAATAACCTGTCTCGAATTGTCCTCTTTTCAAGGGTTCAGTTAATCCCTGGGCATTAAGTGTCGAATGAAAGATCAGAAATGAAAAGATTATAATAGAAGAAAATAATCGAAGATTCATATTCACCCGGATAGAGAAATAAAAATATGATTAGGATTGTACAACAATTGTTAATTATAGAAATTTTTGTGAGGGAAGTAAAGAAAAATTATTTTATTTGTTAACATCTTATTGGCCTGATTAATTCATGAATTTTCTTGAATTATTCAAGTTAGTAACTAAATTCGCATTGTTTTGCTTATTGGGTCAGATCTATTTTACCAGAGAGATCAAAAGGCAAATTAAACTGGCCGAGCATCTCAAGAGAACTGGACAAATTTACCTCACCGCTAAATTGATAATTCAATCTTCGCCCACTGCTGATTTCCTGATAAATGGAAGCTCCTATCTGTAAGAAGTTTAGTGTAAAGGGGATATGGAGCGTATTCTCATTCTTACCACTAATGTTTGTTTTCTCAGCAGTATGACCATCTACCCATTTGGCTTGATTGATGGTTAATCCATATTGCAGAGTATTTATAATCAATCCCCAGCTGTTTGGATTATTGATTCCAATTGCCAAATCTAATTCGGCTCCGGTGAGGGTTAATCTTTTCAATTTGATAGATTGTAAACTGATGGCCGGTAGTTTCAGTGTGGGAATATCACCAGAAGCTGATACAGGGATTCTGACTGTTCCAAGGACAGGAAGATCAAAAGATAATCCTGTTTTTAAGGAGTAGGTTATATTGTCTTCATTCTTTAAACTTTGATATGTCCTATAGATATTTTCATAAAGTAAAGATAAGGGTAATTGAATCGTAGCGATATCATTCGCTTTAATTTCCATCTGTCTATTTTGATCTCCTTTAAGAAAAGAATTATTATTTAAGAGCAAATCATAATCAAATCCTGCCAGGCTAATGCTAATTGGATTGGGATTTTTTATCTCAATATCAAATACCAGATCAGCCTGATCAAATGAGAGTCCGGTCAGTTTAGTTTTGCTGATTCGAACATCGGGTTTCTCAATACTTCCTTTTTGAACTATTTTCATCAAATCCGCGCACTGGCTCAAAAATACAATGATCGATAGTGTTATAATTAATCTCAGAATTTTCAATTTCGTTACCTGTTTGTTTAATAAAATAATTATTTTTAATGTTACACCAGACAAAAATAAAATCCAAATAATGTCAGTTTGGAGTTCTATGATATTTACCACCTTTTAGGATTTAACCTGATATAGGATCTTATTTTGTGTAATTCTTTTTCATTTCTAATAATGTGATTATAGTATCGATTCTGCCATTTGAAATATCTAAATCCTCTGTTCCGAATTTTTTTTGTACAGACTGATTTAAACTGACCAATTATTGATCCGATACTGTTTGGTTTTA
>JAGLYF010000051.1 GCA_023132435.1 Calditrichia bacterium | reverse complement strand
GTTGTTGTTCGAGAGTGATTTATATTATCTTTTATTTTGGGGGAGACGGCCCACCGGGCCGTCTCTACAGCTGTGGCTTTAATTATAATAATACCATGTATGTGGTTATCTCGCTAAAGCTTTGCCGACAACTGCAAAGACCCCGCAAGGGCGGGGTGATATAAAATAAGTATTCTTTTGTGTTCGCCGGCAGGCGAATCCCCCGAGTACTCGGGGTGACCTTTGCGGTTTTAAAAAACAATTCGCATAAACATTTATTTGCAAAAAAGTGTAGAATATTATACACTTTAAAAATATTAGGTAAATCTATAATGGCAGAATCAAAAAATAAGAATATCATTTGGTGGACAATAATCATTGCTATGATTGTGATGATATCTGTCCTGCATTACACCACCTCCACAATGAAGTGGCAGTATCATCTAATTTATATGCAGAGTTACTTTATTCCTATTCTGGTAGCCGCTTTTCAGTTTGGTGTCAGAGGGGGGATTTTAAGCGCTGTTCTGGTTTCCATATTATATCTTCCTCATATCATGTTACAATGGGGTGGACTGGTTGAGACGAATATGATGCGTTTTCTGCAAATATTCCTGTTTTATGTCATTGGTTATTTAACCGGATTTAAGGCACAACGTGAAATGGAGGGAAAAAAGCGGTTTCAAGAGACCGCAAGTGAACTGGAGCGACATCTGCAAATCCTCAATGAGCAAACTGAACAACTGAGTGATCTGGAAGGACAGCTGAGGCAGTATGATCGCCTTTCGGTAATTGGGGAATTAACCGCCAGTCTGGCCCATGAAGTGCGCAATCCACTTGGTTCTATCCGTGGGGCTGTTGAAATTATGCAGGATGAAATTCCCGACACTATGCGAAAATCGGATTTTTTTCGAATTCTGATTGAAGAGACACAACGATTAAACACCGTGGTGGAAAAATATCTGCAATATGCACGACGTCAATCTCCTGAAATAAAAAATTTTGATATCAGAGAGACAATCCAGAGTACCCGTATACTTCTGTCCCGCCAGTTTGGAAGGAGTGGTCACGAATTGAATCTGCACCTGCCGGATAAACCCTGTATGACCAGCGGTGATCCCAACCAATTGTGGCAGATCCTGATTAATCTTCTCTTAAATGCCCATCAAGCGATGCCGGAACAGGGAGAAATTCTGGTGAATCTTAGCGTGATTGAAGCTAACAATATTGCTGAAAAAGAAAAGCAGGAACCAAATAATAATATATGGTACAGAATTTCCATAACTGATCATGGTGTCGGATTGACGGCTGAGCAAATGGAGAAGATTTTCCAACCCTTTTTCTCTTCCAAATCCGCTGGAACCGGCCTTGGATTGGCGATTGTAAAGAGAATTGTTGAAGAAAACAAATGGCAGATGGAGATCGAAAGTAAACCTGAAGAAAGAACAACATTTCACCTTATTTTGCCGGGAGAGCATAAATCATGAGAGTGCTTTTGATAGATGATGATTTTAATCTTTGCCGCGTGTTAGCCCATCAACTGGAAAAAAACGGCTATCAAGTGACAACGGCAAATGAGGGGAAGCGGGGTATTGAACTGTTCAGGAAACAAAGTTTTGAAATTGTTATCTCGGATATTCAGATGCCTGACATTAACGGCATCGAAGTTTTAAAGACAATTCGTGATCTAAATAAAGAAGCGATTATTATTCTTATAACTGCTTATGGTACGGTGGAAGATGCTATCCGGGCCTGTGATCTTGGGGCGGATGATTTTCTTACCAAACCATTTGGACAGGAACAACTGTTATTTATAATTGAAAAAGCGGTTCAGATCCAACAATTACATAACGAAAATGCACTTCTTAAGCAAGAAGTAGCAGGAAAATATAAATTTGATAATATGGTTGCCGACAGTGCCAGGATGCAAGAAGTCCTTAAGCTGACGATACAAGTTGCCCGCAGTAATGCAACGGTTTTGATTACAGGCGAAAGTGGGACCGGAAAAGAGTTAATCGCACGGGCAATTCACTATAATAGTCCCAGAAAAGAAAAGCCACTTATCACAGTCAATTGTCCTTCGATTCCGGAAAATCTCATTGAGAGTGAACTCTTTGGCCATGTAAAAGGTGCTTTCACTGGAGCAATTAAAGATAGAAAGGGTCAATTTGAGCAAGCGGATGGCGGATCAATCTTTCTTGATGAAATTGGTGATCTGCGGGAAGACTTACAGGCTAAATTATTGCGTGTTTTACAGGAACATGAATTCCAGCCAGTTGGAGGATCAAAAACCATCAAAGTAGACGTACGGATAATTGCAGCCACAAACAGAAATTTGGAACTATTGGTTAAACAAAAGAGATTTAGGGAGGATCTGTATTATAGATTAAGTGTTGTACCAATTATAATTGCACCTTTAAGAGAAAGAAAAGAAGATATTCCTTTTTTAATTGATTTTTTTGTAAAAAAGTACAGTGAGGGGAGAAAATTTAAAGTCAGCAGTGAAGCCATTAAAACCCTGCAAAACTATGAATGGCCCGGTAATGTGAGAGAGCTCGAGAATATTATCGAACGCATTCTTGCTCTGGCAACTGATTCTAAAATCACCATCGCCAACATACCAGAGTATATATCGGGAAGTTTCTACGAACCTTCAGGAACAACAATCAACATACCGGAAGAAGGAATTGCATTAGACACTGTTGAAAGAATGGTAATAAAAGAAATACTCCAACGGACCGGAGGCAATCGTTCAAAAACAGCACGAATGTTACAGATTCCCAGGCATGTACTTCTATATAGATTGAAAAAGTTTGGATTAGAATAACATCACTACAATACTTATATAGCATGAATTATTTACCACTGAAATCACTGAGAAAGTAAAAAGTAAAAAGTAAAAAGTAAAAAGTAAAAAGGTAAAAGTAAAAAGTAGTGTACAAACATCGGGTCAATCCTCCCCAAAATATCACCGTGTAGATTATTCTACACCCTTTCTGTAGAATAATGTCTAATTTATAGACTAATCAAACCCTCACTTTGTTTTTCCTGTAAATATAATACACGCTCCTGTTTCTTTAAGTCAATATAGAATAATAAGATAGGCTGTTTTTAATTGTTGGTCATATAAGTTTGGCATGCTAATTGACTAAAAGTTAACGATGATTTATGGAAATATAAGAATGAAAAGCAAGATGTTTAAATCCAAAAAGTTTTATCTCGGTATAATAATTTTAATTGCCACATCAGGAAGTATTTTTTTCTTTCCTATGAATATAGGAGAAAAGTATACATGTTTTTATCACCGAATCTTTGATCACTCCCACCCTGTCTCAGATGTGAATGCGTTAGATCATCATCAAGACGGGAAAAAGAACTTATCAAAATCTGGTGATCATAATTTGAGTAATGGGACAAGTAAACAGGATAACAGCGAAACATCACAGCATGGATCGGTATTGCTGGATAACTATTTGCACCAATATGCTTTCCCCTGGTGGGCAAGTGTCGGTTTATTGGCACTATGTATATATTTGTTGCTAAAAATAAAAAGAAAAGTAAGAACAGATGAATCAAGTTTAACGATGAGATAATAAGAGGTTTATATGCGGATTAATTTAAAAGTTGAAAGTAATTCAGAAATGTTGGTGGTTCAGATGACTATGAACAGAATATTCAAAACAATTTCCAAATATCTGTATTATACATCACTGATATTGATTTTTGTTTTTTATACGTCGGAGGGATATTCACAATCAACTGAAGATGTCTTAATTCTCGATGATTTGATCAAAATTGCCAAAGAGAAAAATCCCCGGTTGCGCTCATTATATAGTGCTATTCAGGTAGATTCCGCAAAGATTTCCCAGGCTGGTGCTCTTCCGGACCCGATTTTATCACTAAATGTATTAAA
The DNA here is from genome assembly GCA_023132435.1 of Calditrichia bacterium. Taxonomy (GTDB): domain Bacteria; phylum Calditrichota; class Calditrichia; order JAJRVZ01; family JAJRVZ01; genus JAGLYF01. Next base: position 579 of record JAGLYF010000051.1, on the reverse strand, counting down.
TCTGCCGACAAATTCTTTTACATTCGACCAGGAGCCGATGACGGGTAAGCAAATTGCCCTGAAACAGCTCTTTCCTTTTCCCGGAAAACTTGGTCTCAAAGAGGATATCTCATCTGAAGGTGCAGCTATTTCCAGGGCCAATTATCAGGAATATCAAAATCAGATGATTAAAGATCTCAAAATCGGATATTATGATCTATTTATAGTCGATAAATCAATAGAGATAACAGAAAAAAATCAACAGTTATTAAAACAGTTTACTGAGATTGCAGAATCTAAATATAAAGTTGGGAAAGGCTTGCAACAGGATGTGCTTAAGGCCCAGGTAGAATTATCAAAAATGATTGATCGGTTAATACAGCTAAAACAAAAACGTGCGGTTAAGCAATCTCAAATTAATACGATTTTGAATCAACCAGTTAATATGCCATTAGGTACTCCTGAAGAACCGGAATTTACCATGTTAGACAAAACTCTGGATACTTTACAAATTATTGCAAAAATAAATAGACCGTTATTGATGGGTTGGGAGTCGATGAAAAAGCAAAGTAGTCTAAAAGTTGATTTAGCAAAAAAAGA
>JAGLYF010000050.1 GCA_023132435.1 Calditrichia bacterium | reverse complement strand
CCCCGGCTATGATTTTGTTTCAGGTGGGATCAGCCTGAGCCTTCCCATATATTCCGGAAGCAAACAATCAAAAAAAGTTGAAGAAACAACCTATAGTAAAAATATGATTGATGAGCGGTATCAACAAATATTGAATCAAGTATATTTTGAATTAGAAAACAAACTGACCAGCGTGGAAAAGAATGCAAAATTAGTTGAATTATATAAAACAGGAATTATACCGCAAGCATCACAATCTCTGGGATCTGCGATGATAGGATATCAAACAGACAAAGTAGATTTCCTGACGCTCATTAATAATCAAATCACTCTGTTCAACTATGAATTAGATTATTATCGGGTAATTAGTGACTATAATAAAGAACTGGCCAGTTTAGAATATGTAACAGGCACTCAACTAACAAATTCAAACGTAAAATAATTTAGAATAATATTTTAATGGAGAATAAAATGCATTTTAAAAAAAGTATACTCTTAAGTTTTTTGGCTATAGCCATTTCGTCAGGTCTGCTAATTTCATGTGGCTCTGATAATCATGATTCGGCGAAAGGGGAGGATGGTCAACTTTGGACATGCGGTATGCACCCGGAGGTTATTTTGGACGAACCGGGACAATGCCCAAAGTGTGGGATGAATTTGGTACCGCTTAAGATACAAGAAACAGAAGCAGAACAGCCTGAACATACTGAGGCAAAGAAATCAGATGGTGAGAGAAAAATCAAATATTGGCAGGCTCCGATGAATCCAAGCGAAATTTATGACAAACCGGGCAAATCGGCAATGGGTATGGATCTGATACCGGTTTATGAGGATCAGGTTTCATCCGGAAGCGCCGTGCGAATAGATCCGGTTACTGTACAAAATATGGGTGTTCGAACGGCAAATGTAGAGAAAACTGATTTTAATCGTTCAATCCGAACTATTGGCAAGATCGACTACAATGAAGAAAAAATATTTATTGTTTCATCAAAAATATCGGGCTGGATTGAAAAACTCTATGTGAATTATACCGGAAAGCCGGTTCGTAGGGGGCAGCCATTACTTGAAATCTATTCGCCGGATCTGGTTACTACTCAACAGGAATATTTATTGGCTTTACAAAACAAAAAATTGATAGGCGAGACACAATTTGCCAGTATCCGAGAAGGGGCTGAATCTCTGCTCAATTCAACACGTCAACGCTTGTTGTATTGGGATATTCCGGAATCGGCTATTAAAGAATTGGAAGAGAGTGGCGAAGTGAGAAAGACCCTTAAACTTGAATCACCGGCCAATGGTGTGGTCATTCATAAAAATGCCATTGAGGGTCTTCATATAAAGGAAGGTATGTCACTCTATCAAATTGCCGATCTTTCAACCATATGGGTCTACGTTAGTATTTATGATAATGAAGTTCCCTGGGTGCGGGTTGGACAATCGGCGACAATGGAACTTTCTTATTCGCCGGAAAAAGTATTAGAAGGAAAAGTTGATTATATCTATCCATATCTGGATGAACGCGCACGCGATGTTAAAGTTCGTCTTGAATTCCCCAATCCCGGTCTGGACTTAAAGCCTGGTATGTTTGCCAATGTGTGGATAAAAACACCATCGATTGAGGATGCGATTGTTGTTCCATCTGAAGCGGTGATTCGATCCGGGCAGCGAAATTTAGTATTTGTAACTCGTGGTAACGGTCGTTTTGAACCGCGCGAAGTACGTATCGGAGAAGAAAGCGATAATGGAAAAGTACGGATTCTCTCCGGTTTACTGGAAAATGAAGAGGTGGTTATTTCCGCACAATTTATGTTAGACAGTGAGAGCCGTTTGCAGGTAGCCATTCAAAAAATGTTGCAGGAAAAAGCTGGTGGTGGAATGAAAGCCCAGGAAAAAAACAATCATGAATCACATGTTCATTAGTCTAACCTGGATAATTCATCTCTCGCAAAGACGCAGAGATTTTATCCACGAATTACACTAATTAGCACGAATTTTTTATAGATGCCAGTAGATGAAGATTTTAATATTCAGTCATTTTAATTTTAATTAGTGAAAATTCGTGAAATTCGTGGACAAATTCTTTTTTTTGTTTGCCCCGAAGCCTCGGGGCGTCATGAACAGAGCAGGCTAAATAAATGCGAATTGTCAATTTAAATAAACAGATTTACGGAGACAAATTATGTTAGAAAAAATTATTGAAGCGTCGGTAAGAAATAGATTTTTGGTTATTGTATTCACCGCTATTGTCGCATTCGCCGGAATTTACGCTATGATGGATACACCGGTAGACGCAATTCCGGATCTTAGTGATGTTCAGGTGATTATTTTTACCGAGTTTCCGGGTCAGGCACCACAAGTGGTAGAAGACCAGGTAACTTATCCCCTGACTACATCTATGCTGGCCGTGCCCTATGCAAAAGTCGTACGAGGTTATTCCTTTTTCGGGTTATCCTTTGTTTATATCATTTTTGAAGATGGAACCGATATATATTGGGCGCGCAGCCGGGTGCTGGAATACCTGAATTACGTCTCCAGTCGATTGCCGCAGGGTGTTACACCTACTCTTGGTCCGGACGCTACCGGGGTAGGCTGGATTTATGAATATGTCCTTGATGGTGGAGACAAATATGATCTGCAACAACTAAGATCAATACAGGATTGGTATTTACGATATGAGTTGACCGGTGTTCCCGGTGTTGCAGAAGTAGCCTCTCTCGGAGGTTTTGTGAAGCAGTATCAGGTAGAGGTAGATCCGAATAAACTGCTTGCCTATAATATTCCACTCAATAAAGTGCGAATGGCTATAAAAAGAAGTAACAACGATATTGGAGGAAAGTTAGTTGAAATGGGTGAGACCGAATTCATGGTACGCGGTCTGGGGTATATAAAATCCATAAAGGATGTGGAAAACATTCCATTAGGTGTAGATCAAAATGGGACACCGATTCTTATCAAGAATGTGGCAAATGTGGCTATAGGTCCGGAGTTGAGACGTGGTTTAGCAGACTGGAATGGTGAAGGCGAAATCGTTGGCGGTATTATCATTATGCGTTTCGGTGAAAATGCATTAAAGACAATCGGACTTGTGAAGGAGAAGCTGAAAGAATTAGAAAAAGGCCTGCCTGAAGGTGTAACAATTAAAACCGCATATGACCGTTCCGGATTAATCCAGAGGGCAATTAATAATTTGAGTTGGAAATTATCCGAAGAATTATTGGTGGTTGCAATTGTAATTATCCTCTTTCTCCTGCATTTTCGTAGCGCTTTTGTTGCACTATTTACCTTGCCAATGGGTATCCTTATTTCATTTTTAATAATGTATTTTCAGGGCATTAACGCCAATATTATGTCTTTAGGTGGTATTGCCATTGCAATTGGGGCCATGGTAGATGCAGCGATAGTAATGATCGAAAACGCTCATAAGCATATTGAGCGGGATGGCGGAGAAAAAAACCATTGGCAAATTATTATAGATTCTTCCAAAGAAGTAGGACCGGCATTATTCTACTCACTTTTAATAATTACGATATCATTCTTACCGGTATTTACACTACAGGCCCAGGAAGGTCGTTTGTTCAAGCCGCTTGCATTTACAAAAACGTATGCGATGGCAGGAGCGGCATTCCTGGCAATTACTATTGTACCTGTTTTAATGGGATACTTTGTCAGGGGAAATATAAAGCCTGAGAGTGACAATCCGATTAGCCGTATACTGATTCGAATCTACCGTCCTGTGATTAACTGGGTGCTCAGGTTTAAATGGATTACAATTTTTTCTGCTGTAATAATTTTTATTATTACTCTGATACCGCTTGGTCAGATCGGATCAGAATTTATGCCGCCATTAAACGAAGGGGATTTACTGTATATGCCGACAACAGATCCCGGTTTGAGCATCACAAAAGCTAAAGAGATCCTTCAACAGACTGATAAGATAATCAAAAGCTTCCCTGAAGTACATCATGTTTTAGGAAAGATCGGACGCGCTGAAACGGCCACCGATCCGGCCCCTCTTTCCATGATAGAAACGACCATCATGCTGAAACCGGAAGATGAATGGCGGGAAGGTATGACCATCGAAAAACTGGTGGAAGAATTGGATGCGGCAATCCAGTTTCCCGGCTTAACCAACGCCTGGACGATGCCTATCAAAACACGCATCGATATGCTTTCAACCGGTATTAAAACACCGGTTGGCATTAAGATCATGGGACCCGATTTACAGACACTTTCAGATCTGGGACAGGAAATTGCCGCGATAATTAAAGATGTGGAAGGCACACTCAGTGTTTTTCCCGATAAAACAGTTGGCGGTAATTATTTGGACTTCGATATCAAAAGGGAAGAAGCAGCCCGTTATGGCTTGACGGTCGGTGATGTTCAGGATGTGATCATGTCCGCCATCGGAGGTATGAACGTAACCACAACCGTTGAAGGCTTGGAACGTTACCCGGTTAATGTGCGATACAGCCGCGAGCTGCGTGATAACTTAAGCGCTTTAAAACGGGTGCTGATCCCCACGCCATCAGGCGCCCAGATACCACTTGATTATGTGGCTGATATTTCTACCAAAAAAGGCCCGCCGGTAATTAAAAGCGAGAATTCCAGAACAACGGCCTGGCTTTATGTAGACCTGCGTGGTATTGATGTCGGTACATATGTTAAAAATGCAAAAAAGGTGATAGAAGAAAAAGTGGATTTCCCTGAAGGTTATAGCCTGGTCTGGAGTGGTCAGTACGAATACATGGAGCGGGCCCAAAAGAGACTGAACATCGTTGTCCCTATTACTCTGGTTATAATATTTCTGCTTTTATATTTTAATTTTAAAAATTTTGCTGAGAGTTTGATAGTAATGCTTTCTCTACCTTTTGCTCTGGTTGGCGGCATCTGGTTCATGTACTTTTTGGATTATAATTTCAGTGTAGCTGCAGGTGT